>JBBSAX010000351.1:0-3824 GCA_038251885.1 Pyrinomonadales bacterium | reverse complement strand
TTTCCGAATTTGTCCCGTAATTTGGGGATCATCAGTTTTCGAGCCGGTGAGTTTGAAAAAGCGATCATTCCTCTTTCGCAACATCTCCAAGCAAATCCACAAGATGTTTTGATCAGAAAAATGCTCGGTTCGAGTTATTATTTAACAAAGGATTTTCCGAAATCTGTCAATACGCTCAAACCGATGGAAGCAGAACTAACGAGCGATGCCGAACTTTCATATTTCTACGGAATTTCATTGATCCAATTAAAACGAAATCAGGAGGCGATTACGGTTTTTAACCAACTTACGAAAATCTCGCAACAAACACCGGAAACTCTACTTTATGCCGCTCAGGGTTTTATGATCTTAGGAGATTACGGGCGGGCAGTAACAGAATTCGAGCGGGTTGTATCTCTTGCACCGAACACACCACAAGCCAATTATTTTATTGGACAGAGCTTGCTCCGTCTCAATCGTCTTGCTGATGCCGAAAAAGCATTTAGCCGTGAATTGGAAATCAATCCGGGCGATGCCATTTCAAAATACCATCTCGCTTTGACCTTAATCGAGCGAAAGATCGAAACGGATAGAGCAGTTAAAAACTTGGAAGAAGCGATAAATTTACGTTCGGATTATGCTGATGCGTTCTATCAACTCGGCAAAATCTATCTGGAAAAAGGTGAAATAAAAAAGGCGGTCGAACAACTTGAAAAAGCGGTTTCAGCCGACGCGGATAAGGATTACATTCACTATCAACTTAGTATTGCCTATCGAAAAATCTCCCGCAAGGAAGATGCTGATCGTGAATTGAAAATTTATCAAAAACTTAAGAACGCTGAACGAAAAACAGATATGCCGATGCCGATGGGCGGAGATTTAAACTCTATTCCAAAAGCTAATAAATAGAAAGAATACCCAATATGATGATTATCAGATTTTTAGCAGTTTCAATATTGATTTCAGTTATATCGTTTCAAACGGCTTGGTCACAAAGCGATGCTTGTAAAAACCGCAAAATTCCGCAACTTGTTGATGTTTATAAACAAAGTAAAATTAATTTTACGCACACTTCTGCGCCCGAAAAGAAATACATCGTTGAGTCAATGAGCGGGGGCGTTCTGCTAATAGATTATGACCGCGACGGGGGGCTGGACATTTATTTTACAAATGCCCCGACGGTCGAGATGGCTTTGAAAAAGGAGAAATCAAAGAGCCTTCTCTATAGAAATAATGGCAATGGAACTTTCACGGATGTAACCGATAAAGCCGGAGTCGGTTTTCCCGGTTACGCAATGGGCGGTGCGGTTGGCGACTATAATAATGATGGTTTTCCCGATATGTATATCACATGTCTTGGCGGAAATGTTTTGTATAAAAACAACGGCGACGGAACTTTTTCAGATGTTACAAAAAGAGCGGCAGTAGAAGATGGTCGCTGGTCTGCGGGAGCTGCATTCGGCGATTTCGATGGAGATGGTTTTCTTGATCTGGTTGTTGCCAATTATGTTGATTTTGACCTAAATGATCTGCCCGGCTTCGGATCTCTTCCGACTTGTAAGTTTCGCGGCGTTGATGTGCAATGCGGACCTCGCGGCTTGAAAGGTGCCGGAGACAGTCTATTCAAAAACAACGGCGACGGAACTTTTTCAGATGTTACAAAAAAAGCCGGAATGGTTGATCCTGATGGTTTTTATGGAATGCAGCCGGTGTTTTCAGATTTTGCCGACACAGGAAAATTGGATGTTTACATAGCAAATGACTCAACACCGAATTTCTTTTATCAGTATAAAGGCAGTGGAAATTTTGAGGAAATCGGGTTGCTATCGGGAACCGGAGTAAGCGGAGACGGCTCGGAGCAGGGTTCGATGGGAGTGGCGATAGGCGACTATTTACATACCGGAAAATACGCGATTTATGTAACAAATTTTGCTGACGAATATAACACGCTCTATCGGAACAACGGAAAATACGATTTTACAGACGTTTCATTTACAGCAAGCGTCGCGCAGGCTTCGCGTCCGTATGTCGGTTGGGGAACGGGATTTTTCGATCTCGATAATGATACATGGCTTGATCTTTTTGTCGTCAATGGACACGTTTATCCGCAGATGGATCAGATTTCATCAGGAGCGGGTTACAAACAAGGCAAACTTCTTTTCGTCAACAAAGGCGACGGCACATTCTGCGATTCGACCGAACAAGGCGGCGCAGCGTTGTCAGAACCCAGAGTTTCACGCGGCGCGGCGTTCGGTGATTTGGACAACGACGGACAGATTGATATCGTCGTCGAAGATTTAGATTCTTCGCCGATGATCTTGAAAAACGAAGGCGAAAAAGCTAATCATTGGATAACTTTAGAACTCGGCGCAAAAACCGGAAATCCGCTTGCCATCGGCGCACGGGTAAAACTGACGACCGGAAAAGTCGTGCAAACCGAGGAAATCAGAAGCGGCGGAAGTTATTTGTCGCAAAACGATTTGCGCGTTCATTTCGGACTCGGTAAAGCGACGAAAGTTGACGAAATCGAAATTCGTTGGAATTCCGGCAAGGTTGAAACGATCAAAAATGTCTCCGCCGACAAATTTTATGCTATTTTAGAAGGCGAAGGAATCGTTCCATTTGAAAAAATACGTCCGAAAATGAAGATTAAATAATAATTCAATCACGGATACACACAGCTAAACTCGGATGAAAACGGACAAGCAAAAATTGAATTGGGAGCAATCAATTAAATATCATCTTTGTTTACACGCGGTTATTTAGGGTGAAAATTCCTTGAAATATTACGGATTTTCCTGTTTACCCATTTATTTACTTTTTGATTTGTTCGCCGTTTAATTGGAAAACTTTTAGTTTTATTCTTCAACTGATTTTCTATATTTTTATTTGCCTAAATTAATAATTTAGCGCGGAATTAGTTGAAGTTGGCGGATTTTTATTGCCGCATACAACAAAGTTTTATAAAATAAATCTAAATCCAAAGTCTTTATAAAGCGGATTTTAGAAAAACTTCTAAAATCCGATCAATTTATTGAGGTATATAAAATGAAAAAATTAATTCTTTCTACTTTCTTAATTTTCGCCGCTTCGCTTTTTTCAAGCATTTTTGCACAAGTTGAACCACCAGCCGGTGCAGGCGATAAAAGTTTGCGCGATGACGATATTCGCTTACGCTCTGTTGAAATAGAACGAATCAAGCGTGAAGCCGATAAATCAAATACAGTTTCGCCGCTGAATTCCGAAATTGATACAAAATATCCCGAAATCAAAGAAGATTTTGAAGGCATGCAGATGTCGCAATCTGCGATTATCAAGGCTTATTCAACGGGCGAAAATGTTGATTATAAACAAATCAAAACTTCAGCTGAAGAAATAATTAAAAATGCTAAACGCCTTGATTCAAATCTTTTTTCTTCAAACTTAGAAAAGAAGGAAATATCTAAAAAAGAAAATGAAAAGGCGAAAAGCATCAAAGATATGATCGTTGATCTGGACAATGCCATCGGCGATTTCACAACAAGCGCAATGTTTCAAAATTTGAGAGTCGTTGATCCCGAAGTTGCCAGAAAAGCTCAACTCGATTTAGCAAACATTATGGAAATAGGTGATAAACTTTCAGAAACCGTAAGCAAAATGAAATAAATCAAAAGTTAAATTTTCAAGTAAAAAAAGACGGATTTTTAATTTTCTCGTCTTTTTTTTTCTTGAAGGTAATACCAAGTTGCGTGAAAAGAATGATTAAAATGGCGGAAACGCGACTACAAAGGAGCGTGCTGTTAGTGTTATTGAACACGCTCCTTTGCAGTCGCGTTTCCGCCTCGCATCTCGTTTTCTACATCATC
>JBBSAX010000350.1:0-4007 GCA_038251885.1 Pyrinomonadales bacterium | reverse complement strand
GCTGAATTCGGCGCGGCAACAATAACTTTCTTAACGGTGCGCTGCGCGTCCGTTAAATCTTCACGCTGTGCAAGCAACTCATCAAAGACTCGAAACTCTCGACGCTGCTCAAATATCTCGTGCAACTTGGCAGTAAGTTGTTCCGGTTCAGTCAAACTTCCAACTTTTAACGAGTTTAAGTTCAAAGAGTTGTCCGGTTCGAGCCGAACTGTTAGATAGCCATCGTTATACGGCAAACGAGCAATTTGTTCAGAAGTCGGCGTAATCGGCATAGGCGGCAACTGAACGATAAAACAAGTTTTTGTTTCAGGTTGCCAATGCCAACTCCAAACAACGGCGATGCCGACGATGAAAGTCAGAAGAGCGACAAGACGAAGAACGCCGCGCCGCAAAACAAATTTCTTCCATCGTAGGTCATTCAACATAAACACAATTTAATTTATCAAATTCCCGCCGTTCGAGCCGTTAGATTTTCAGAGAAGCCGTCCAACGCTGGAATTGAGCGGCGGCGGGCGAATGGCGACAACCTGACTTGCACACACAACATGAGAGGCACGTTATCCCGCCGTCCGCTCGAATGACTTGTTCGGTGTTGCCGTTATTATTAAGTTCCGCGCCCGACCCTTCGTGTAGCTTGATCGGGGGAAATTATGACGCGAGCCAAAATGAGAATTATGAGAACGCCGCCTAAAAAAGCCATCGGACAACAGTCGAGGATAGACGCCAAAGCGGAAAGATCTGTACGCTTCCTCGTATCGGATTCGGTGCAAATGACCCGCGGCATACTTCCTCTATGGGAAGAAGGTGCGCGCTCAACTCTCCCGTTACAAATGATTGGATCGATAACTTTGCGAATATCTTGTATGAAGAAAATAGAACCTAACCCCGCACACACAAAAAATGCAAACGCCACCCAAACTAAACATCCTGTCACGGTTTTCGCTGGATTGTTCATTGGCTTTTAAGTATCGGACTTAAGGTTTTTAATATTCGACAGCCGTGCGATGCAAGTCTGGCATCTCCCCTGACACGCTTCAAATCTCGAAGTCCTGTCACGTTGTTCATAAACTCTTCTCAAGTAAAAGAAATGCACCTGACAAGGTGATGTCTTCTAACGCGACAAAAACCTAATTTAATAACGGCTTAGTTAGCAAGACCCTTTTGAGCACCCGAAGACAACGAACGCTTGAGTTGACGCGGGCAAAAACCGATTACGCGCAACTCCGATTTAACCAAAGTAGATTTTAAAGAGAGGCTGTTTTTGCCTCGCGTCCAATGATTTGTTCGCTGTGTCGTCATTTTCAAACATTTTCTTCCAAAACTTCGGATAAAGAAAAGCGTCTGCTCGAAAGAACTTGCCAAGTTTTTTGATTTCGTCCTTCGCATCGTCGGCTTTTCGATTCCGAAAGCACGCTCTCCAGAAAGTTAGTTGACCAGATTTGCGTTGCGCGTAAATTATGAACCGATCACCTACGGTTACGTCAAAGCCGCCGCACGGACCAATGGCGGAATCTGTCAGCGTGATAATTTGAGATTGTCGCTCGCCCTTCCACTGCTTTTCAATTTTGAAGGTTACTTGATATGGAAATAGGATTAAATCTTCGTTTGTTTCGGCTTCGGCGGCACGTTCCTTGAATTCGAGAACTTCGCCAACGAAAACAGCGTCGGCATCCTTAAACTCGCGGCGTTGACTTGGCACGTCGCAAGAGCAAGCATAAGCCAGCAACGAACCAAAGGAAAGAAGAATGGAAAAAGTTAAGGTTTGAAAAAGTGCTTTCATAATTCAACCATTATTAAAACCGAGAAACAGCGAACGGTTGAGATGACGTGGGGCGAAACCGCCGCCAAGCCCGCTAAGATTTAACGAGCAAGTTTGATAAGAAAGTCCCTGTTTCGCCCTCACGTCCATTGATTTGTTCGACGCGGCGTTATAAGGAAACAACCAAACTTTGACGGCTTGATTGACATCTCAGATCGGGTTAATTTTTATAAGTATCAACCCCCTCAACGCTGATGCCGATATGTCTGGCTAAATTTTTCCACTTCTTGCCGTTTTTATCGGGATTTGGAATATAAATATAAGCCAGATCAATCGCTTTTCCATTTAAGAGTAAATTCCACTGTCCTTTCCCCATATTTTTGAAATTTAGAGTAGAAGGTGTTTCGGTTTTGCCCTTGTTGCTGTCATCCTTTCCGCAAGGATCGCAATAATGCATAACTGATTGTTTTGCTTCACGGACAGGCTTTAACGCGTTCATCGCATCGGTTACCTGTTTTTGAGTGAGATACACAGCTTGATCTGCGAAAACAGTTACCGAAGCGGCTGTCAATAATATTGCCGCCATTATAAGTTTTGCCATGTGTTTTTGTAATTTTTTCATTTTTTGTCTCCTGTATTTGGTTTTTGGTTAACTTCCATTTTGTTTTCAATTTTGATTTTGTTTGACTCGTTGTCTAAAACTGCCGCACCATTTCTCACCAAAATTTGAGCGATGGTAAACAATACAATTTTCAAATGCAAGTCAAAAAATCAAAAGTTAGTAATTAAAATTTCAACCGTTGGTTTTCCTCACGAAGCGTCGAACTTTGAATTATACAGAAACTATTTCCGTATTTTTCTGTTAAAAATACAATAAATTTCTGCTTTTCGCAAGAGAAAATTTGCATTGTTCGAGATTTTATCATAACTTTATTGTCCGTTAAATAAATTAAACCGACATCCGTTGAATTAGTTCAACCGATACAATTAAAAATATGTCAGCACTTCTTGATCAAGTCCGCGACATTATGCGTGTTCGCCGTTACAGTCTGCAAACCGAGAAGACTTATATTTACTGGATCAGAAAATATATTTTCTTTAACAATGTCCGGCATCCGAAAGAGATGGGCGCGGAGGAGGTCGGCGTATTTCTGACGCATCTTGCCGTGACCGAAAATGTGGCGGCGGCGACGCAGAATCAGGCGATGTTTGCTCTGCTTTTTTTGTATAAGGATGTGCTTGGCGTGGAACTCGAACGGCTCGGCGGCAAGTTCACGTCCGCTAAACAATCAACGCGCGTGCCGGTTGTTTTAACCCGCGAAGAAGTGGCGGCGGTTTTGTCGCATTTGAGCGGCGTTAATTGGATTATGGCAAATCTGCTCTATGGCGCGGGGCTTCGTTTGAAGGAATGTCTGCGTCTGCGCGTCAAAGATTTGGATTTCGGTTATAAACAAATTATCGTGCGCGACGGCAAAGGCGGCAAAGACCGCTTTACGATTTTGCCGGATAAACTCGTCGAACCTTTGCGGAAACATCTTGAAAACGTAAAAATGCAGCACGAAAACGATTTAAAAGCCGGACTCGGCGCGGCGCATCTGCCGTTTGCGTTTGACGGCAAGCACTCGAACACGGCGCGTGAATGGAAATGGCAGTATGTTTTTCCATCGCAGAAAATCAGCCGCGATCCGCGCACGGGCAAAACGGGCAGACATCATTTGTCCGAATCCGGTTTGCAAAAAGCCGTTAAAACCGGACTCAGAAAATCTTCCGTAGAAAAACACGCCAGCTGCCACACGCTTCGACATTCGTTTGCCACGCATCTTTTGCAAAACGGCTCGGACATCCGCACGATTCAAGACCTGCTCGGACACAAAGAGTTGACGACGACGATGATTTATACGCACGTTCTAAATCAACACCGTTTGGGCGTGAGAAGTCCGGCTGATACCGCTTGATCTTCCAAATACTATTTCCAATTTTTCTCTTTCTTAAACTTTTTAACCAACATTTCGCGCCGCATTTTTGGCAGATGATCTATAAAAAGTTTGCCGTCGCGATGGTGAAGAAAAGCAAATAAATTACTGTTCGACTTTCCATTACAGTTTTATGCCCAACGTTAACAATACGCAATTTTCTATTTTTTCAAGCGTTGCGTCGCTGACTTCGCCCGATCTTTTTGTCAGTCGGGTTTTGTCCAACACCCGCAATTGATGACATAACGCTACCGATTAGCTCGATAAGTCGCCTT
>JBBSAX010000349.1:0-4015 GCA_038251885.1 Pyrinomonadales bacterium | reverse complement strand
TTCGATAAATTTGCCGTTGTAATAATTTTTAACTATTTCGTATTTCATAAAATTTTTAGCCGCGGGTTAACGCGGATTTCGCGGATGATTTCTTTTTTCTGAGAAACTTTCATCAAAATCAAATATACAACAATCCCGTTATAAACCCGATATAAAAAGCGTAAATTTCAGGCGAAATATTTTTTTATCAAGACGAATTTTTGATTATGGCGGCGGGCAATTTTAAAAGATAATCGAAAACTTCATTGTAATTTTTAATGCGGTTCGGGATGAGCCACGCCGTTTCGCCGCCCGCAAATGCGAGTTCGACGCGCCAGATGTATTTTCGCTGCGTTTGACGATTAAGAGCGGTTTGCGTAATCACGCCGCAGAATTCGTTCCACGCGAAATTTCGTCCGTCGCCGCGCTTGATGGAGGAATTTGTGATCAAACGAACAGCATTGCGTTTGGCGCGAATCATCAGAAAACCCAAAACGGCAAGCAGTAAAATGACCGGAACGCCGATCATCAGACTTCGCAAAACGGCGGTTTCAAAGCTGCCGGATTTGCTCGTAAAATTTTGATAGAAAATCAGCAAAAGCATTCCGCCGAAAAATAAAATGATAAGTGCGAACAAAACGTCGTAGAGTTTTTTGTATTTGATCTCGATGCTGTTTGCCGGAATCGGAATCGTTCGCGGGTCAACAGTTTCGTAAAAGTTTTTTCGGTTTTTTGCCTTGAACGATTTTAAAAATAACAGCGCGGCGATGCCGAACAAAACCAAACCGCCCGCACCGCTGATAAGCATTTCGAGCCGGTAACGATTCGCTCTCGAAACCGAATTGGAAATTCTCTCGCCGTTTTCCTGCCGTTCAGTCGGCGTGGTGGCGTTGCCGGAATTGTCGCGCAATTTCTGCACAAAAGAGTTCGTTTGATTGTATTGTCCGAAATTATAAGCAGCCCAATAAAATGCCGGAAGGCTGAATAAAATAAAAAATGCGCCCATCATCGCCAGAAACATCGCTCTGTCGGGACGCGCTGTGCGTTTTGTTGTTACATCATCCATTTTTTTTCTAATCCGAAAATTTATCTGAACAAAAAGAAAGCACGATGATAAACAAAGCGGCAAATCAGGATTGCTTACTTCTTTCAAAACAGTTGGAAAATGTTTCATAAAGTTTTTACTGAACTGCCTGATAACCGTTAGCTTTGAGAAGCGGTTGAACTGCTTCCGACAATCTCAAAACATCACTTTTCGGACCTTGAAAAGCGTGATAAAAAACGCCCGTTTGATTGTCGAGATTTTTGCAAAGTTCAATGCTGATAAGCAGTTCGGCGTTTGATTGAACGTGCCGTAATTTATTGCTGTGAATCGAATTTACGCCGATGCGAACGCCGTTTTTCGGATTTAAGTAAATAAATCGGCGAATCTGCAAATACGCGCCGTTGGCATTTTCCGCAATGTTTTCAACCTCATCGCTTTTTCCGCTCGCTTCAAAACGCAGTAGAGAAACATATTCGCCCGTTCCTTTATAATCATTAAGAAGCGGCACGATTGCTTCGTAAAACGGCGCAATCGAAGTATCAAAATTAACTGCGCCGACTTTGTTGACAGTTAAATTCAGATCAAAATCGCCGTCAGCCGTTTCGCTCATTCCCCAATTCGCCAAGTTGTCCTGACGTTTTCGCGCTTCATCCGTTGTATGTGTTTGAAAAGATGCGTCAACGTCAGCCTGAAATTCTTCGGAAGAAACTTTTCTGACCGCGCCGTTTTCATCGCCGATGTAGAAAAAGAATTGATGCTTGTCTTGATTGACAGTGTCGCTGAATTTTGTTGTTTTGACGGTTTCAAGCGGAAAAATTTTTGTGTAAGAATCGAGAATTTTGTAGTGCGAGCCGTCCGAATTTCCAGCACGCCAATTCGCGCCGTAAAATTGCGCGTAGATTTTTTCCAAATATTCAGGTTTTAATTGCTCGCCGTTTACCCAATTTGACGGCACACGACAAAAAAGATGAAGCGTATCTTCAGACGCTTTGACAAAGCCCGACGGAAATCCCAAACCGTCTTTGATCTGCACGATCAAAGTTTCAACGCTTGACGGCGATTGCTTCGATATTCCGGTCGTTTGAAAATAAGAATCAACATCTTTCTGAAATTCTTCCGCCGAAACAAATCTGACTTCGCCGGTTTCGGAAATGATAAAAAAAGTGCAGGAATCATCGCTGTTTTCTTTTATCGCGTGCCAATCGGTCGTTTTTACATCCTCGGGCGTGAAAATTTTAATGGAGTAATCAACCGGCACATAAAATGCGCCTTCGATTGTTTTCGAACGTCCGCCGGACAATTCCTGTTCAAATGTTCTCAAATGCTCGGCTTTTATCTTTCCGTTTTCCAACCAATTTTCAGGCACCCGCCAGAAAACATTCGACGTATAAGGTGCGGTTTTTATTTCGCCCGACGGAAGCATCAATCCTTCCCGAACGACAAATTGGAGAGTTTCGACCGATAATTTTTGCGCGTCTTTTTTCTGCCAGTTTATTTTGGCGAGATGATCTTTGATCGGCTGAAGTTGTTTGATCGGAATAAAAAATCCTTCGCTTTGCAGGTCGGAATTAAACCAAACGCCGTATGCGCCTTGCGGAATAAATCCTTCGAGATATTCGACGATATTCGCGGTCGGAATCGTCAACATCAACGCGCTTCCGTCTGCTTCCGTCAGATTATTTTCCTGTGCAAAACGCTGTAAACGCTTCGTGTCGGTAAAGGCGCGAATCATCGGCTGATTGTCGGCATATTGCGGATTCGACGCAACATACGGATAAACATTCGGCATTTCGCCACGCGAAATAAAATTCCATTCGGGAAGCGCGAGAACATTTCCGAACGTCTCGTTCATATCTTCCATCGCGTTCGTTTCCGTCATTTTTCTCGCTAATGCGTCGAAATCTACGCCGCCGGATGATTTCATTTCGGTCGCGATTTGGTCAACGGTTGGTTGATCTTTTGTTTCGACAGGCGTTGAAACATTTTCCGCTTCATCCGTGTTCGGCGGCGTTTTCGCTATCAGATTTTTGCTTTCCAGATGTTCATAAATCGGTCGCATCATTTTCAAATCGTGATGAAAACCATGTGAATCGGTGTTCGGATTGAAGAAAATTTTGACGATGCCTTTCGGAATGAGTTTTTCAATATAATCCAAAATGTTCGTCGTCGGAACGCTCATAATTAAATCTTCGGACGAAAAAGTCATCTGCATATTTCCTGAATTTAAACCGACAGGCTTGTCCGCCGAACCGAATTTCGTGCTGCTTTCCGCCATAAATTTTCGAGCGCGTTCGGTGTCGGTGAAAACCGCGACTGCCGGTTGATCGCCGAACGAATCGGGGAAAAGCGCGCAATAAGGCGACAAGTTCGGCATTTCTCCATCGGCGATAAAATGCCATTCGGGAAGCGAAAAAACCGCCGCGAACATTTTTTCATAATCGTCACTCGTTGAACCGGGCGCAAAAGATTTTTGCGCGAGTTCGTCAAAATTTACGTTGTTTGTCATAGATTTTTTGTTTTTATATTAAGACAATTTATACAATTTATATCATTTTTCTGTTGAAACATTCGGCAATGGTTCGTGCCTGTATGGTGCGGCATCGCCATTCAATTTCGCCGGATGAATTTTCGAGAAAAAGATTCGGCTCAAATTCAAACAGCAGCGTGTCTTCCGTTTCGAGCGAGACTTTTATTTTTTGCAAACGCTCGTCCGTTAATAAAATATTTATCACGGGCTGTGAGTATTGTTGTAAAATCAGACGCTTTTTCGTCAGCACGACCGCGCCCGAAAACCAACGCCGTTTCCAGTTGGAATATCTTCCCGGCGCACGAAAATTTTTGTAGGTCAGCGTCATTACTGAGCGGTATAGAAATTGCGGCTACAACAAAAGTGTGAAAAAAGAGATATTTAAGTGTGAATCAAACACTATTCAACACACTTTTGTTGCCGATAACTTCAATGATCGAAGCTATCGCTTCCAGTATAGACCA
>JBBSAX010000348.1:0-4023 GCA_038251885.1 Pyrinomonadales bacterium | reverse complement strand
TTTTGAGAATTTATCTGCAAAAGTAACTTAAACCAAATTCGGAATCGGAACTTATTTAATAAACTATTTACCGAAACGTAAAAAATTTAGGATGCTTAAAATAGAATTTGAACTCTTTATGGCAACAGCAGAAATCGTATAGCGGGAAGTTTTTTTTATTTCTTGATATAAATTTGCCGTAGTATCTGCCAGCACATTTATTGCCGTTGCCATAGAAATCGGTTTTTCTTCTTCACCCTCGTCATCGCCGCCGCCTAAATCTTTGCGGATGTTTTTTAGTAGTTTTTCTAAATCCTTTAGATTATCTTTGTCTTTAGTGGTTAATTTGTTGTTTTTAGCAAAAGACTTTTTCAGGTCTTCGCTCATTTTTACAGCTTTATTGCCTTTGTCCAAAAGTTTTTGGTGTTCCTTCTTCTCATCTTCGATACGTTGTTTAGCTAATGTTTCTTTGATGTTTTGTGGTAGAGGCTCATCTCTTTTCCCTCCGTTTTGATTATCTGAATCAAATTGTGCCAGAGCGACTATCGAGGTCAGAAAAATAAAAAGTAAAATTGAAATTGTACGAGTAAACCCTTTCATTTCTTTTAAAAATAAATTATTGATTAACTTTTTGTGAAGCATCAGGCGAAATACCTGTGATCATTTCTATTAATTTTGATAAAAACATATCTTCCGCCAAACCTGAACTTTGTAAAGTATTCCATTCAAAACCAAGCCCGCTACTCGCTCTGCCTTCGATTTTAGCTGTTACATAAACATTATTTTGAATGCCGTCAATTGATTGCACCTCAATTGTGTAAGTGTATCTCCCGCGCGTCCAAGAAGTGTCGGAATTCGGCAAAACGGCATAACGATTTAATTGATTTTGCGCCGTAACCGAACTTTTAGCAAAAACAAAAGGTTGCGTAACAATAATTCCATCAGGTAAACGAGAAGCGGAATCATCAACAATTACCTGATTTTCGCTTAAAATATTAGTGATCGTTTGAATTAAAATATCACGGCGCGAGTTTAGTTTGTAAGGATTCGGCAGTGGTGCGCGAACCTTTGTTTTTCCGCTTCCCCAATCAATAGTGCGGTTGACATCATTCGTTCTGATGGTTTTATTACCTTCGGATTTTATTTTGTCGGTTTGAGGATCAATGCCTTTTTGAGCAAAAATTAAGGAAGACAAAATAAATAAAAACGATAAAATTGTAATTAATTTTTTCATATTATTTGAATTAGAACGATAAAACTCAAGATTCAATATACCGTAACTAATGGCGAAACTAAAGGGTTTGATGAGTATTAAAAAATGTAAGTTGTATTTAGTCATCAGACTTTGATTTTTTATTTTGATTATTTGCTGATTGTACTTTTTCCCACAATAAAAGATGTTTAAGGAAAGCGTGATGAGCGGCAAAACGGGCAATGGCAAATCCCTGTAATCCGTCTAAAAAACCGCGCTTTAAGATGTAAGTTTGAAAAAATGTTGTTAATCCGGCGGTATAAATTTTGATGGGCGAAGTAGTTTTTCCACGCTGAAATAACTGTTCGGCGGCAAGTGGCGCATATCTTTCGCCGATCATTTTGTGATGATGAGCGGCGTTTTCAACGCTAAAGTGATAAATATCCTCTTTCAGAACTTCAATTTTTGAATTTTCAAACATTTCAAAAGACTCGTGAATTAAAACATCTTTCCATTTGCCTTTATTTCGATTAAAAAACCGCAATTGACGGTCGGGATACCAACCGCTGTGGCGAATCGGGCGATTCATATAAAAAGAAAGTCTTGGGATTTTATAACCGTCTGCTCGTCCATTTTCAGGTAAATCTCTTATTTGTTTAATTTTGTCTCTGAGTTTTTCAGAAACTTCTTCATCGGCATCCAGGCTGAAAATCCAATCATTTTTGGCATTATCAACGGCAAATTGTTTTTGTTTTGAAAATCCCAACCATTTTTGAGTTATTACCTTTGCGCCAAGACATTCGGCAATTTTGCAAGTTTTATCGGTAGATTCCGAATCAACAACAATTATTTCGTCCGTCCATTTAACTGATTCAATGGCGCGGCGAATATTTTTTTCTTCGTTGAATGTAATAATCGTTGCGGAAATTTTCACGTTACTAATTTGAGCTTAAATTCAGGCTAAAGATACTTTTTTCTGAATTGAAAATCAACCTGATTTATCGAAAAAAAACTTAAAGTAAAAAATAAAGAGTCGGCAATGCGACTCTTAAAGTTTCTTCACAAGTTTGGCAGAAAAAACTGCAAAATTTAATTGTTATCAACCGGAGAATCTATTTGTATATTGTTGACTCTAAATGTAGTTGAACTTGCTCTTTGTAAATCCGACAATGCTTTATTGTAATCGGTTTCAGCGCGAATCTCAGCGTTTCGGGCATTTGTTAAAGTATTTTCTCTTTGAAAAAGGAGAAAAGTTGTTGATCTTCCAGCCTCAAAAAGTTTACGTTCACCGTCAAGTTGGATTTCCGCATTTTCCCGCGCTCTTCTTGAAGTCAAAACTCTCTGTCGCGAAGTTTCAACAGCTTGAACCGCGTTGCGAACTTCGGCAATTACAGTTTGTTCCTGCGAGCGGGTTTGAGCGGAAATTTGTTCTTCAGTAATTCTTGCGCCTGCAAGATTTGCTTCCGCCGTCCGATTTCTTAGTGGAAATTGAATTGTGACTCCGACCGAATAATTCGGCGCGTCCGAACGGAAAATATTTAGAATTGATTGATTAAATCCTCCGATTAAAAACCCCGGAGTTGCCGGAATCGTGATGTCGTCAAATGTCAAAACAGGAAGACCACTGTTGACTCTCAATAAATTGATATTATTGAGTAAAATTGCTTCATTTCCCGTAAATTGCGGAATTCTGACATCTGAATTCTCTCCTGTAATTCCGCGTGAAATTCCATTCAATGAAAACGAAGTATTCAAGTCAATCTGCGGTTTCACCTGATTTTTTAAGTATTTAATATCAATATCATTAATTTCTTTTTGCAGATTCAAACGGCGAAGTTCCGGGCGATTGGACATCGCATCTTTCAATGCATCGTCTAAAACAACAGGTTCATCGCTATAAACAGGTCGGTCGGTCGGAACTAAAGATGCCGTCCATTCCGGTGCGGTCGCTTCTCTGAGAAATAGGGTTTTCAGAGTGTTTTCTGCTATCGAAACTTGCTGAGTCGCGGTTAATAAATCCGATTCCCGATTAGCAACTTCCGTATTAACTTCGGCACGGGCGAGCGGAGCTTCCGTTCCGGCTTCGATTTTTGCTTCAATTTGCCGCAGATTTTCTTTCGCCAGATTCAAATTAGCCAAACGGTTTTGTTGATCGCGCAGAGCAAAAACCAAATCCCAATATGCTCTCTGAACCTGTGCGATTATTTCGATTGTTTGCCGTCGAAAATCAGCGTCGGATTGCTGAAGGCGTTTTTTCTGAATTTTTATCTGACGGCGGGTGTTATCAATTCCGAAATTTCTCAAAAGCGGTTGGGTAAATTGAACGCCGGTATTTGTCGAATAAAACGCCGAACCTGCGGCTGTCGAAATCCCAGACGAACCGGAAGTTAGTTGGGCTTGAGTAAATGAATTTTCAGTTCGCGTGTTATTGAAAAATGCTTGATAAAAACCGCCGCCGGGTCCGATATTTTGAGTTATATTTGAATTTATCCGTAAATCTTTGGTCGGATTATTTCCGGTGCTTGAATTTCGATTAAAAGTCGGCGTGAAATTTAAAACCGGATCATAAAATCCGCGAATCGAACGAAGTTGTGTTTCCTGAAGCCGAATATCATCTCTGGCAACTTCAATCGTATTATTGTTTTGCAAAGCCCGACGGATCGCATCATCCAACGAAAGCGTTATAGTATCAGTCGTTTGAACTCCAATCCGCGTTAAATTTGTTGTAATTGAATATTTGGGTGGATTGGCAACAGAACTTTTTTCATTAATTTTATCCGAATTAACTTCGTATGTAGCTTTTTCTTCAATTTTTGCGATTTCTTCTTGATTTTCGATTGTTGACTTGGCGA
>JBBSAX010000347.1:0-4034 GCA_038251885.1 Pyrinomonadales bacterium | reverse complement strand
TTTGGGGATATTTGCCCAACCCCCCGAAAAGGACTGATAAGGACTTCAATTCCCACTTCTCGATGATTGGTAATCAATCTTATCCACAATTTTATCAATCTTAATGGGTATATCTAACTTTTCAAATTCGTAACGCCCCAGAAAGTTTATATGTTGCCAGGCAATTGGTGAGATTTGTTTAAGATCTTTTATTTCGGATTCTTTATTTGCTTTTTCTTTTCGTTCCAGCAAATTCGATAAGATTGAAAAATTGTAATAAAGAATGCAATTGGTCAGCAGACGGCTGCATTCATTCCAGATATTTTGTTCGTATTCGGATTTATAACGCAGTTTCCCCCAATTAGCATATGCAATCGCCCTTCGTAGCTGATGATAGCTTTCTCCGCGGTTCAATGCTTGATTGACATTTTGGCGAAGTGGCGGAGAATCCACGTAATCTAACAAATACAGGCTTTTGATTATATTGTCGTATTCCCATAAGGCTTGTTTCGTCTTATTCTTTCTGGCATATGAGCTCAGTTTTCCCGTGATAATGGATTGAGTGGTTGCCTTATACGCCAAGGATAAAATAATCCGTTGGATATTTTCCCATTCGCTGATGATCAGACGGGTGTTAATTTTGCGAATCGGTTTGAGCGGCAAATCTTCATAACGACTGGGATGTCGGAATCCGTAGAGTGATTTGGTAACGGCATCGTAGATATCTCTGAATCTGGGAGCAAATTGGTAGCCGAAGAGGTGTAGTAAAGCAAAATTAACCTGATTAGTCCCGCCCGTATCGGTTGAGTGAATTTCCGGTTGAATGTCGGTCGTATTGTTAAACAAAAGGTCAAAAACATAATGGCTTTCGTGTTCATTTGCTCCGATAATACGAGCATTAATCGGGATATGGTTGGCCACCAAAGTATAAGACACAACGCCTTTTTTCAGTCCGAAGTATTTTGGTGAGTGGCGGGCATTGATAGTTTGGAATTTGGTCTCGAATTTTTGCCCGTCGCTGCTCGAATGAACGACTTTGTTGATATTATAATTTTGGAAAAGCGGAAACTCTGAAATTGCATTAGCAATCAAATCATTTGCCGTCGAAAGAGTTTCGGGACGAATAAAATTATCCGAAGCGGTTCTCAGTTTTTGCGAACTAATATCAGAGATTCCGCCCATCTTGCCCAAACCGATATTTGTTCCCCAAGCGATCAGACAGGCATTTATAGTATTTTCCTCAAGATCACTTTTGGCATATTTGTCCAAGAGATGCTCGAACGAATTCAAAAATCCCGTTTTTTGATGAACAAAGCGGAGGATATTGCTGATTTCATTATGCGGTAACGAGTTAAAAAGCGGATTGTTCGGGTCATCCATTTTATCGGGATATTCAAGCGTCCAGCGGCTTTGAATGCCTCGTCCGGTGAAGACAAAATGGCTATTTTCTTTGGCGGTTATCCTTTGATTTACCTGCTTTAAGCGGGTTTCAAGCCGTTCTTCGAGATAATTCAGATGGGTTTCAATTGAATCTTTCAGGATCGGCAGATTGGCATCACCGATCAGAGCGGTTTTGTTTTCCCAATCTTTATCACTCAGCAAATCGTCTTCAAAACTGCGAAATCTCAGGCTGTCGCGGCAATAAACCTCGCCTGATTCAAACCCGTCTTTCAAAAATTGGTAAACAAGAAATTCATAACGGTCTGGAATAATTTGTTTGCTTGGCACGCCTGCATTTTTTCTAAACAGGTAGGATTTATAACGGTCCGGGATAAATTCAAGCGGAAACTTTTTAGAAGAAACTTTTTGAAAAGGCTGCTCCTGTCTGAAAATATTCTGTAGAAAGCCAACTGCTTCAAGCAGATCGGCATTTGTCGGCAGAGCGGAAAAATCAACCGTCATAAAAATCGGACGTAAGTTCAATTTAATTTGCCGGGCGATCTTATCCAGATATTCCCAACGAAAAAGTGTTTCATCAAATTTTTTCTCGTGGGTAATATGTTCGGCAACTCTCCTGATCGCCTGTCGGCTGAGAATTCCAAAAACTCTTTCCTGAAATTTGCCAAAGGGCGTTTCGGGTTGTATTTGCTCATCGGTCAGTAATTCAAGAACCTGCCCGACTTTGCCGATGTCCTGATTGGTTTCAAGTTGTAAAGCAGAAAGTCTTAGCTTCGCATCTTCTTTTGCCCCGTCGGAATATGAACGAAGGCGATAGACCAGACTGTTTATCAAGTTATCATTTACCTGCCGGAATCTTTGCTGAACGAAACACAAAATATAAAGTCGGGCAACATAGCGGTCAAACCGTTTTAGTTTATAGACCGAGTAGTAAGAAACCATCGCGGCATAATATTTGACGCTTTCATTTGAAATTTCAAATTTCGGTAATAAAACATTGGAAAACAGATAGATTTCCCTAATCTGTGTGGCCCGTTCTATTTCTGCCTTGATTTCCTTTAAGCTGAAATCTTTCGGTTCTCTTTTGAGTTGCGTTATTTCATACAGACCATCAGAACTGTCGAGCAAAATATCCAGCTTTTTTATCTGTGATGAACTCAATGTTTTTGTGAGAAGGTCGGTCAGACGATTTTGCTCCCGGACGAGAGCCTGACCGACTATTTCCTGTAACAAACTGTAACCGGGTAAAACAAATAATTTCTCTTGAAGAAATGAAACGATCTCACGAAATATATAAATTGGCTTGGCGGAGATTTTGGCAAAACTTCCGGCTTTGTCGGCAATGATCTGTCGTTCGGATTTCCCGCACTGGCGATAGTTATGTATTTTAAGAATTGTCTTTTGATGGATTAATTTGGTGCTTTTAGCAACTGCCTTGAAGTTTTCGGGATTGTGCTTTTGCTCGGGAAAATATTTTTGCAAAACATATTCGACATCCTCTGCAACCTCTGTAAATTCAAAATTGAAAAATAGATGCCTTGATTTGAAGTAACCCATTTGCAGAATAAAATATAATTTTGAGGAGATAGAACGTAAATTTACAAGGAAATCTTTCTCCTGGGCGTTCAGATAAAAATACTCACGGCGTTCATCTGATGTGAAATCAGGCAAATTGAAGATATTGTGAATCTCTTCCCTGGAAAGAATTTTCAAACGCTTTGATTGAATTTCGATTTCTGGTTCATTCATTATTTTGTTCCTCACGTCAGAGTGTCAAAAACCAGAGTAAAAGAAACGTCCGTTTTCTTTACTCTTTTTTAAACTTCCTGTGGACCTTGAATTGAAATGAATTTATGGTAAAAATATACAGTAAAGAAAACAAAGTAAAATTTGCAAGTCAATTCTTGAGATTCTTGACCTTTAACTTA
Organism: Pyrinomonadales bacterium; assembly: GCA_038251885.1. GTDB lineage: Bacteria > Acidobacteriota > Blastocatellia > Pyrinomonadales > Pyrinomonadaceae > JAHCHG01. The sequence goes on along the minus strand of JBBSAX010000347.1, from coordinate 729 downwards.
TGAAAATCGGATATGCGCGGGTTTCCACCAGCGATCAAAATCTCGACCTCCAAAAAGACGCACTCGACAAAGCCGGGTGTAAAAAAATATTCGTTGATGAAATCAGTGGAACGGTCGCTCAAAGAGAAGGCTTGGAAAAAGCTAAAGAAGTTCTGCGCGAAGGCGATGTGTTAATCGTTTGGAGACTTGACCGGTTGGGTCGCTCGATCCGTGATCTAATCGATTGGGTAAATCATCTGGAAGAAGAAGGAATTGGATTCAAAAGTTTGCAGGAATCAATTGATACGACAACTTCAAGCGGAAAACTCGTCTTTCATATCTTCGCCGCGCTAGCTGAATTTGAAAGAAACCTGATCCGAGAAAGAACCAACGCCGGGTTAGTCGCCGCCAGAGCCAGAGGCAGACTTGGTGGAAGAAAAAAATCATTAAATGCGAAAGAACGAAAACGCGTCGTTGAAATGTATCAGAGAAAAAATCAAACAGTCAAACAAATCTGCGAAATGATGAACATTACAAAACCGACATTATACGCCTATATCCGCGAAGAAGAGGCAAGCCAAAAAGCCAAAACTTAAAGCTTGGTAAGAATCAGTAGATCCAAATTTGGTTAATATTGACTGATTTCAGTTCAGCATTTCTATTTCGCTGACCATTCCATACAGTTTTTCGATTGCTTTTCTGATGAAATTGACGAACCGTTTGAGCCGGAATTTCTGCCAATTCCAACTC
>JBBSAX010000346.1:0-4047 GCA_038251885.1 Pyrinomonadales bacterium | reverse complement strand
CTTTTGATTAGTTAGCTGTCAACATTTACCTGTTTTTGAACTTAAAATGTTTATGGAAAAAGAATTTCTCGACGGAAAAGTTTTGGTCAAAGTCGGCGATATTACAAATGAAACGACCGATGCAATTGTCAACGCGGCAAATTGGACTTTGCTGGGCGGCGGCGGCGTTGACGGTGCAATTCACGATAATGGCGGCAAGGAAATTTTAATGGCGTGTGAAAAAATTCGTCAAAATGATTTTCCAAACGGTTTGCCAACCGGAGAAGCTGTAATTACAACTGCCGGAAATCTTCCGTCAAAATTTGTCATTCACACCGTCGGACCTATCTACGGACAAAATTCGGGAAATGATGCCGAACTTTTAGGGAATTCTTACAAAACTTCTCTAAAACTCGCTGCTGAGAAATCCCTTGAAACAATCGCCTTTCCTTCGATTTCAACGGGTGCATTTTATTATCCGAAACACGAAGCCGCTCAAGTTTCTTCGTTTACAATAAGCGAATTTCTTAATCAAGATTCCTCGATTAAGAAGATCCATCTTGTCTTCTTTTCTCTCAAAGATGCAGAAATTTTTGTCAAACATCAAGATTTTTGATTATATTAATACTTTATTATTTTTTGAATGTTTGATAATCCAACGATTATCGTAGATAATTAAAAGACTTTTTTCGCAATTATTTTATTTCCTAAAATATCGCCGAATTAATCTTTAGAAAACAAATATTAAATATAAATATAAAAAACGAGCAAAGTAATGGGAATATTTTCGCCAAACAACTTAATACAAATGCAATCAGCGGTTAGTCCACATTCCGAACAAAGTTTTAGGAATAATTTTGATTTCAACCGCGAACTACCTGAAAATCTACGGTTTTTAGAGGAACTGGCGTGGAATTTTTACTGGTCATGGCGACCGGAAGGTATAAATTTGTTTCGTGAACTCGATCCGCGTCTGTGGGATAAGTGTGAGCAAAATCCGCGCCTGTTTTTGAAAACAATCAAAGGCATAAGGCTGTGGCAAAAAGCTAATGATGCGAAATACATAGACAAACTTGAAGAATTCAAAGCCGAATTTGAAAATTATATGGCGCAAACTCCGAAGGATTTCGGACGAATTACTAAGGAAAATCCGACGGCATATTTTTGCGCCGAGTATGGCATTCATAATTCATTACCGATTTATTCCGGCGGTTTGGGCATTTTAGCGGGCGATCATCTCAAATCCGCCAGTGATATGAATGTGCCGCTCGTTGCGGTCGGGCTTTTTTATCGTTTCGGATATTTTCGTCAAGCAATTGAACACGACGGCTGGCAAAGAGAACATTATCTCAATTCCTTTGCCAATGAATTGGCTTTAAAACCCGTTTTGGATGAAAACGGCGAGAGAATTCACGTAATGATCCATATGCGTGAACGCGAAGTTTATGCACAGGCTTGGCTCGCGCAAATCGGACGGATTTCGCTTTACTTGCTCGATACGAATGTTGAAAAAAATAATGATGTTGACCGATTCGTCACCGGACATCTTTACGGCGGCGATACCGAAACACGGGTTGTGCAAGAAAAAATACTGGGCATCGGCGGCGTTCGGCTTCTGCGAAAATTAGATATTGAACCGGCTGTTTATCATTTAAATGAGGGACATTCGGCATTTTTAACTTTGGAACTAGCGCGTGAATTTTTAGAGAAAAATCAGGAAGCGAATTTTAAGGAGGCAATTGCCGATGTGCGTTCAAAATGTGTTTTCACAACGCACACGCCGGTTGCCGCCGGCAATGATGTTTTTTCACCTTTACTGATCGAATCGTGTTTTGATTCGAACTTTATAAATCATTTAAAAATTGAAATAGATGAACTTTTCGCGCTCGGTCGGGTAAATCCAGAAGATGTCACCGAACCTTTCGGAATGACACCTTTTGCGCTGAGAATGACGCGCAAAGCAAACGGCGTGAGTGAAAAACACGGCGAAGTTTCCAGAAATTTATGGCACGAAATGTTTCCTGAAACAGATTTCAATGAAGTTCCGATCACACATATTACAAACGGCGTTCACGCACCGACTTGGATTGCGCCGGGTTTTCAAAATCTGTTTGAAAAATACATCGGCAAAGATTGGACGGAAATTTTGAAAAATCAAACGGATTGGGGAACGGCAATTAATCAAATTCCTGATGCGGAAATCTGGAAAACTCATAAACTGTTGAAAAATCTGCTTATTTCTTTTATTCGTCAGAGAACTCTGGCGGCTGAAACGGGTGAACAAGATACGATCAACGAACACGAAAACACCAATAAACTTTTCGATTCGGACGTTTTAACCATCGGCTTTGCGCGTCGCGTGGCAGCTTACAAAAGATGGAATCTGTTGATGACCGATTTGGAAAGACTTTTGAAAATGGTTGATGATGAAGAACGTCCGGTGCAATTCGTATTTGCCGGAAAAGCACATCCGCAAGACCGCAATGCCAAATTTTTACTGCAAAATCTGATGGGTTTGGACAATAATTCGCAATGGCAAAGACGTGCTGTTTTTGTCGAAGATTACGATCAGGAAGTTGCGCGTTATCTCGTTCAGGGCGTTGATGTCTGGATGAATGTCCCGCGCCGTCCGATGGAAGCGAGCGGCACGAGTGGTCAAAAATCCGCGATGAACGGCGGTTTGAACCTTTCAATTTTAGACGGTTGGTGGATCGAAGGCGACAACGGACTGAACGGTTTTTCTATCGGTGTTTTGGAAGACGGCAAAGAATTGACGCAGGAAGAAATTGACGCAAACGATGCCGAATCGCTCTATCAAGTTCTGGAAAATGAAGTTATCCCGACATTTTACCAATTAGACGAAAATGATTTGCCGATAAAATGGATCAGCCGTATGCGAAACGCTCTGGCAACATTAACACCGCAATTTTCAAGCGATAGAATGGTTAAAGATTATTTTGAGAAAATTTATAATCAATAAAGTTCCGAGTCCAGCCTTTGGGCGGCAATTATTTGATTATGCAGAGTTTGCCGATTATAAGCTGGACTCAGAATGCTTGAATAATTTTCTACATTTTACTAAAGGTTTCTGATAGAATCATTCAGGAAAAAAATCTAGAATTTCTTTTTAAAATATGAATCAGATCGAATTCAAAACAGGAGTCATTCGTCCGGTCGAATGTATGAAGGAAGGTTGGGAATTGATCAAAGATCAATACTGGCTGTTTTTCGGAATTACCTTTGTCGGAATGCTGATCGGCGGTTTAATTCCGCTCGGAATCGGAATCGGCGCGATGTTTTGCGGGATTTATTTTGTTCTTTTCAAGAAAATGAAAGGCGAACCTGTTGAATTCGGCAATCTTTTCAAAGGTTTCGATTATTTTTTGCCGGGTATGATCGTTTCACTTATCGTCGTTATTCCCGCAATAATTTCGGTGCTGTTTGTTTACGGTTCGATATTCGCAATGTTTTTTGCAGTTGTAGCAACTGCCGACGGTCAGCCGAATGAAGGTGTTATTTTTGCATTATTCGGCACATTTTTTGTCGAAATGATTGTCGTTTCACTAATAATCAGTTGCCTTCACGCACTTGTAATGTTTGCGTATCCGCTGATTATTGATTACAACTTAAATGGTTGGGACGCTTTTAAATTAAGCGCGAAAGCAGTTTGGGCAAATCTTTCCGGCGTGGTCGGAATTATTTTGGTTGAATTCGTGATGGGATTTATCGGTTATTTAGCTTTAGGGTTCGGGCTTTATTTTGTTTTGCCGATAATGTTCGCGGGCGTTTTGGTCGCTTACCGCAAAGTTTTTCCAAATACTCAAAGATTTGAAAATCAGCCAACTCCATTTCAGCAAGGAAATATTTATAATTAAAAAATGAACGCAACCTTTATCGAAATAAACTCGAACGAAGAATTGGAAAAATTATTTGAAAAATCGAACGAAAAACCCGTTGTTCTTTTCAAGCACAGCACGACTTGCCCGATAAGTTTCGGCGTTTATCAGGAAATTTCAAACGCTGATGCGGAGATAAATATCGTAATTATTCAGCAATCCAGAAATATTT
>JBBSAX010000345.1:0-4095 GCA_038251885.1 Pyrinomonadales bacterium | reverse complement strand
CAAAACTTTGATCGTTCATCTCAGAATGAGCGGACGTTTCAGACTTTTGCCGATTGATGTCGAGTTGCCGAAATTCACACACGCGATTTTTTATTTTGAAGATGAAACGCGCTTGATCTTTACCGATCAAAGACATTTCGGTTTTATGAAAATCGTTGAAACCGAAAATTTACACGAGGCAAAAGAAATAAAAAAACTCGCGCCCGAACCGTTTTCAGAAGAATTTTCCCAAAAATACTTTCGTGAAACTTTGAAAACTTCAACACGAAGTTTGAAAGAATTTTTGCTTGACCAAACAAAAGTTACGGGTTTAGGCAATATTTATGCGGCGGAAGCGATGTTTTTGGCAAAAGTTCACCCGCAAATTCCGGCAAATGAAGTTTCAACCGTGAAGGCAAATCGTCTGCACGAATTTATCAAGGAAGTTTTAGCGGAATCAATCGCGCACGGTTCGACCTTAAATGTTGATCCGGAAAACATTGACGGCAGTTATTACGGCGGCGGTTACGAAAATCATTGGCGCGTTTATGACCGCGAAAACGAACCGTGTATAGTTTGCGGAACAAAAATCGAACGAATGAAACAAGCGGGACGTTCGAGTTATTTCTGTCCTAGATGTCAGAAAGCAAAATAGTTTTTTTGAATTGTTTTATCAACTTCAAGTTTTCCTCAAACATCCAATTCAATTGACTTTGCACTGATTAAATGCGAGTATTCACATCAACTCAAGAGGAGAAAATCAAATGAAATTCAAATTTCCAATTCTACTGTTTTCAGTGGCAGTTTTTATTCTTTTTCCGATAAATTCACTTGCCTGCGCGTGCTGTTCGGAAGACGGGTTTTACAGCATTTCAACGGGAAAACCCCTCGATTATAATCTTGAACTTTTGCAGCAAATTAAGTTTGCACAAAACGCTGAACTCTATTTGGGAGCGGCGGATTTTGATGATTTAAAGGGTTTGGAAGAATTGACCAAAAACGCCGGAGATGAAGATTTATCTCAATTTATCTTAAACGGTTCTTATGCAGCTAAAACATGGAAACTGAATTTGAAAGCCAAGAACGGCAAAACCGGAACGCTGAATCTTCCTTTGCCCGCGCAAATGCTGACTTTTAAAGTAGATATTCACGACGGCAAAAAAAGCGGCGGCGGCGGACCTTTGCTTTATAAAGAATGGCGATTTAAGGGAAATGTGCAAACCGGAAACGGATTTTTTCAATCGAGCATCTTAAAAGCGACAACGTATTTTCTCGTTCTTCAAGGACGCGGAAACGGTTGTGATAGCGCAGAAGATTTTACGAATTGGCGACTTGAAATAGACGGCAAAAAAGCAAATTATAAATTCTTCGGCGAATTGGAATCCGGCGCGGTCAAACAAGAAGAAAATTGAATCTTGATTAATTTGAAAATCAATTAAATCAGGTTTAAATTATTCAATAAAAAAATATGTGGACTTGTCATAATTGCGAAAATCAAAATGAAGAAAACTTCAATTTTTGTTGGAGTTGCGGCAAACCGAGAACATTTAAAAGTGAAGTTGAACTCGAACTTAATACTGATATTCCTGTTTCCAAACCAATGGATTTGGAGTTGGAAAATAATATTTCTCAAGTTGTAGAAACAAAGCCGATAGATAATCGTCCAAAGAAAATTGAACGAAAAGAACCGGAAATGGTTGTCATCAAACCGATTAGACACGAACCCGCAAAAATTCCGGTAAAAAAAGAAGAAGTAAAAGAAGAAACATTACCGGAACCCGAAAACATACCGGAGAAAAAAGTGGAAATAGTAAAAGAACCGGAAGAAATCAAAACTAAAATTCCCGAACCGGAATTATTTTCGACATTTTTGCCGGAATCTCAAAGAAAAAACGCAACCGACACAGAAGCTAACTGGGAAAATATCGGTTTTACAATCGCTGTCAGAGTTCTCGGACTCTATTTCATCTTTTTGATTTTAATCTCGATTCCCCATTTTATCTCGCTGGCTTATTCATTCTTCATTTTGGAAAATGTCCAAATAAAAGGGTTTGGCGATCTTCTCGCAATTCCTCTATTTATTTTGACGGCAAAACTTCTGTTTTATCTAGTTCTCGGAATTTACCTGATTTCCAGCGGAAGATTAGTGATTTGGTTGCTGCCGAGTGCTTATTCAAAATAGTAAAATCTTTCCAAACTTAAAACTTATATTAAATCAACCGAGGTCAATAAATGCGTCAAATATTCATAGTTTCCTTAGTTTTTGTATTTTTTCTTATTCCGTCTTTCGCTCAAAAAAATCAAAAGCCAAAGCCCAATCCTGAAATTCAGAAGATAGTCAAAGGAATTTCAACTGATAAAATCGGGGAATATATAAAAAAACTTGTTTCATTCGGCACGCGCAATACACTTTCTCCGCAAGATAATCCAACACGCGGAATCGGCGCGGCAGCAAATTGGATTTTTGAGGAATTCCAGAAAATTTCCAAAGATTGTAACGGTTGTTTGCAGGTTGAAAAACAAACCTTTTTACAGGAAAAAGGACGGCGAATTCCCGAACCGACGAATTTGACGAACGTCGTTGCAACCTTAAAAGGCACGACCGATCCTGATAGAATTTACGTCGTTTCCGGTCATTACGATTCGATGTGTTCGTCGCCGACCGACGGAAACTGCGACGCGCCCGGTGCAAATGACGACGCTTCCGGCACAGCCGCCGTCATCGAAATGGCTCGCGTAATGAGCAAACAAAAATTTGACGCGACGATAATTTTTATGACCGTCGCAGGCGAAGAACAAGGACTTTTAGGCGCAACGTATTTTGCGGAACAAGCCAAACTGAAAAATTCAAATATCGAAGCGATGTTCACAAACGACATTATCGGCGGCGTAATGACGCATAAAAACAAGCCTGACCGAAATTCCGTCCGCGTTTTTGCCGAAGGCGTTCCTTCAAATGAATCGGAAGCCGAAGCGAATTTGCGAAGAAGTGTCGGCGGTGAAAATGATTCTCCGGCGCGGCAATTGGCGCGTTATATCAATGACGCGGCAAATATGTATTCGCCGAAATTCGGCGTGCAGATAATTTACAGACGCGACCGATATTTGCGCGGCGGCGATCATATTCCGTTTTTAGAACGCGGATTTTCTGCCGTCCGTTTTACCGAACCGCACGAAGATTACGAGCATCAACATCAGAACGTCCGCACCGAAAACGGCACATTTTACGGCGACACAATCGAATATGTTGATTTCGGATATATCGCAAATGTCGCCGGGATCAATGTCGCAAGTGTTGCATCGCTCGCGCTCGCGCCCGCAAAACCGACAAATGTCGGTATTGACACGACAAGATTAACAAATGATACGGATTTAAAATGGAACGCGAACGCCGATGTGGATATTGCAGGTTACGAAATTGTCTGGAGAAAAACCACCGAACCACTTTGGACAAATTCGCTTTCGGTCGGGAATGTAACGAAATATACGATGAAGGAAATGTCGAAGGATAATTTCTTTTTCGGCGTTCGTGCCGTTGATAAAGGCGGCAATAAAAGTCCCGTAGTTTTTCCGAAACCGACGAGATAGAAAGTAGAAAATTTGAAGCTAAAAAAGTGAAAAAGTTTAATGCCAATGGAATTGCCGGCAGCTTTTTCACACTTTTACTTTTTCATTCATCATTCTGTCTTTGCGGTTAAATTGATTTGATAAATGGCAAAACGCGGTAAGTTTCAAACAAATTTAGAATACTATGCGGCGCGTCTGCTTCTTGGCGCAGTCGGACTTTTTCCGCTTTCTACTTCGATGAAAATCGGCAAAAGCATCGGCAGACTTTTGAGTCGTTATCTTCCAAGATTAACTAAAACGGGACGTAGAAATCTGGAAATCGCAATGCCGGAATTATCGGAAAGCGAAAAAAAAAGAATTTTGAACGGAACTTTTGAAAGTATGGGCAGACATCTCGGTTTCGTCAGTCATTTCGACGAATTCACGCCCGAAAAAGTGCGCGAGATCGTCGAAGTCATCGGAATGGAGAACTTTGAAAAAGCGCGTTCGAGCGGACGCGGAATTTTATTTTTCACGGGACATTTCGGAAGTTGGGAAGTTTTTAATCTT
>JBBSAX010000344.1:0-4097 GCA_038251885.1 Pyrinomonadales bacterium | reverse complement strand
GAAAGAAAACCTGTGGTTAGTGTCAAACCACAGGTCTAATGTTGTCAAAATTTATTTGTAGTGATAGATACTTATACCAAGTTGCGTGAAATGAATGATGCTAATGGCGGAAACGCGACGGCTAGGGAGCGTGGTGCTAGTGTTATTGAACACGCTCCTTTGCAGTCGCGTTTCCGCCTCGCATCTCGTTTTCTACATCATCTTATTTACGCAACTTGGTATTACTCCATTTTCTTCGGCATTAGTAAAGATGTAACAATCGAAGTCGCCAAAATTCCCAAAATTATTCCGAGAGAATATGAAATCGGGAATTTACGGACTTAAAGAACATTGAGCCAGACCATTTTCAAGCCGACAAAGTCCAAACTTACAGTTAAACCGTATTCAAGCAAATGAAATTTATCAATCGCTCCGGCAAGTATAAAATAGAGTGAACGAAGACCAATAATCGCAAAAATATTGGAAGTAAAGACGATCAAAGGCTCTTTTGTAATTGCAAAGATCGCCGGAACTGAATCACCCGCAAAGATCATATCGGTTAGTTGCAAAAAACAAAAGCGCGATAACAAATGGTGACGCAAACCAGATATTATTCTTTTTAACAAAGATATTTTGTCCTATTAATTGATGTGTGAGGGGCGTGAAACACTTAAATAGTCGGATCAAAAGATTCTTTTCGGGATTATTTTCTTTCTCAAGCATAAACATCATTTTTAATTTCGTAATAATTAAAAATCCGCCGAAAAGTTACATAACCCAATGAAACTGCATCAAAGCCGAACCCATCGCAATAAAAATCGCGCGAAAGATCCATGCGCCGATAATACCGATAAACAAAACTCGATGCTGATATTTCGTCGGAATCGCAAAATACGCAAAAACCATCACGAAGATAAAAATATCATCTACCAACAGAGATTTTTCGACGATATAACCCGTTAAAAATTCAAGTGAAACCGTCCAACCGGCAAGGTCTGGATTAAAATCCGGCAAGTTCATCAAACGCTCGACCTGCGGAAACTTCAAGAGCAAAATTGATAAAGTAGAAAATTGAAAATAAACGCGAGCGAAATCCAGAGGATACTCCAAGTTGTTGCTTCCTTGCTCTCACGGCTTTTAGCTATTCTCGTCCATTCACTTTGTAATTCTTGCCAAATGTTTGTCAGCACAAAACTCATTCAGATCAACGTAAACCGATACACCGCATTGAAATTCGTCGTCCATCCCGGAACTTCCTTGGCTAGAGCGGGAACTTGCCTTGATTCCAAATCTTTTGCGATACCTTTTTTTTTGAAGGTTTTTGGCACGCAGTTTTTCGTCTGCCTCGATTAACAATTGCTCCGTCGTGCAGACATATCCATCAATTTTTCAAGTTTAGATCTACTGATTATGCGAAATAATAACAAATAACTTTTTTGTTCAAAATCTCCCCAGATTTTTTCGCCTTCCAAAGTGCGTCTTAACAGTTTTGCCGATTTCTGATTTGCTAACGATCAACAGATTTAATTATTACAGCATCGTTTAACTGCTTACCGCGAATAACGGCGATTCGGTTTCCGTCCGGCGACCACGCGAAACTGAAAATTTCATCTGTTTGAAAATCGGTTAAGGGAAAAGGTTCGCCGCCGTCGAGCGGTTGAATCATAATTTGGCTGACACCGCCGCTTTGAGAGAGAGATGCCAAATTTTTGCCGTCAGGAGTAAAACTTATTTGACGCACGGACGGAAAATCAAAAGTTTTGATTGATTTTCCGTCTTCGAGCGAGATTAATTCAATACGAAATTTACCGGTATTTTTGTCCAACATTTCAGCGGCTAACAGTTTTTCGTCGAGTGAAATTGCAAAATCACCGGTTTCGGAGTTAGTCAATTGCGTAACTTTTCCGTCCGGTGTTTGTCTGAATAAAATTGATTCTTTTCCTTGCAGTGCGCTGAAAATAACGGTCGTATTATCACTTAAAATTCGGGCTGATGTAACCGGCGAACTTGCGTCAGTCATTTTCGTCGGATTTTTACCGTCGCCGTCAATCCGCCAGACTTGTCTGGTTTCAGCCCGCGAGGATAGAAAACTGATGCTTTGACCGTTGCCCGTGACGCTCGGAAAAGTCCAAACTCCATCTTCACCGTTGGTCAGATGTTTGGCATTCGTACCGTCGCCGTTTATTGTAAAAATCGTTTCTTTGCCATCTTCCGTTGCTGAATAAATTAAACGCCCGTCGGATAACCAGCCGAGTTTATCAAAAAAACTGATGCCGTCGGTAATTTGACGAAAATTATCGGATTTATTAATCAGCGATTTTGACTGCGGCATTTTTCCATCGGTTGAAATATTGTCCGAAATCCAAATTGAAGCGAGCCGACTCAATTGAGTGCTGACGATAACTTTGCCGTCGCGCGTCAAATCTACGACGTTGTATGAATTATTATCATTCGTTACGCGCCGCCATTTGTCTGGACCGGGAAAATATTGCCAAATCTGACGAATATCGGCGTTCGGTTCACGGCTTGTGAGCAACAGAGCACTTTTATCAGGCAGCCAGACCGCGCCGAAAATAAATTTTTCCTGAGCGGGCAAAATGATTGTTTCCGCGCCGTTTTCAAACGATATTTCGGAAATATAAAAAAGCTGTTTTTTATTCTCTGTTTTGCGAATCGTGCAGAGCAGATTCTTTCCGTCCGGTGTCCAAGATATTCCCCAAAGACGTGAGTCTGCCGGTAAAATCGTTACTTCACGCTCATCCTCGCCTTCAGTATTGACAGTAAAAACGTGTGTTTCCCCGATGTTACGAACCAAAGCAAGACGTTTTCCATCAGGCGAAATTGCAAATGAGCCGACCTTTTCTTTAATCCGCTGCGGTTCGCCGCCAAATAAAGGAATTTTATATAAGCCGGTTTTTTGCGGTTCAGCAACATTATTAAGAATGTAATAAACGTATGAATTATCCGGGGCAATCGCAAAAGCCCAAAAGCTACCATTGACCAACGGTGTCAGGCGATTCGTGCTGTTGACCGACATTTGTCTGATCCATAAACTCGTTCCTTCTTTTTCCGCCAAAGGATACAACAAATATGCGCCGTCAGGCGAAACGACAGTTCCGGCGAGAACTTTGCCGCTGTTTGTAATTCTGGTAACGCGCGTATTTTCAACCGAAAACGGTGACTGGACGTTTTTTGAGAAGTAAGACTTCAAGCCTAGAAAAGCTAGAGCAATCACGGCAATTCCGGCAACTGTGTAAATTGCCTGCCGTAAATAATTATTTTTTCGATTTTCGACGGAAGGTAATGCTTTTACGGAAGCCGGAGTGATTTCGATAATCTTTTCCGGCGCGAGAGAATCGTCTGTTATTTCAAATTCCTCAACAATAATCTCGTGTTCAGTTTCACGGACAAACAAAATTTCATTTTCTTCCGGCACGACGCGCACGGGCGAAACGAAACTGTAGCCGCGTCGCGGAATCGTTTTAATAAATTCGGCTTCCGGTTTTTCCTGAAGAATATGACGCAGAGCCGAAATTCCTTTTTTTAAGGTCGCCTGTTCGACAAAAGTTCCTACCCAAACCTTGTCTAAAAGTACGTCGTGTTCCAAAATTCGCCCATCGTTTTCGACCATAAATAAAAGGAGATCGAAATTTCTCGCAGACAACGGAACTTTTTCTCCGTTTTTTGACAAAGCACGTCTTCTAACATCAAGTTTAAACTCGCCAAACTCATAATTGCAAAATTCTTTATCATCCATAAATCAAGAAATGATTTAACTTAACGGTCTTCACGCTTTTTCACGCTTTTTCACCTAAAAATTTCACTTTTTGTTACGACTAATTCACGGTTGGAGGACGACATTCACCAATCAGTTCTGTCAAATTGATGTCGTGGCATGAATACATACCACAAGTCGAAACAAAAATTAAAAGGATTTTAGCGCAAGCGATGGAAAAAGGAAACCCGATGAAAAGATACCGGCCAACAAAAATTACAGTCAAAACAAGAGAAACTGTTTCTCTTGTGAAAAAGGGCGACGAAAATAATATAAAGACTGTTTGCCCGATTTGCTGTTCACCTTTGTCTTCATCTTTTCCCGTCCCCGAAAGTTCAGCCGT
>JBBSAX010000343.1:0-4107 GCA_038251885.1 Pyrinomonadales bacterium | reverse complement strand
GCGACTGTGGTATCTTACTTCGTAAGCAGGAGCGTCGCAATGAACGCACTGCGGGGAAAGCATTTGTTTGTTTTTCATTAATTCAAAACTAACGCTTTCCCGTTAAATTTCAAATTTCAAATATCATAGGGGCAATACCAAAGTTTCAGGATTATTCTTTTTCTGTCCCGACATCGAGCCTTTTACTTTATAACGAATCAGCGTGTCAATCATACTCGAAGGCTCGAATTTTAGCTTATCAAGGCTTAACTTTTTCAATTCAAACAAGGGCATTCTTTCTGCTAAAAAAGATAATGTCGCACCTTCAAAAAATAAATTTACCAAACCTTTTCTAAAAGATTCTTCATTTTTAATTTTACGCTTAACAGTATCGGTTGACCATTCTTTGATGCTTTCTAATTCCTCTTGCGGACACCATATTTCTTTTAATGTTAATTTTGAAAGTTGTGCGTTGTTGGCAACCCGAATTAAAGTTATCAAGCGTTTTAGAGATTCAATTGAAAATCCGGTCAATGCCAATAAAGCATCTAAGCCGCTATCTTTTTCGCTGAGGAACTTAACAAAAATGTCTTTTTTTAACCCATCTGTTTCAATTTCATTTTTGAGAAGCAATAGTGATTCTTTAAGTGTTATTAAATATCCTTCGTAGCTTTCAGCAAACTCTTTGTCGAAAAAATAAAACGTATTTTTCTCAATTATTATGCGAAACTTTTCTTCAACAGTTTTTATCATAAAAGTAAAACGCGAATTAAATTCTTATCATAATCCGCGTTCACCCAAAATTCAAAGGCTGGGGATTGGCTAGATTTTATTGAATTTTCTATGTTGATTTATTAGAATAATCTATTACTGTTTCAACCGCTTCAAAAGTGGCAAGCATATCTTTCAAGTTTTCGACAGAATCTGAAATATTGCACTCAATATTATTAATTCCAACTACTTCAGTATTGAGTTGTTCTCGCGGAACACTATTTTTCAAGGAACGATCATGTGCGCGATTCTTTGAGTCAAGCAACGAGTATTGAGCATTTAGTTGAGCAGTTATGGCAAGCACTTCAACTAATGTTTTTTGAACCATAACAGTTTTTTTTGCTTCAAGTTTTTGAGATTTTATCTCACTTTGTTGGATTAATATTGTAAATATCAGTGCAACTAATGCCAATCCATCAAAAAGCGAATGAGTAACTACAAACATTTCCCCAAAATGTGCGCGTTCTTCCCATGTGGGCAGATATTCCACTAGCAAAATCCAGATAACAACATGAACCAAAATAACGATTAGCACACAAGAAACAAAAGTAGGTAAGCTAACCAATTTAAAGAATTTTTGTCGCCAATTGTTCGACATTAATTTCATTTCCCCCAAACCTAAATTTCTAAACCATCATTTTTAATTTCCAAACAGTCTTTTTTCTGTCCACCTGGCTTCATCAATTTTAAGATAATACATAGCTGAATGGGAGTCTTCAAAAATTCTAATATGCTCTTGAAAATCTCCTTTTGAAGTTTCAATAACAAAGCCCAAAATTGCTTGAACATCCTTTGCAACCGCTTCCATTATTTCTAATGAAATTAGATTTTTGTCCCCGAAAACCCGTTCAAAATCGCTAATTTTGCCATTTTTGTTGTATTCTTTCATCTCTAATTCTTCTTGTTGTGTAAGGTATTCACAAAACCTTTGCAATAAAGTCAAACCCTCTTCAATATGCCGATAATTATGTCCTGTGCCGATTGAATTACTTTCTACTGATGTGTCCAGCATAACTTCCCGGATGTAATCAAGTTTTTTACATAAAAAGTTTATATACCCTTCTCCAATTGAACTAATAAACAAAATTGAATCCGGTTCTTCTTCAATTAAATATTTGCTTTTTACTGATTCACTCGAAGAAGTATCCGTCCAAATAAGCCGTTTATTATTCGAAAGCATTTCATCTAAAGAATCTTCAATCAAATCATCTGAGTAACCGAACTTTTTCAGAATGTTTTCCAATCTATTTATTTTCAATCCCGCGTCTCCTGCCTTTCGAGTAGCTTTGAGAATTCTCAGTTTAATAAAATGGCTTGAATTAGGACTTCCTTCAGTTTGAAAAATATTTTCAATTACCCCCTGATAAACAAAAGTTTCGTTAGTTCGCACCATTAAGGCGCGGAAAATATCACCCAATCTAAGTTGTTTAGAGCGGCTCGAACTAAATTGATGGTTTTTTGTTGTAGTAGGAATTACCAATGGATCATAAACTGAATTGTCAATTAGGTTTTGAGCAATCTTTAAACCCTTTCTAACACTATGTCCGCAAAGTGATTTGAAGAAATTGATAAAAGGCTCTTTTTCCAGAAAATTTTTCTTAATGTAAAGAAGTTTTTCGCCAAATTTGTCTAGCGCATCTTTCGGTCCGTAGATTTTCAAACACCTTTCATAAATTGGACCTTCGTTCAAAAAATTATTAATCCTTGAATAAACAATTTCAAGGGGATCAGGTCCGCAATAAGGCACTAAATCAACTAATTTCTGAAACGTTCCTTGATGATATGTGGTTTGACGAGCATTAAAAACAACCTTTACATCACAGAGATTTGAAAAAGTTATGATGGTTTTTTCAACGATGCGATGTATCCTAGGTAGTTCTCGGTCAACATTATCAATAATTAGGCAAAGACACGGATGATGATCTGCATAATATTTGCTTTTTATATAATTAAGAAGTGCCGCGAAGTAAGCTACCTTATCTTTGGATTCTACAAGCTGCTCTCTTATTTTTCTTCTTTCGCCAATTATGTTTCCCTTGTCTTCGGCATCCCACTTTTGCAGTTCTCTGATGCGAAGCTGATCTCGCAACCAATTGATTGAAGGATTTGACGGTTTATCTGGCGTTTTATCAAGTAAAAGAGCATCCCAAACTTCGCTTACTTCGGACGTAATAGAGAAATAATCTCCTTCTGCTAATTTAGCACCAATCAAAACGCTCAAAATTTTTGAAAAACTTTCTATAGCAATTTGGTCTGTAGCTTTTGGAAAACTTTCGTCATCATAAGCGTTAAAATCAAAATAGATTACACCTGGACACTTGTTAATATCCTTTGCTTCTTGATGAATTACATCAGGTAATAAATCCTCCTCTAAATATTTTGAAAGAGAGGTTTTCCCAACCCCAATTCCGCCGATTACACAAACAACATTATTTGTAGAATAAAAGATTTTATGCACCACATACTTTTCATTGGGACCTAGGTTTTGGAATGCAGGTAAATATTTATCTTTATAATCTAAATCTAATATATCCTCTAAAATAGATTCATCTACATCTATATTATATCTAGGTTTGGGAACATGAGTGCTTAATACAAATCTACTATCGGAATTTTGCCCAAATATTGCCACCGCTAAATTATCCAGTTTTTTTGACCTTTGTGAGATCTGTTTTGGCTTTTCAGAAAAGTCCTTTATTTTTTTCAGCATTAATTTCTCCTCAAATCAATATTCACCTCATTTAGTTAGAAACTAACAAACTAATATAACGCGATGCCTATTGAATCAAATTATTGTGCAATTTACCTTCAATTATTTATCAACACCACATCCAAAGTCGTAATATCTCCCAATTTCACGTTGAAGTCGAAAATTTCAAAGTCTGTAAAACCTGTCTTGGCGACGCGGATGGTGTGTTTGCCGTTGGGGATTGGTTTGATTAGGTATTTGCCGAACGAATCGGTTTTTGCGGTCTTTGACAGTTCGACGACGGTGATGGTTGCGCCTTTGACGGGTGAACCGTCGGCTTTGTTGGTTACTGTGCCTTTTAGTTGCGTCGTGGTCGTCGCGGGGTCAATGATGATGCGGGTTGATTCGTAGGTTTTGACGAAATCGGGATTTGCCGCTTTGAAGGTTACGACTAATTTGTCCATTTGGTCGCGTAAGACGGCATCGGCTTCTTTGAACAGATTGCTCAAATTGGCGGTCATTGTTTTGCGCTGACTCGCGGCGGTGCGCGGTTTCGGGGCTTCTGCCGAATAGTTACTGATGGCGGTTTGCAGATCGGTCAAAAGCGCGGGCGTGATGCCGTAATCGGCTAAAGCGGCGAGATTGGCAGAGGCTTTGTCGTGGATGTT
>JBBSAX010000342.1:0-4145 GCA_038251885.1 Pyrinomonadales bacterium | reverse complement strand
GCGTTGGAAAGTTTGAAGGATTTATAAATATTATAGTCAGATATTTTAACAAAACTTCCTGAAGATTTTAATGAATCATTGTTTATGAATAATTTATCCAATTAATGTAAATTATTGTTTGTTCTTGCTCTTACCATCTTACAGGTTTCTTCAGACGCAAAATAATCTATACTACAAACTCGTTCCTCACAAATAGTATAAACCAAACCTTTTTCAAAATTTGAGTATGAAACTCTTTTTGGACCGGAAGAACTTAATGTTTTTTCGTAATCTTTTAAGTCAAGATTTAAATCTACGAAATTTAAATTAAAAGGAATTACATTAATTACCTGAACGGTATCTATCTGACCATTACAAAAACAATCGTTTTTGTCTTTACATAGACTTTCATAATATCTAATAGTTACATTTTCCTCATCAAATTCATAAAACCCTAGTTTGTTTGGCTTTCCCAACATTTTTTCGACTTCAGCTTTTGTTGTAATCATTGGAATAATGCCTTTATAGTTTTCCTGAGCATTAACTTCCAATACTGAAAGGAAGCAAAAAACTAAGATGGTTAAATTGATAATTACTATTTTACTCATTTAATTTTCTCCAATTATTACTTTAATTAGAAATTACGTTTGCGAAATATTTGCCTTAACAACAACAATATATAGATATTTACTGATAAATTCTAAACATTTTATTTCTTCAAAGTGTCAACAAATTTCGTCAAAAAATCTTTTTGTGCCTCGTTAAGTTCGATGAATCTGACAGCGAAACCGATTTCGAGGAAATGATTGACGACTTCGCCCCAGAACGGGACTTTTCTGCCGCCGTTGAGCGGAAAAATTATTTTCACATTTTCGCCGTCTTCGACTTCGCCGGAAGACATTACAAAACAGCCGTTCACGCTAATATCGCTGATCGTGCCTGATTTTCTGCCGATCAAACCTTCCCATTCGACATCAATTTTTATTTTGTGCCGCCCGTCAATTCGGCGGTCGCTGCCACTTCTGCGATCAATTGCCATAAGTTTTTTGGGAATTTATTCCTCAAATTTTGTTTCAACCTTTCGATTGATTAAATAATAGTAAACGGGTAATCCGGCGAGAATCAAGAGAATTCCATACATTGATTTTTTCGGACTATCGTAAAACGTGCGTGCCAACAATCCCGTTGCCGCAAGAATAAAAAGAATCGGGACAACCGGATAACCGAATGCTTTATATGGTCTTTCAGCGTTTGGATATTTTTTACGAAAAACAAAAACTGTTGCTGTTACGACGGTGTAAAAAATCCACGAACCGAAAATCACATAATCTGTCAGAGTGTCGAACGAACCGGAGAGTGCCAATAAACACGCCCAGATTCCCTGAACGATCAATGCGCCAACCGGAACTCTTGTCGCCGAAAGTTTGCCGATTGTTTGGAACATTATGCCGTCTTTTGCCATCGCATAAGGAACTCTTGCGCCGGTTAAAATCGAAGTATGCAGCGTTCCGATTGACGAAGCCATCAAACCCGCCGCCATCAAACTCAAAACTCCTGCGCCGAAAAACCTGATCGCAACTTCCTTAGCCACCGAAGAAGATGTTGAAACGCCCGCAATTTCCGTCGGCGTTAGAACGTAAAAATATGCAAAATGAATGAAAACGTATAGAAGAATAATCAAAATCGTCCCGCCGATGAGCGCAAGCGGAATATTTTTCTGCGGATTTTTAACTTCTCCGGCAACCAATGTCAGATTATTCCAACCGTCATAACCCCAAAGCGCACCGAGCATCGCCGCGCCGAATCCGCCAATAAACGTAAAACCCGCCGCGCCGTATTTCACGGTATTTTCCACGCCTTCGCAAACTCCGCCGTCATTGACCATTCCGAAATGCGAAAAACTTCCGTCCGCTAAAAAGAACGCGCCGAGTCCGACAAATAAAACGAGCGCGATTTTTATTACCGTAAAAAATGTCGCAATTTGTCCGCTGACGGAAACTGCGGCGCAATTTATTGTCGTAACAATGACAATCATCATCACCGCGACGATTTGCAAAGAAGTCAGTTCATAATTGTAAATCGCTGATTCAATCCCAACAAAAGGAAAATTCCAATTAAAAACCACAGTAAAGAACGAAATATCAGTTTGATAAAGAACTTGCTTTAATTTTCCGCCAACCAGATCGTTCAAAAAAATCGCAAACGCAACGGCGACAGCCGCTTGCGAACCTGTTTTGGCGATGAAAATCTGCATCCAGCCGTAGAGAAAGCTCCAGACTCTGCCGTAAGCGTCGCGCAGGAAAATATATTCGCCGCCCGCTTCGGGTTTCATCGCGGAAAGCTCGGCGTAAGTCAGCGCACCCGCGAGCGACAAAATTCCCGCCGCGATCCAAACGACGATCACCCATTCCGGCGAACCGACGTTGCAGGTCATCACCCGCGCTTTTAAGAAAACACCAGTTCCTATCACGTTTCCGATGATAATCGAAATCGCCGCCAACAATCCGAGTCCGCGAATCAAAGAACCTTTATCAATTTGCTCTGCTGCCATAAAATTTTCGGTTTTTTAGTTTTTGAAATTTCAGATTCACAAAGATTAGCACGAAAAGAAAATTTTTTTGAATCAAATTTTCAATTTTCTCTTTTTGCAACCATTCTAATTTGTGTTTTCATATAAACTTAAATGCAAGAAATCCAGCTTTCAGCCGACAAATTAGTTCAATCTTTGCTCAAAATTTCCGAGAGCGAAACAGTCTGTTTTTTGGATAGTTGCGGTGTCGGTTATCTCGAATCACATCTATTGATCGCGGGAATTTCGCCGATTGAAATTTTGAATCTGACAAATAAAAATGCGAATAAAACCTTAAATTATTTTAACGAAAAACTTTCCGATCCGAATTTTGCCTATATTTTTACGATTTCCTACGATTTCGGTTTGAAACTCGAAAACATCGAACCTCGCGAAAAAGAATTTCCGACATTTCCCGAACCTGATATTTTTCTGGCAGTCTTCGATTGTTTGGTTGTTCACGATTACACGACGCACAAAACTTTTCTGACCGGAAATGAGAAGCGTCTTGATGAAATCGAAAAAGTTTTGTTGAATCAAACTCAAAATTTAAATGCTGGTCTAATCGGAGAATCTAAAATTTCTTCAAATTTCTCAAGCGAAAGTTACATTGAAACGGTCAAAAAAATTCAGGAACTTATTCGAAACGGCGACACTTATCAGACAAATCTTACACAACAAATTCGCGCCGAACTTCCTGAAAACTTAAATCCTCAAAAGATTTTTTGGAATCTGCGAAAATCTCATCCTGCACCATTTTCTGCATTTATTAAACGAAATGATGATTTTGTCATTTCAATTTCACCTGAGAGATTTTTTAAAGTTCAAAGTTCAAAGTTCAAAGTTCAAAGTTCTGAAATTTCTGCCTCACCGATCAAAGGAACACGTCCGCGTGGAGAAAATGCTGAAGATGACTTGGTTCTGAAAAACGATCTTTTGACGAGCGAAAAAGATCGTGCGGAAAATGTGATGATTGTTGATCTTTTGCGAAATGACATCGGAAGAATCTGCGAATTCGGGAGCGTCGAGGTCGAAAAATTATGTGATCTTGAGACTCATCCGACGCTTTTTCATCTCGTTTCGACCATTCGCGGAAAATTGCGTAAAAATGTAGATTTTGCCGAAATTATCAAAGCGGTTTTTCCGTGCGGTTCGATCACAGGCGCACCCAAAATACGCACGATGCAGATAATAGATGAACTCGAAACCACAAATCGCGGTCTTTCGATGGGCGCAATCGGTTTTTCGGTTCAAGGTCCAAAATTCAAAATTCAAAGTTCGTTTGATTTGAGTGTGGCGATTCGAACAATGGTCATTCGCGGCAAAGAAGCGATTTTTAATGTTGGCGGTGGAATTGTCATAGACAGCGAACCGGAAAAAGAATTTGAGGAATCGTTGCTGAAAGCAAAAGCCTTGCTTTCAGCGATAAAAGGTAAATTTTAATTTTTTCGGGAACAAATTCGGTTTTGCGGTGTCTAATTTCCCAACAATTTAAATAAGGAGAAATTCAAATGAACGCTAAACCGCAGATAAATGTTACGCCTTTGATTGATGTTTTACTTGTTTTACTGATTATTTTTATGGTCATCACGCCGCT
>JBBSAX010000341.1:0-4180 GCA_038251885.1 Pyrinomonadales bacterium | reverse complement strand
GCTAACCAATCTTTCAGCAAGCGGAACTCCGCGCCGTCGAATCCCAACCAAATATAAATCCTTTGCACCTTGATTTTCTTCAACAATCTCCGAAGCAAGCCGCGACAGCGCACGTTTCATCCGCGCACTGTCCATAATTATCGCTTTTTCAATAAAATTAATTTCATCTGCCATTGCCGAAAATCGTAGCATTGCTTTTCTCAAAGTTCAAAGTTTCAAGTTCAAAGTTTCAAGTTTTTTCAAATTAGCTTAAAATGTGTGTTATAAAAATGTGGAGGAAAATTTATGGCACTTGCTCAAAAACATCCGGTTTTTACAATTGAAAAATATCTCGACTATGAGAGATTTCAGACTGATCGCCACGAATTTCTTGACGGAAGCGTATATGCAATGGCTGGTGAAAGTTTAAATCACAGCACACATTGTTTTAATTTATATCGTGTTGCCGGAAATGAACTTCGAGGTAAGAGTTGTAGAGGGTTTTCGCCAAATATGAAAATTGCGACAAATGATCGAGGTTTATTTTCATATCCTGATTTAGCGGTTGTTTGCGGCGAACCGGAATTTTTTGATAATCGCAAGGATGTGATTACAAATCCGACGGTGATTTTTGAGGTTCTTTCACCTTC
This sequence comes from Pyrinomonadales bacterium, assembly GCA_038251885.1. GTDB lineage: Bacteria > Acidobacteriota > Blastocatellia > Pyrinomonadales > Pyrinomonadaceae > JAHCHG01. The sequence goes on along the minus strand of JBBSAX010000341.1, from coordinate 3,551 downwards.
GATGATGAGTTATGATCGCGGCGAAAAGTTTTTGCGCCATTCAAATTACATCGAAACTCTTAGGGATTATATTTTGATTTCGCAGGACGCGCCGTTTATCGAACATTATCAAAAACAAGAAAACGGCGGTTGGGAAAAATTTGAAATCAGAGATATGGAAGCCGTTTTGGAAATTGTTTCGATTGATTGCCGAATTCCTTTGTCAGAACTTTACGAACTCATTAATTTTTCTGCCTAAATGTCAATTTACAAATCAATCATTCGCCCGATACTTTTTCGCCTTCAGACGGAAACCGCTCACGAAATCGGGATGGAATCATTAAAAATCGGACTCGGTTCAAAATTAGCTCAAAATATTTTTGCAAGACGATTCGCCGGCGATTCATTCGGCGCGATTGAAAGATTTGGTTTGACGTTTAAAAATCCGCTCGGAATCGCCGCCGGGTTTGATAAAAACGGCAAAGTCGTCAATCAATTAGCCTCGCTCGGCTTTGGATTTGTTGAAGTCGGAACAGTAACTTTTGAACCGCAAACGGGAAATCCTAAACCGCGACTTTTTCGTCTGCAACAAGATAAAGCGTTGATAAATCGGCTTGGATTTAATAATGAAGGGACAATGAAAGTTGTTGAGAGATTGAAGCGTATTCATCCGAAATGTGTTTTAGGCATAAATATCGGAAAAAATAAAGATGTGCCGAATGAAAATGCAATTGAAAATTATCTGGCGAGTTTCAATCTGGCTTTTGAAGTTGCCGATTATATTGCGGTAAATGTTTCTTCGCCGAATACTCCGAATCTGCGCGAATTGCAAAAGGCTTCGGAGTTGGAACATCTGCTGGCGGCTTTGCAAAACCGAAATGTAAAATTGTCTGAAGGAAAAAGAATAAAACCTCTTTTAGTGAAAATCGCGCCGGATTTGTTGGATAAAGAGATCGAAGAAATCGTAGATATTTGTTTGAGATTGAACTTGGCGGGAATAATTGCGACGAATACGACTATTAAAAGAGAACAGCTTTTAACCGATTTTAGTGAAGTCCAACAAATCGGTTTCGGGGGTTTGAGCGGAAAACCGTTGGCGAAGCGGGCAAATAACGTAATCAGAAAAATCTATAAATATTCCGATGGGAAATTACCAATAATCGGAGTCGGCGGCATTTTTACAGCGGAAGATGCTTTTCGGAAAATCGCTGCGGGCGCGTGTCTTGTGCAGGCTTATACGGGTTTTGTTTATCAGGGTTTTGGTTTTGCGCGTGATGTAAATTCAGGGCTTGAAAGAATATTGAATTTTAGAGGCTTTAAAAGTTTGGAAGATGCAATCGGTTGCCAAAGTAAACTTGAAACTTGAAACTTATTATCGGTTTGACACCTTAATTTCAAAGGTTATAATAAATTCTTTTGCGTTTTGCGCTGTTTGAAACGAAGATTTATTTTTGCAATAAAGATGAAAGTTGATTTAACTAAACTTGAAAATGCGCGAACTTCTTTTGATTTTATTCTGAATCCGTTTGAAATTGATTTGGAAAGTGAAGAAATCAAATTATTGGAGGATGTTAAAGTCACAGGAAATTTGACAAAACACATCGCGCAGACTGATGTTGAAGGTGATATTTCTTCAAAAATTGAAATTGATTGCAGCCGATGCTTAAACAAAATTGAAAGCGAATTGAAATTTGAGTTTTCGGCGGCATTTGTTGCACCGGAACATTATACAGAGCAAAACGAGAAGGAACTCGATTCCGATGAATTGGAAGTTTCGATTATTGAAAACGAAGAAATTGATTTGAAGGAACTTGTCCGCGAGCAGGTTTTACTTGCCATGCCGACGCAGATTTTATGCAAAGATGATTGTAAAGGTTTGTGCGGTGTATGCGGTGCGAACAAAAATTTGATAGATTGTAAATGTATAGAAAAAGAGATAGACCCGCGATGGTCGGCTCTGAAAAATTTTAAGAAGTAATATTTAATATAAAGAGGTTATTATGCCAAATCCAAAAAGAAGACATTCCCATTCACGTACGCGCCAACGTCGCGCTCATGACGCTTTAGAAGTTCCGCAGTTTTATCTGGACAAAGAATCGGGCGAGCCGAAAGCTCCGCACAGAATTGATCCGAAAACCGGAATGTATAAAGGTCGCCAAATTATTGACGTAAAAGAAGAAGTATAATAAATATAACGCGGATTTTAGCAGTTTTTCATTTTTAAAATTGTAGAAATTCCGCGTTCAATTTTTCGATACTATAATAAATGTCATACAAAAACGCAGGAATTATCAGCACAGGACACAGTTACCCGGAAGGTCTTTTAACCAATGCCGACTTGGAAAAAATTGTGGAAACCACTGATGAATGGATAACTACGCGTACCGGGATTAAACAGCGGCATAAAGCGGCTGAAAATGAATATACTTCGCAATTCGGCTCGAAAGCGGCTTTGCAAGCCATCGAACGCGCCGGATTAAAACCTGAAGATATAGACATCATTATTTGCGCGACGACCACGCCGGATCAGATTATGCCCTCAACGGGTGCTTTGATTCAGGCGCAAATCGGTGCGACAAATGCCGCCGGAATGGATGTTTTTGCCGCGTGTTCGGGTTTTCTTTATGGAATTACGATGGTCGAATCAATGATCAAAACAGGTCAGATTCGCTACGCTCTCGTGATCGGCGCGGAAGTTTTGACGAAATACGTTGATTACACGGATCGCGGAACTTGCGTAATTTTCGGCGACGGTGCCGGCGCGGCGGTTCTCGGTCCGGTTGAAGACGGAAAAGGAATTTTAGCAACGAAAATACGTTCTGACGGTCGCTATCAAGAAGCCCTTTATTCGCCCGGCGGCGGCACAAAACTCGGGACGACGCACGAAACTATTAACAATGGCGATCATTTTTTTAAGATGAAGGGCAATGAACTTTTCAAAGTCGCGGTGCGTTCAATGGCTGATATTTCCGCAGAAATGCTCCAAAAAGCAGGTTATACGGTTGAAGATGTTGATCTCGTGATTCCGCATCAGGCAAATCAGAGAATTACCGATGCCGTCGCTTCAAGACTCGGCGTTCCCGAAGAAAAAGTTTATTCAAACATCGCTCAACACGGAAACACTTCGTCCGCTTCGATTCCGATTGCAATGGACGAATGTATCGAACAAGGCAAGATCAAAGAAGGCGACCTTGTTTTATTAACGGCATTCGGCGGCGGCGTAACGTGGGGCGGAACTTTGGTCAGGTTTTGATACAGATATTAGAGAAATGATGAGTAAGTTAGCTTATATTTTTCCGGGACAGGGAAGTCAAGCAGTCGGAATGGGAAAAGATTTATACGATAATTTTCCCGCTGCAAAAGATGTTTTCGAAGAAGCCGATGCTGTGCTTGGATTTTCACTTTCCGAAATGTGTTTTTCGGGAACAAGCGAAGATTTAGCTTTAACGGCAAATACGCAACCCGCGATTTTGACGACTTCGATTGCCGCTTTTCGGGCGATGGAGTCTGAAGGTTTTCAAAAACCGGATTTTGTTGCCGGACATAGTTTAGGTGAATATTCCGCCCTTGTT
>JBBSAX010000340.1:0-4201 GCA_038251885.1 Pyrinomonadales bacterium | reverse complement strand
TGGAACACGAGGACGGAAATATGATGGTTAATTTCCGCATTCCCGCATAATGCGCTTTCGCTCCGGTTAAAACTGTTTTTTGGGAATTTCAACAATACTTTTTGGATTGAAGGAGAAAATTAATATGAGTTGTTGTAGTGATGTAATGAAACCAATTGAAGCAGCTTCGTGCTGCACACCGCAAGACACGGTGGCGAGTGTTGCCCAAGCGATGCGCGATTCCGGTTGCGGTTGTGTGCCGGTTGTCGAAGACAAAGAAAAACTAAATTTAGTCGGTGTTGTGACCGAACGCGATGTTTGTTGCGGTGTGGTGGCTGACGACCGCAAGGCTTCGGAAGTTTCGGTTAAAGAAATTATGAAACCTGTTTCAGCGTGTTGCGGAGTTGATGAATCATTAGAAGATGCCCGTCAGAAAATGCACGAGCATCAAGCGACGAGTTTACCTGTCATTGACAGCTCAGGCTGTTGTTGCGGAACGGTCAGCGTTCACCACATTACGCGCTAAGCTGAAAACTTTGCGTATTTTCAATAGTTTGGATTGTCAGAGGTAAAATGATGAATACAGAAACAAAATTTTCAGTTCCCGAAATTACTTGCGGCGGTTGTGCCAACGGAATTAAAAATGCACTCGGCAAAGTTGCGGAAGTTGATCCGATTTGCGAAATGAAAGTTAATCCCGAAACCGCCGCCGCGAAATTTGAACACGAAGGGGAAACTTTTTATTTCTGTTGTCAGAGTTGCTTAAAACAATTCAAGGAAAAAATCGGTGCGCCAACGGAAACGGCAAATTTTACAAACATCGGCAGAAACAAAGAAAAATCCGAAGTAGAAGAATTCATTGATCCGATCTGCGGAATGACCGTTACGCCGGAAACTGCCGCCGCGAAATTTGAACCTGAATCGGGCGAAATTGTTTATTTTTGCGCGGAAGGCTGTAAAAACAAATACGTTTCAAATCTCGAAAACGGCGACAATAAAATTATCGAACAGGCGAAGGCGAACATTTCTCAAAAAAACGGCGAAACGACCGTTTCGCACGGCGCGATGAAAGCCGCGCCCGAAGGTGAGTTTGTTGATCCGGTTTGCGGAATGTCGGTCGCGCCGGAAAGCGCGGCGGGAAACTACGATTTTGAAGGCGAAACTTTTTATTTTTGTTCGCCGAGTTGTTTGAGCAAATTCAAGCAAAATCCAAACAGTTTTCTCGAAGAAAAAGAAGAGGAAAAACTCGAAGCCGAGTCGCAAGGCACTGAATATACTTGCCCGATGCACCCGGAAATTGTGCAAATTGGTCCGGGAAGCTGTCCGATTTGCGGAATGGCACTTGAGCCGAAAGTTATTTCTCTGGACGATGCGCCCGACCCGGAATTGATTTATATGAAGCGGCGATTTTGGATTTCCGCCGCGTTGACGATTCCGGTTTTCATTCTCGCAATGGCGGAAATGTTTCCGTCATTTAACGAGATCGTGCCGACTCGTATTTCGCTCTGGATTCAATTTGCATTAGCAACTCCGGTCGTTTTATGGGGCGGTTTTCCGTTTTTCGAGCGCGGCTGGGCATCGGTCAAAAACGCCAGTCCGAATATGTTCACGCTCGTGGCGATGGGAACGGGTGCGGCTTATCTTTACAGCCTCGTCGCGTTGTTTTTTCCGCAAATATTTCCCGCTTCGATGCGCGACCCGCACACGAATCTGATCGCCGTTTATTTTGAAGCGGCGGCGGTGATCACGACGCTGGTTCTGCTCGGTCAGGTTTTGGAACTTCGGGCGCGTTCGCAAACTTCTTCGGCGATTAAAGAACTTTTGGGACTCGCGCCGGACACGGCAATCGTCGTTTTTGATGATGGCAGCGAGGAAGAAATTTCGTTAAAAAACGTGCAGAAAGGCGCGACTCTGCGCGTTCGCGCCAACGAAAAAATTCCGGTTGACGGCGTGATTTTAGAAGGCGAAACGAATGTTGACGAATCAATGGTGACGGGTGAATCAATTCCCGTCGAAAAAGTTTCGGGCGATAAAATTATCGGCGGTACGATCAACGGTAAACGCTCGTTTACGATGAAAGCCGAAAACGTCGGGAGCGATACGCTCCTCGCACAAATCGTCCGAATGGTCGGCGAAGCGCAGCGTTCCCGCGCTCCGATTCAAAGACTCGCCGATATTGTTTCCGCTTATTTTGTTCCGGCGGTTGTCGTCATTGCCGTCGTCGCTTTCATCGTTTGGATGATTTTCGGTTCGTTCACATACGCGCTCGTTGCGGCGGTTTCAGTGTTAATTATTGCTTGTCCTTGCGCTTTAGGTTTGGCAACGCCGATGTCAATAATGGTCGGCACGGGACACGGCGCGAAAAACGGCGTGTTGGTCAAAAAAGCCGAAGCACTCGAAACTCTGGAAAAAATAAATGTCATAGTCGTTGATAAAACCGGAACTTTGACCGAAGGCAAACCGCGTCTGCAAAATGTGATTTCGCTCAACGGTCTGCCGGAAAACGAACTTTTGAGTCTTGTCGCATCACTCGAAAAATCGAGCGAACATCCGCTTGCCGATGCGATTGTCAAAGGCGCGGAAGAACGAAATGTCGAGTTTGCGAAAGTCGAAAACTTTGAATCCGTCACCGGCAAAGGCGTTTTCGGAACAGTTGCGGGCAAGAAAATTTTGCTCGGCAATTCTAAATTAATGAATGACAACAAGATTGATTTTTCCAAAGACGGCACAGCGGACGAACTTCGCGGCGAAGGTCAAACCGTGATGCTCGTCGCCGTTGATGGCAAAGCCGCCGGACTTGTCGGCGTGGCGGATACAATTAAGGAATCGGCGAAAGAAGCAATTAACGAATTGCACAGACAAAACATCGAGGTCGTGATGATGACCGGCGACAACGCGAAAACCGCCGAAGCCGTTGCCAAAGCATTAAATATTGACCAGGTTTTTGCCGACGTTCTGCCCGAACAAAAAGCGGAAAAAGTTAAAGAATTGCAAAGACAAGGTAAAATCGTGGCAATGGCTGGCGACGGGGTGAACGACGCGCCCGCGCTGGCGCAGGCAAACGTCGGAATTGCGATGGGAACGGGAACCGATGTAGCGATGGAATCTGCTGACATCACGTTGCTCAAAGGCGATTTGCGCGGAATTTTGAAGGCAAAACATTTGAGTGAAGCGACGATGAGCAATATTCGTCAAAACCTGTTCTTCGCATTTATTTACAATCTCGTCGGGGTGCCGATTGCGGCGGGCATTTTGTATCCGTTTCTCGGACTTCTGCTGTCGCCGATGATCGCTTCGGCGGCGATGACTTTTAGTTCGGTGTCGGTTATCTTGAATGCTTTGCGGCTGAGAAATTTGAAATTGTAAGTTAAAACGGCGAAGCTTTATTAGACGCAAATGTGTTCAAACCGAAATTGTTTGATATACATCTGAAAAAGTGGATTGTGTAAGTGTAGTTTTTAACGAGAATCCCGCTTTTGATTATGAAGATTTTGAAATCATATAAAGAAATCTGGTTCGGCGGCGGTTTGGGCGCGGCAATGTGGTTAATTGATGCCGTAATGCACACGGAACTCGGCGCAGACGTTCACGCCGAAAGCCTCTGGGCGGAGATTTTTTCGCCGCATCCGACGGCTTTAATATTTCGACTGCTTTACATGGTGATTGCCGTCGCGTTTGGCGTTTTTCTATGGCGGGCAAACTGGCGCGAACGCGAACTTCGTGCGCTCGAACAATCCTTGATTGCTTTTCAAAGACAACTTGACGCGCCCGCTTTGCGGATTTTAGCGGCAATTCGCGGTTTGCAGAATCGTAATTCGATTCAACTGGACGAAACGGCGGAAAAACTCGCGGCGGAAATCGGTTTCGATGCCAATATGATTGATGAACTATCAAAAAAATATCTCGAATTCAGTCGCCTCGTGCAGGAAGGTAAACGGGCGCAGGCAATCGAAATTCTGCAATCAATAGAAATGAAACTTTCCGTTAAATAACGCAAATTGCCGCTTGGAAAACTTTCAGTAATTTATGCCCGCGAAATACACAAAAGAAACGAAAAAATTCAAAAAAATTGTGTTTTATTTCATTACTGAGCGGTCTAAAAATTGCTAATAAGAATTCAACATCGTAAGTAACTGATTATTAACCATTTTGCTCAATGAGTTCTTGATTATCAATAACCAACTCTTGCTGATTTTCCAACTTTCATAAAATATTTTGCTGA
>JBBSAX010000339.1:0-4213 GCA_038251885.1 Pyrinomonadales bacterium | reverse complement strand
TCGCTCGGCATTGATCCGAAACACGAATTAACCTTACAAAATCTTTCCATTGCTTATAGTGAAAAAAAAGATTCTGAAAATTTACAGAAAACTCTCGAAGTTCTAAAAAGCGTTAATCCGAATAATCCGGCAATCAAAGAATTAGATAGTAATACGGTTAAAACTCAATCTAATTAAAATAAATTTTGATTATTCCAGTTTTTTGCTTTTTTTCTCTCATTTTGTTTTAATTACGAAAGTAATATAGTTACACACATCTGTTTCCCTTTTCACCATTTAGTTTATGTCTATTTTAATTGCCGAAGACAATTCCGTTCAGCGTCATTATTTATCCGAATTACTTGAAGCCGAATTTCCTGATTCCACTCCGATCATCGAAGCGACTGACGGAAACTCAGCAGTTTCTTTAGCTTTGGAACACAAACCTGTTCTTTGCATTTTGGATATTCAAATGCCCGAATTTTCGGGTGTAAAAGCTGCCCGGGCAATTTGGAAGGATTTTCCCGAAGCCCGAATAATCTTCTGGACACAATTCCCGCACGAAGTTTACATCAACGAAATACGCAAAATAATTCGCTCGCTCGATCCGACTCCGGCTTACGGTTTTATCCACAAAAACAATCCCGAAGCCCGATTTTTACGTTTTGTTGCAACTGTTTTGGAAGATGGCGCGGATATGATTGATCCGGCTTTCAAAGACTCGTTCAAACGTCCACTTTTGACCGAATTTGAAAGCGAAGCATTGCGATATTTGGCACTCGGATTTTCAAATTGGGCGATTGCCCGAAAATGCAGTTTGTCCTTGCGCGGTGTCGAAAGCCGGCTTGCCACGCTTTACGAAAAACTTTTTGAAAGTCTTTCGGAAGGCACGGTCAATGAAAGATACGATAAACTCGCATATAATGTCAGAACCCGCGCATTTTTCGAGGCTTTGCGTCGTGGTTTGATAAACAGCGACGAACTCAACAAAGCTGAAATGGAACTAAAAAAATGGATTGTCCGAGATCAGAAAAAATTTCTCGAAGAAGATAAAAAATCTTAAACTTTAGAAAATGAAGAAAATCAAAAATAAGAAAATCAAAATCTTACCAATATTCTTATTTTTCTTTTTTTTTACAAATTCCGCAAATTTTGCTCAAACCGATTTATCGCCGCAAACTCAATTTTCACAATCGAATAATCTTTATCAGTGGGGTTCGATAAGTTCGTTTCACGGTTTACCGTCCGAGCGCGTCAATGCGATTGCTCAAACAAAGGACGGCGTTTTGTGGTTCGGAACGGAAAAAGGTTTGGCAAAATTCGATGGGCGAAGAGTTCAGACAATTACCTCCCAAAACCTTTCGATATTAAAAATTCTTGTATTAAAATCGAGTTCTGACGGAAAACTTTGGATCGGCACGGAAAGCGGCGCATTTTATTTTGAAAACGAAACTTTTTCGCCGGTTGAAGAAACCCAAAAAAGTTCAATTAATTCGATTTTTATTAGCGATATTGATCAAAGTATTTATTTATCCAGCGACAAAGGTTTAGTTTTTGAAATTCAGCCAACAGAAGAGGATAAATTTAAAACCGTTAAGATTTTAGATGAAGATTTAGAAATAAAAAGTATTTCGCAAATTGGCGATAAACTCGTCATCGGAACTCATAAACGCGGTATTTTGACCGTCGAAAATAAAAAACCGAAGGACATTCCGAGCCGTCCAAGCCAATATTTTGTTAATGCTTTTGCTAAAGACGCGAAAAATAAACTTTGGATCGGGACACAAATCTTTAATGAAAACAGCGGTTTGTATTTTGCCAAAACACTCACCGATTGGGAAAAAATTGACGCGGCGGTCGGAACTGTAACTTCTTTGAGTTTTGACGGTTACGACAATCTTTGGGTTGGCACGAAGAATCGCGGCGCGTTTAAATTTCGCGAAAGTAAACAAATCGAGAGATTTACTTTTGAAAATACCGCCGGCGGACTTCGCTCAAACGAAATTTTGACAACATTTATTGACCGCGAAAATGTCATCTGGTTTGGCACTGATAAAGGTGTTTGCCGCTTCGATCAAAGCAGTCCGAATAATGAAAAAATCTCTGAAGACGTGCAAAGTAACTATGTCAGAACACTTTACGAAAGTGAATCGGGAACTGTCTATGCCGGAACAAATCGCGGTTTGTATTTTAAAAATAAAGATAATAAATGGCAGTCAATCAACGGATTTGAGCAAAAAGCGATTTATTCAATTTCGGAAAACGATAATAATAATCTGATGGTCGGAACTTCAAACGGTTTTTTTTATGATTTAGATTTAAGACAAGATACGAAAAAGGAATTTTCATTCAGCGAAAATGAAGAAAAATCTTTTACCGAAAGTGTCCGCTCGATTCAAAATTTTCAAGGCAGAACTTATTTAGCATTTTTTGGTCGCGGACTTGCTCAATTTGAAAATGAAAATGTGATTTTTAATCTGCCGAATAATCAAATTCAACAAATAATTTCACTTCATTCGGACAATGACAAAATACTCTGGATCGGCACGGCAAATAACGGTGTTTTTACATTTGACGGCAATCAAATAAGTCAATTCCCGCAACTCGAACTGTTGAAAAACATTGCCGTTTGGTCAATTGACGGAAACCTCGAAAACGGCGTTTGGTTCGGCACTGAGCAAGGGCTTTTTTTATTTCAAAACGGCGAACTGAAAAAAGTTTTGCCTGATACCGATGTTCGCAGTGTCAAGATTTTATTAAGCCGAAACAATACTCAAACAAGCGTTTGGTGCGCGACGGTCAACGGTTTGATTCAAATAATTTCGGACGAAGATTTCGGTTGGATTTTTTCGAGAATTGATGTTGAACAAGGTTTGCCGTCGCAAAGCACTTTCACAATTTTGAGGGAAAATAGTGACAGCGAATTTGAAACTCTTTATATCGGCACGAATCGCGGAATCGTCAAATATTATGTAAATCGAATTAAACCTTTACTAATAACGACTCGAATTTTGAGTAAACGTCTTCACTCGGCAAATGAATTAAAGGACGGAATTGATCTTGAATATCCGCAAAACTCTCTGGCAGTTGAAGTTGCAGGTCTAAGCAGCCGGACATTTCCCGAACAGTTTCAATATTCTTTTATTCTGCGCGACGCGAAAGATGAAATCATAAGCAAAAAACTTTCCAATGATTCACAGTTTTTGATGGAAAATCTCGAAGCCGGAAATTATAAGGTTGAAATTCTTGCCTACGATAGAAATTTAACTGCCTCTGAACCGCTAATGTTTAATTTTTCAATTGCTAAAACGCCTTTCCCGTGGACAACTCTTGCGCTTACAGTTTTGTTATCATTTGCCGTAATTGCGCTGATTTGGGCGATTTTTTCACAAAGAAGAATTTCGCGCACAAGTTCGGAACTTGCTGTTGCCAACAAAGAATTAAATTCTGCCAGACTCGATCTGGCAAACGAAGCCGAGCGCGAACGACGGCGGATTTCACGCGATCTGCACGATCAAACGCTTGCCGATCTGCGTCATCTTTTGTTGCTCACCGACAAATTACCGATTGAAGAAAAATCGGTTGAAAATGCAGCACATTTTCGCACGGAAATTGAAAATGTTTCTACTGAAATTCGCAATATTTGTGAAGATTTAAGTCCGTCTGTGTTAGAAAATATTGGCTTTACAGCGGCTCTCGAATGGGCTTTGAGCAATGCTGTTCAGGATTCTAAACAAATCATTACTTCCGAATTTGTTTGTGATGAAAAAACCGAAGAAATAATAAGTTTTTCGCCGACGGTTCAAATTCAAATTTACCGGATTGCTCAGGAAATTTTGTCGAACATTGTGCAGCATTCAAACGCGACTCATATCAAAATGTCCTTCGAGAAAAACCAAGAAAAAGTTTTTAATTTGATGATCGAAGATAACGGACAGGGTTTTGATATTTCAAAAATTCAAACCGTCAAAAGTCGCGGATTGGCAAATATCAAAGCACGGGCAAACTTGATTGAAGCCGAAGTGTTTTGGCAAAAAGATTCGGATGGCGGAACTGTTTTTCTCCTTTCAAAGTCTTGAATATTTTTTCTTCAACCCTATAAATTGACAACTTTTATCCATTGTTACCCATCATTTTAAATGATTTTTGCAACAATTTTTAGTAAGATAATCGAACTTAATTGATTCAAGACCGTAAAATAAATATTTGATGGTTAGGTAAATTTTAAGATTTA
>JBBSAX010000338.1:0-4250 GCA_038251885.1 Pyrinomonadales bacterium | reverse complement strand
TCTTCGCCGGCTTATCTCGAACTCACATTATTTACAATTCCGGCTTTTCCATTTCTCGCAATTTTCTTTCGTGTCCGGTCCGAAAACTACGCGATGTGTTGCCATAATCATTGCGTCTTCCGGCGCGATGATGCAGTCTTTGTCGTTGTCAACATTCGCCGCGACTATATATTTTTCTGCCATAATTTTTTCCTCCTTTGAGTTTATATACTGCAAATTTACCAAGTTTGTTCCCAATCGGCAATAATTTTGTCTATTATTTTATCTAATCTTTCGTCAATAGCTTTTCTCGAAGCGTCTTCTTCAAACCAATTTACAATTTCTTCAACGCCGACGGAAAATGGAATTGTTGCCGCGAAATCGGAAACGATTTTTTTGATCTTTGAGTTATCGAAAATCATACTGTGCGCTTTGTCGCCGAGCAATCCCGCGCCCCAATCTTTGTCGTATTTAGCAATGATTTCCGATGGAATATGAACAATTTCCGCACTTGTTCCGAAGGCTTGAGCGACGATTTCAAAGATTTGATTCCACGTTAAAATTTCGTCCGAAGTGATGTGAAACGCTTCGCCGATGGCGTGATTATTTCCCAGAAGTCCGACAAAACCTTTGGCAAAATCTCTGTGATTCGTCAGCGTCCAGAGCGAAGTTCCGTCGCCGTGAACAACCACTTTTTTGCCTTTTAACATTCGGTCAACGACCGTGTATCTTCCCGTAAAAGGCAGCATTGTTTTGTCGTAAGTGTGCGAAGGTCTGACAATTGTGACGGGGAAACTTTCTTCGCGATATGCTTTTATTAAAAGCTCTTCACAGGCGATTTTATCGCGTGAATATTGCCAGAAAGGATTATAAAGCGGCGTTGATTCCGTAACAGGCAAAGTTGCGGGCGGAGTTTGATAGGCGGAAGCCGAACTTATGAAAATATATTGGTCTGTCCGTTCGCGGAAAATTTCCAGATCAGTTTCGATGTGTTCGGGCGTGAAAGCGATCCAATCTACAACTACATCGAATTTATGGTCGCCGAGCGCGTTTTCGACCGATGCTTTATCACGAATATCGCCGTTTAAAATTATCGCATTCTCCGGCGTATTTCTTGGCGAATGTCCGCGATTCAAAAGATACAATTCGATGCCGCGCTCAATCAAAAGTTCCGAACACGCCGAACTTATCACGCCCGTTCCGCCGATAAATAAAACTTTCATAACTTCTCAATGATGCTTGGAAGGCACGTTTTCGCGTCCCCATTTTAAGGTTTTGCTCATCCAGATCAGTTCATCAAGAAAATCTTTTGCTCGCTTTTCGTAAGCATTATCGAGTAAGTTTCCATCTTCATCAAATTTGTTTTGCACCTGTGGAAAATTCAAATCCGTAAAGGTTACGGCTAATCCGAGTTCGCGAACCATCGGAATACACGCTTCGATCACGCGGGTTCCGCCCCAAACCTGTGCCGAAACGCCGACCAAAGCAACCGCTTTGTGAATATATTCCTTCAAAAGTAAATCCAGAACGCTTTTCAAGACTCCGGGATAACCGTGATTATATTCGGGCGTAACGATGACTAAACCGTCGGCACGGATTATCGCCTCGCGCCATTCGGGAAACTGTTCGCCGAGTTCTGTGCCGTAATGATCTTGCGGCAGATCGAAATCGCGCACGTCAAAGAACTGCGTTTCGATCTCATCGCGGTTTTTCATTTGCCCGAAAACCCATTTCGCGACGTTTTCACTTTGCCGATCTTTGCGGTTTGTTCCAAGCAGAATCGGGATAAATAGTTTATTTTCCATTTGTTTTTGCATTTTCTCCCATTAAATAATACGTGAATTTCTTTCCCGAACTTGAGATTCCGCTTAACTCTAAAATAATCTTTGAAGTATAAACTTCTAATGCCAGATCATTGAAATCTTTAAATTCATCAGGATTACGGCTCAAAAACTTTTCCGCTTGTTCAATATATTCAGGACAACACTTTTCATATCTTTCACGATCACGAATTAACAGATTTTCATAAAACTCCTTTTGTTTTTTATAAGATATTTTTTTAATCTTTTGGAAATATGTTTCCTCCAGTGATTTAATAAACTCTTCTTCATCCGAAAACCCCAGAAATTGATAAACATTAATAATATTTTTGTAGTTGTCGTAATTCTGAGGAATCTGAATTGAATTATCCGCAATTGATATTTTTGTCCAATCAGACTTATGTATAAAATCAATAGCACCTGCCGGAGAATCATCAGTTAAATACTGCAAAATACCGAAATCAAAACGAATTCTGGCACTTAACGCTTCAAAATCTTCTCCTTCAATTGAAATATTTTTACCGTCAATATCTTCATAAAGTAAAGATTTTATCACTGCTTTATTTTCTGAAATACTGACTTCATATTCATCCGGTTTGACATCGAAAATTCTCACTGCCAAAACAGGAAATTTAACTGTGATGATGTTCTCATCTTTAGTGTCAAAACTGTTTTCGCTTTTAACTTTTATGTGCCTTTCTTTAAAATTTTTCGCCGTTTCGTTAGTTGAAACATTTTGGTTGGAGTAAACCGAATTACTTGCAAGGTTTTGATTTGAATATTGCGGCTTTTCGCACAAAATAAGTAAGAAACCTGCTATTGCCGCAATAATAAATATTTTCATTTTTCTCCTTTTATTTACAATATATTTGGATAAAATTTTAACGGATTCTAAGGTTCGGAATATCCTTTGGCGCGAATTTCCAGTTGAAACTGTTTTGGATTTTGCTTAAAAAACAGACCGCCTTTGCTTTCCGATTTTGAAGGAACATAGTCTAAAGATACACCGCTTGTTTCGATTATTTTATCACCATCTTTTATTTCGCCTTCGATTTCCACGCCGGAAGCCGTTTGTTCACCTTCGTTTACTACTTTAAAAATTACAATATAACCCGAATTTACCTGTTCGATTCGTTCGACATTTGTCTTAAAACTTGGCGGCGTGTCTTTCACGGTAAAGGCTTGATACAGCATAAAACCGATCGTGCCGACCACCAAAACCAAACCGATCGCGGCAATCAGCCATTCGAGAAACGGTATCTGTTTTTCTTTCTGATCGTCTGAATTTTCTGAATTTTTATCTGCCATTTTTTTATAAGATCAAGCGTGAAGCCGCCGCGCCGAGTGCGCCGGGGAAACTAAGCACGATCACGACTTGCGCGATCTCGCTGATGCCCATTCCGTCCAATCTTCCGAATGTCCAAAGCAAGTATAAACTTATCAGCAAAACTACGGCGTAACCGACAACCGTGAAATGCAGAAAAAACCCGACAAATGAACTTTCTTCGGGACGAGTTTCCTGTCCGCGAAATTTAACGGCATAAACAAAGGCATGCATCATTAATAAAGAACCGATAGCTAAAGCGGCGATTTGCCAATACGTCATCTTAAACGCGATCAGAATCATTTCTTCGGTCGGCGCGATGCTCATCGAAAGAAATATCGCGCCGATGATCATCAATACAATTTCGCCGTAATAGCTTCGCGGCTCTCTTGTTTTTGATTGTTCGTCATCCTTAGATTCAGAATCGGTTCCGTTGCCTCCGAGCGAACTCTGAGCGACTAAAGCACCGATGCTGGCAACAGTTGCCTGAATCGAGATTTTTCCGATAGCTTCATCGGCGGACATCGAAAAGTTGACAATACCAAAAACGAATAACACCGAAGCTGAGGCGACAAATCCGACTGTGTATGCGACAAAAACGTCAACTGCGTCTTCGATAAAACCGTTAGTTTTTTCAAAACCATCAAAATAAGACAGACCGAAAAGCAGAGGAATCAAGGCAATGATAAACAGTGCGAGCCGGAATCTGTCTATATAAAATCCGAGTTGCCACATTTCCATCGTCATCAAGATCGGAAATGAAAACAAAATTGCACCGCCGAAAGCTCGCGCCAGACCTGTTAAAAAATGTCTGTTGGGATGTTCTATCTGATTGTTTTTGGCAAAAGTTTCGTCCATTTTTTACAGAATTGATTTTTGCACACAAACAGTTCTTTTTAAACGCAAAAGCCGGATGATATTTGCAAATATCATCCGGCTTTCAAATATTTTTCGCTTTTACTGATTCAGACCTACTTCCGCACAAATTAAATTTATTTGACTCTTCTCTTTTTTATTATGCTTATCTTCAAAAACATCGAAAAGAACCGAGTTTTTGCCGTTTTTCTTAACTTGATACATTAAGCCGTCGGCAGCTTTTATCATTTCATCTACCGATTTTGGAATTT
>JBBSAX010000337.1:0-4265 GCA_038251885.1 Pyrinomonadales bacterium | reverse complement strand
TTCTAAATCTCTTGCTCATATTTGTATCTCCTTATAAGTTGTCACCTTCTAGGGAGATACATTTTATTTCTTTTTTTCCTGTTGCCCTGTTGTCGGATATCCTGATCCACTGCCAGAGGCAGTGGATTTAATTTTGATTAACAGGGATTTCAGGATAAACACGGATAAAAATTACTTAAAAAATATCCCTGTCTATCCTGAAATCCCTGTTAATTTTCTCTCGTAAGTTTCCCTAAAACTTAAATCTTGCGCCTAATTGGACTTGGCGCGGTTCGCCGAATCCGGCGGAAACTGTTCCGTCAAAGTTAAATGTCAGAGGTCTCGGCAGACTTCTTTGATTACGATTGTTGAATAGATTGAACACTTCAAAAATCCCTTCGAGCGACATTCTTTCGCCGAATTTGAATCCCTTCGTTCCGCGAAAATCGAAAGTAAAAAATTCATTGTCGAGCCGCAGAGTATTTCGCTGAATGACTACGCCGCCGCCGGGTGTGCGATTGACTACGGAAGTCGGTTGCGCCGAACGATATTGGACAATCGGCGCAAGCGTGATTTCGTAGGGCAGAGCAAACGTCGCAAAAGCATTGAAACGATGCCGTTGATCGCGGTCTGAATAACCGTATTCCGCCGCTAAATTCGTCGGATCGGCGTACCGGAAAGAGAATGGATCTCGCTCATTATCGTCGTCCGATCTATCCCACGAAAGCAGATAATTTGCCTGAAATTGGAAGTAATTTGAAAAACGCTTGGTCGCCGCAAAGGTCAAACCTTGATAAAGCGAACGCGCCGAGCTTTCCGTCGAACGAATTTCGCCGACACCCGAACCGTTTGGACGTTCAAAAATTGCCACACCGCCGTAAAGTCGCGGATCATTACGGTTGACAAAGCGCGTCAAACGCGTTGTTTTTGCGTAATTATAGGCAAACAGGAAATTCAAATCTTTGACAATTTCACGTTCGACGCTTGCGCTATATTGAACCGTTCGCGGATTTTTGAAGTTTCGTTCAAAAACCGCAATACCGGGATTGAACGGCGCAAATCCGGCAGTCGGAACGATTCCCGGAAACGGCGGACAAGCCGCAACCGTCGGACACAGGAAATTTGCAAAGAAAATATTTCCCGCAATTACGCCGTCCGTATTTCTCGGTCCGGCTAAGACCAGTCCGGGAATTCGTGCATAATAAATTCCCGCCCCAAGTCGGATAGCGGTTTTATTATCTTTTCCCGGCGACCAAGCGAGTCCGAGTCGCGGCTGCCAGCCGTCTGTAAAATCGGGAATCGTGCCGTCGGACGGAAAGCGCGGATCATTTAAAAATTGTCCGAAACGGGTGTCCTGCGGAGCATTGATCGGATCGGGTTGATATTGACCTTCCCAACGCAAACCGTAATTTAAGGTTAAATTCGGACGAATTACCCAACTGTCCTGCCCGTAAAATCCGGGTTCTAATTGAACAAATTGCTGTGTTCCGGCTTCTTCGACAGAGCGGTTTCCAATCGGCGCAAATTGCAGATAGAGAGCAAGAGCATTAGCATTTACACCGTTTATATAATCCTGAAATCCCTGAATTGCGCCGCCAATTGTCGGTGCGGCAAAGATGTAGCGTCCACGGGCGAAACCGATAAATGTCTGTGAAGACTTGGTGCGGTTGATATCCCCGCCGAATTTGATCGTGTGATTTCCTTTAACGATCGTGAAATTGTCCGTAAATTGGAATCTCACATCATTAGACGGAACGGGCAAAAAGAACGGACGACCGAAACGATATGAGATCGAACCGTCAAATGTTCCGATGGTCGTATCGGGAAGATCGGGACCGTCATAAAAACGCGGACGATTTTCTTTGGCATATTGAAAGCGAAATTCGTTCAAAAGCGTCGGCGAAATCGTCGTAACGAGTTGTGTAATAAACGAATTTGAATTATTCGTTTCGCGCCCGTTTGCACTAACTCCCCAAGTCGGAACGTCAAAAGTTCCGTTGACCTGTTCGGCGCGACTATAGTTGTGCCGAACGGTTAAAAGATTACTGTTGTTGAGATTTACATCAACTTTTGCCAGAAAAACGTCGGCATCGTTTGTTCGATTGATAATTCCTTGCTCTCCCGGTGAATTAAATCTTGTAGCAAAAATATTAACTAGAATCGGATCAATCGAATTCGGCTTGGAACTTTTGCCGGCATTTCTTTCATACGCGACGAAGAAAAATGCTTTGTCTTTTTTGATCGGTCCGCCGACGTTGCCGCCGAATTGATAATTACGAAAATCTTCGACCGGCAAACCCGCATCAACCGCATCAGGATTTTGACTTGAAAGACTCTGGTTTCTGAAAAACAAAAACGCCGAACCTGAATAGGTGTTCGTGCCGGATTTAGTGACGGCGTTGATAAAACCGCCCGAACTGCGTCCGAACTCAGCCGACGCGCCGACCGGAATGACCTGAAATTCCTGAATCGCTTCCAAACTGATGGTAAATGCCGGACGCTGACCGCCGCGTTGTTCGCCAAAAAACGGATTGTTGGCATCCGCGCCGTCAATCGAAAAATTGTTCTGAATTCCCTTTTGACCATTAATCGTGATTTCATCGCCGTCAGGACCTTGAACGACTGAAACGCCCGGAGTTAATTGCACGAATTTGCTGAAATCGCGGCGGTTGATCGGCAGATTTTCGACCGATCTTTCGTTGAGTAAAGTACTTAATTCGGTTTTTCCGACTTCAACGCCTTCGCCTTCCGCCGAAACATTTACGGTCGTGGCAACTCCGCCCGCTTTTAATTCGATCTTGACGGTCAAAGTTTGCCCGACATTTAAAACTATTCCTTGCAAAATTGTTTGAGCAAATCCCTGTGATTCGCCCGTAACGCGATATTTTCCAATCGGCAATAGCGGAGCACTGAAATAACCGTCCGAATTGGTCATAAGCATACGGTTAAATCCGGTTTCGGTATTTTCAATTTTAATCGTTGCCCCCGGCACGAACGCACCGTTTTGGTCAACAACCGTTCCCTGAATTAATCCGGTAGTTGCCTGAGATTGGGCAAATGTCGAAAGACATAAGGCAAATAATGCGATTGTAATCGCTGAAAAACAAAGAACTTTTTTCATCTCTAGTCTCCTCTTTTTTAATCTTAATAACGTAAAGTTTTGTCTTAATTTGTTAGTTGAAATTTACCGTTGAATATATTTGTCGTTCAACGAAAATGTTACACGGAAGTTACGTTTTGTTTAAGAAAAATTATCACACATTGAAGTTGCCGCAAAACTAAAATCACAAATTTGATGTTAAATCTTTTTCCTTAGATTTTTTTACTAAAATCAAGCGTTTTACTAAATCGTGTTAATCTTTAACCAAGGTAGATTTTATGACTTTGAAAAACAAATTTTCCGGCAAAAACCTTCGTGCCAGTAGCATTCCTTTAGTGTTGACGTTGTAACGCATTTTGCTCGAATTGTCGGTTACCGCATCGTAAATCGTCTGCGCGACGACCGAACCGTCGGGCGCATCTTCGCTCGCTTTTTGCATATTCGGCAGAACTTTTTCGATAAATGTTTCATACGCCGTCAACCCTTCTTTGCGCGTCAAATCCTGTGAACGGTCGTAAAAATCGGTCTTGATCGGTCCGGGTTCGATGATTTTGACGCGAATGTTAAATTTTTCGAGTTCGTATTGCAAAGATTCCGAAAAACCTTCGACCGCCCATTTTGTCGCGTGATAAAGACTGTAAAGCGGAAAAGTTATGCGTCCGCCGACCGACGCGACGTTGACAATCGTGCCGCGTTTTTGTTCACGGAAAACCGGCAAAATCTCGCGGCAGACGTTCATTAAACCGAAAACATTTGTCTGAAACTGTTTTTCGATCTGTTCCTGAGTCGCCGCTTCAAACGCGCCGACGAGTCCGTAACCCGCGTTATTGACGACTGCATCAATTCGTCCGAATTTTCGGGTCGCGCCGTCAATTGCCGATTTAATCGAATCAACATCAGTAACATCAAGCCGAAAAGTTTCAACATCGGCGATTTTCTGCAAATCTGCCGACTTTTCCGGCGTTCGCATTGTTGCCGCAACTCGCCAGTTTTTCGCTTGAAAAAGTTTGACCGTTTCTTTGCCGATTCCGCTCGATGCGCCCGTGATCAAAATGACTTTTTCCATAATTTTGAATTGTAAATGGTAAATGGTAAATGGTAAATGGTAGAATGTTTATATGAGGTTTTTACACATTTCCGATATTCATCTCGGTTGCACACGTTATCAACTGGCGGAGTCGCCGCG
>JBBSAX010000336.1:0-4265 GCA_038251885.1 Pyrinomonadales bacterium | reverse complement strand
TTAAGAAGATTTGTTTTATGGGATTATTTGCGCGGAACGTGGCAATACGATGTTTTCTGCCTTTTAATAATCGCGTTTATCTTTTTAACGCCGAAAGCGTGGTTTGAGAAACGCGAAAAATTGGCAACCCAAACGGCGCGTGTGATCGTCAAAGCCGAAGATTTTTCAACGGATAGAAGCATAATGACAAAAAAGATTAAGGAATTCAGCGGAAATCCGAATGCCGAAATTTTAAACTGGCACGAAATGAAAAAAGAAAATGGCGAACTATTCTACGAAATCGAGATTTTGCCGTAAAACTTTTACATATCAAAATTTTTTCTATACAATCTTCCCGAATAATCAAAAAAAGATACCTTTATTAAAGGAGTTATAAATTTTATGAAATCATTTACAAAACTAGGTCTGGCGGCATTTGCTTTAATATTATTTTTCAATGCTTTTGCCGTAATCGAAATAAAAGCACAAGTTGGCGGAACATTGAATAAAATTTTACAAACGATGGAAGCACATCGAGAACGGCTTTCATCGCTTAAAACAAACGTCAAGATGGTGAAATACAATCCGCAATTGGACGAATCGGAAACGACGGAAGGTTCGGCAACTTATTTGCCGGCACAAGGAAAAGATGCGTATATCAGAATTGATTGGACAAAACCAGTTGCGGAAACGTTGACGGTTGTTAATAAACAATACCAGATTTATACTCCGCGCCTCAAACAGGCAATCAGAGGCAACGCTTCGCAAGCAAAAGGAAACGGCAAAGCCAACAATCTATTCGCCTTTATGAATATGTCGAAAAGCGAATTGAAATCAAATTATGAAATTAAATATATCGGCGAAGAAAAAGTCAGCGGCGGCACACCGACATGGCATCTGCAATTAACGCCGAAAACCAAATCGGCTTTTTCGTCCGCCGATCTCTGGGTTGACGGAGACGGAATGCCGATTCAAATAAAAGTTACGGAATCCAATAAAGATACGAGAACCGTCTTACTTTCGGGAATGCAGAAAAATATCACGATTAATGCAAAAGTTTTCAAGGTTGATATTCCGAAAGGAACAAAAATTATTGATGGTTAATCATACTTAGAAAAATTTCAAACGAAAGCTCTGATATTAAAAATCAGAGCTTTTTGTTTAGAGTTTGAAAAGAGTTGCCGTAAAAACTATAATTACAGGTTTGAATTCGATATTTTCAGGAGAGTTTTTATCTAATGCCTAAGGCAAGCAGTTTCAGTCGGTTTACGCGCGGAGTTCGACATACGGTTCGCGCCTTTGCTTCGACCAAACATCCGGTTTTGGTTCATATCGTCCCGATGCGGCGGTGCAATCTCGCTTGCACATATTGCAACGAATACGACAAAACAAGCGATCCCGTGCCGATTGCGGAAATGCTGAAAAGAATTGATAAACTCGCCGAATTCGGAAGTTCGGTCATTACGATCAGCGGCGGCGAACCGATGATGCACCCGGAAATTTACGAAATTATCGCACGAATCCGCCATCACGGAATGATCGCCGGACTTATTTCCAACGGCTATTATTTTCAGGTTGATAAGATTGAAAAACTCAATGAGGTAGGTTTGGATTATCTGCAAATCTCGATTGATAACGTAACGCCCGACGATGTTTCAAAGAAAAGCCTGAAGGTTTTAGACGCAAAATTAGTTAATTTGCGCGACCACGCGAAATTTAAGGTAAATATCAATTCGGTCGTCGGCGGCGGCGTGGCAAACCCTGACGAAGCATTGATTATCGCCAATCGCGCGATTGAACTCGGATTTTCTTCAACCGTCGGCGTGATTCACGACGAAATGGGACTCAACAAAGGTTTGACCGAGCACGAAAAGCGCGTTTATAAGGAAATCAAATCAAAGGGCACAAGCTCGTATGCGCGTTGGAACTGGTTTCAGGACGATCTCGTCGAAGGCAAGGAATACAACTGGAAATGCCGCGCCGGAGCAAGATACTTATACATTGACGAAGCCGGAATCGTCAGTTGGTGTTCACAGCAACGCGGAACGCCCGGAATCTCTATTCACGAATACACGCACTCAAATATGGAACGCGAATACATCACCGAAAAATGGTGCGCTCCAACCTGCACAATTCAATGCGTCCACCAAGTCGGACACCTCGACGCGTGGCGCGATAAACAAATTTCGCCTTCCGATTATGACAACCGCAAAGGCAACGGTTTGAAAAAAGAAACCGTTGCCCAAGTTTTGGGCGCAGAATAATGAAATTGATCGTTTGCAATTGGCAAGTAAAGTCATAAATACCAATTAAATCTCAGCCAAAAATATTATGAAAGTCAAAAAAGTTTTTATTTTGATCCAAATTTTAAGCGTCGTGTTTTTAGCCTCGACACTTATTTTTTCTCAAGATGCAAATTCTTCAAAAACCGTCTATTTTCGCGTAAATATTACTGATAAAAAAGGTCGGTTTATCACATCTCTGACAAAAGAAAACTTCAAGGTCGAGGACGAAAAAGTTTCTCAATCAATAACTTATTTCAGTAGCGAAGAAGAACCGGCGGCTGTCGAAGTTTTGATTGATGTTTCGAGTTCGATGTCCGAAGAGCAGAAATTTGCCGTCGCAAACTCTGTATTGAAATTTGTTCAAAACGCCCATACTAAAAACGACTATTCAATAATTTCCTTTAGTGATGAGATTAAACTGATGGCTGATTGGGGAAGTTCGGATAAACAAATCGTAGATGCCTTAAACAAAATCGTCAAACTGGAAATCGGTGAAGGTCAAACCTCATTTAATGACAGTTTATTATTTGCGTTGGAAAAACTTGAAAAAGTTGAAAGTAAAAACAAAATCTTGCTGGTCTATTCCGATGGCGAAGAAAACAGTTCGGGGGAAAAATTTGCAAAGGTAAAAGGAAAACTGAAGACTGCGGATGTCAGAGTATTTTCGTTCGGAATTAGCATCAAGCCTTTTTCTCCAACAAACACCTATCAGATAAATAATTTTGAAGGACAACGGAAACTTGAAGAACTTGCGGAACTTAGCGGAGGAATGAGTTTCTTCTCACAATCGCAAAACCAGAGTTTAGAAAATTCGGAAAAATTAGTTCAAATGTTTCAAACTCAGTATGTTATCGGTTTTGAGCCGAAACCTTTATCCGGTAATAAAGTATTGCGTTCAGTAAAGATCAAGGTTGAAAATACTTCGATAAAAAGTAAGTCCTTAACGGTAATTACTCGTCCGGGTTATTATTTGGACAAATTAAATAAATAATGTGCGTAAATAATACTTCCCAAAACTAGCTTAAATCTGCTATAAATTTAAAAGCCGTTTAATTTTACTCGGCTTTTTTCATAATCCTGCCCCGTAAATTTTCATCAAATTATCCCGACTTTTTTTTACAGGAGAATATCTCTTGAAATATCTTAAATTTTTAGAAAAACGCAGCCAAACATTTATTGTGGCTTTCGGCTGTCTGCAAATTTCAGTTTTAGGTTTAATAAATTATTTTACCGGATTTGAGTTGTCGTTTTCATTTTTCTATCTAATTCCGGTAGCTACGGTTGCTTGGTTCGGAGGGAAAAAATCGGGACTTGTTGTTGCCTTTATCAGCGCAGTCGTGTGGCAATTTGCTAATTATCAAGCCGGACAAACTTTTTCTAGCAGCTTTGTGCCGCTATGGAATGCAGGAACAAGGCTCGGATTTTTTCTTGTAGTTGCAAAACTCCTAATTCAATTAAAAAAGTCATATAGCTACGAAAAAGAACTGGCACGAACCGATTATTTGACCGGTGCGGCGAATCCGCGTTCGTTTTATGAAACGGCAAAATTTGAACTCGAACGCTCACGACGTTACGAACGCGATTTATCAATCACATATTTTGATGCCGATAATTTCAAACAAATAAACGACACACTCGGTCATCAGGTCGGCAGTGATTTATTGATCAAAGTGGTTGATGTCATAAAAAGTAATTTGCGTTTTAATGACACAATTGCCCGTGTCGGCGGCGATGAGTTTGCGATTCTTTTCCCCGAAACAAATGCGGAACAGGCGCGTGCCGTAGTTTGCAAAATAAGAGAAAAATTAAATACGGCAATGGCTGAAGAAAATTGGCACGTAACTTTTAGTATGGGCGTTTTAACTTGCTCGGAAATTCCAAAATCGGTAGATGAAATGATAAAAGCTGCCGACGGCTTAATGTATCAAGTTAAGAAAAACGGCAAAAACTCGGTTCTTTTCGATGTTTTTGAAGATAAGCATAATAAAAAAGAGAAGAGTC
>JBBSAX010000335.1:0-4330 GCA_038251885.1 Pyrinomonadales bacterium | reverse complement strand
TGCATTTGAACGCGGCAGTAAATCTTTTTCCATCCAGGTTCCGAAATCTTCGAGCGCGGCAATCGCTTTGGCTTGCGCGGGCGCGAGTTCGGCTTTCATTCCGGCTTCGTCAATGAACATCTGCAAATCGCCTTTGATGAGATTGATCGTGCCTTTGTTTTGGGCAATCGCTGTTTCGGTGTATATTTTCGGCGGATTTTTTAAGTTCGCTTTCGCCGCCGCAACGACATTGGGAACTTGTTCAAGCCGCGACTTTGCACTCATCAAACGCGTCTTTAACGGCGCAAAATCTCTGGAAATCAAATCATTGATCGCACCGCCGACGTTATATGACATCGGATTCCATTCGTAGCTTTTCAAAACATCAATCTGAAAAATCGTGTAATCCAGATTGTGTTTCAAAATCCGGTAATCAACATTATTTACCTTGTTCAAGTTTCCGGCGTTGATCTTATTTAATTCTTTGAGATATTTTTCGGTAAATTCGCGCTCCTTTTTGACGGCGTTCATACTGTAATCGTTCAAACTTCCGTCATTCTTATGGTCGCCCAAACTGGTCGCCCATTCGGGATTCATTTCGATCAGTTCGGCAATATATTTATTTGCCAGAGTTTCAAATTTGCTATCTTCTTTCGCGTCGGTATTTGCCATAGTGCCTTGTGAAGTTAAAAGACAAAGCATTAATAAAGCCAAAATTCTATTAAACATATTTATTTTTCCTTTTTTGATATTTGATTATTCGATTATGATAATTATTTCTTATCAAGTCCAATTTTGTTTCAGAGCTTACTCAAAGTCGGAAATTAAACTGACAGAAATCTTTGTGAATTTAATCTATCATCTTTAGTCTGTCATCTATCATCTATTCCGCAGGTAAAAGTATTTTAATTCGTAATAGATGATAGATGACAGATTATAACTGATAGATTTTTTTCACTATTTCCGACTTTGAAAAAGCCCTGAATTTTGTTTGCCGACATCCAAATCAATTTGCAGAATTTTGTGTTTAAGTTATAAGCTATCTGTATCTTTTATATTCAAACTTCAATTTGTTTTGATCCGCGCGAGAAATTTATATGTGTGTAAATTTCGTAATAACTTGCGGCAAAAAATAAGGAGTTTGGACATATTTCAAAACGAGAAATTAATGAGGAAAACTTAAAAAATGAATAAATCTGATCGGAGAGACTTTTTGAAAATTTCCGCCGCGAGCGGAATCGGGATTTTGAGTTATAAAATGGCAAAGGCAAATGACAAAACAAATTCGGCGCAAAATGCTTTTGATGTCGAGGAAAAAACCATTGCCGAACTTCAAGATGCAATGAAAAGCGGACAGATTTCGGCAAAAGATTTGACACAAAAATATCTCGACCGCATTAAGGAAATTGACAGCAAACTAAATTCTGTCATTGAAGTAAATCCCGACGCACTGAAAATTGCTGAAGATTTGGACAAAGAACGTAAAAGCGGCAAAATTCGTTCGCCGCTTCACGGAATTCCGATTCTCATCAAAGACAACATAGACACCGCCGACAAAATGAAAACGACCGCCGGAAGTCTTGCGCTCATTGACGCACCGACACCGAAACAGGATGCGTTTCTTGTTCAGCAATTACGAAATGCGGGCGCAGTAATTATTGGCAAAACAAATTTATCGGAATGGGCGAATTTTCGTTCGACAAAATCTTCGAGCGGTTGGTCGGGACGCGGCGGACAGACGCATAATCCGTATATTCTGGACAGAAATCCGTGCGGCTCATCTGCCGGAACGGGCGCATCAATTGCGGCAAGTCTTGCTGCCGCCGGAATTGGAACGGAAACAGACGGTTCGATTATATGTCCGTCAGCAACGTGCGGAATCGTCGGTATCAAACCGACTCTCGGACTCGTTTCAAGAAACGGCGTAATTCCGATTGCACACTCTCAAGACACCGCCGGACCGATGGCGCGAACTGTCGCCGATGCCGCAATTCTGCTCGGCGCATTAATCTGTGCGGACACAAACGATTCGATAACTTCACAAGCGACAAAAGGCGAAAAAGATTATACGAAATTTTTACAAAAAGACGGTTTTAAAGGAATGCGAATCGGCGTGGCGCGGCAGTATTTCGGACGCAACGCGAAAATTGACGGCGTAATCGAACCGCATTTGAAAGTTTTCAAAGACGGCGGCGCAACTTTGATTGACGTAAAAATGGAAACCGCTCAAAAATTCGGCGAGGCGGAATATGAAGTTTTGCTTTATGAATTTAAGGAAGATTTGAACAAATATCTTGCGGCGCGGGGCGGAAAATATAAGACTTTAGAAGATTTAATAAAATTCAACGAAGAAAATAAAGTTAAGGAAATGCCCTATTTCGGGCAGGAAATTTTTGAAATGGCACAGGAAAAAGCGGATTTAAACGACCGCGCTTATCGCATTGCACTTCTTCAAACCAAACTTTACACGCAGGAACAAGGAATTGACGCGGTAATGGACAAAGACAAACTCGACGCGATCATCGCGCCTTCCGGCGGCGCGGCGTGGATGACCGATCTGGTCAACGGCGACTGCGGCGTTTTTGAAGGAATGACGAGTTTTGCCGCCGTTTCCGGTTATCCGAGCATCACCGTTCCGGCTGGTTTTGTCCAAGAACTTCCCGTCGGAATGTCCTTCTTCGGACGCGCATTTTCAGAACCGATTCTGATAAAAATCGCTTATGCTTTTGAACAAGCGACAAATGCGCGGAGAAAACCGAAATACTTGCCGACGTATAATTAAAATAAACGTAAAAAGTTGAGGTTCGGATTGTATAAAACTCCAAACTTCAACTTTTCTTTCTACAAATTACATTTTACGGAAAACAAGCGTTCGCGCCTTTCCAATTGTTAAAGTGTTTCAAATATAAATTCAGTGATTTCAATTCGCAATCAATAATTTCCGGCTTTTTAACGCCACTCCAATCAGGATTGATGTATTTTACTCTTCCGTCGCCTCCGCCGATGACCACAATATTATGATTGCCTTTTCCATACTGCATTGTCGCCCAGATCGGACCCTTTTTTTCCAACATATATTCAAGTTCGGTGTCATCGAATTCTCCGCCTTTCAGAGATTGCAGACCAAGCGAACTGTTCGCCGCGACATATTGCTTCGCCTTCAAACCCGTTTCCTTCGCTCCGTTTGAATTTTCATCAAACATTTTAATTCCGGCATTTTCCACAATTTTATCAATTCCATCTGAATTTATACCGCGCCATTTAAAAAGCATCTGATAGCAGGTCAGCCAGCAAGTCGTCGAATTATCTTGCGCTAATGCAATACTTTGCCAATTATTTACTGTGAACATTTCTTTAATATCTCCTATAAAATTTAAATTAAAAATTTTTGCAAACTGATTTCTGCAAATTGTTTCAAAAGGAGAATAGTTTTTTTTAATGATAAATACACTACCTGTTCAGGTAGTAAAACAACTTTCTTCGTATTTTTTTGGCGCAATTCAAAATAAATCTCGGTGAATTGATTTTTCGATAAAAAAAAGACCGACTATAGATTTAACTTTGTCGGTCTTGAAAAAATTAATTTTTGCGAAACTTTATTTCGTAAAATAGCTGAACGCCATCGAAGCGAGATCGTCCATTGCACTTCCGTCGCCGTCTTTGTCAAGAATGCGCGAAGCCATATCAATCATCGGATTTCCTGAAGACTGCATTTGCTGCTGCTGACCGCCGAGCCAACTCGAAAGTCCGCCCGCGTCCAACCCTTCCTGCTGTTTTTTCTGTCCGAGAAAACCCATCACAATCGGCGCAAGCGTAATCAGAAGTTGGGCAACTTGTCCGACACCTAAACCGCTCTGTTGGCTGACTTCATTGGCGATCTGTGTTTGTCTGCCGCCGAAAATATGTTCCAGAATTCCGCCGCCGTTCGTTTGGCGCGTCGCTTCTTGCGGAGTCGGAATTCCGCCTCCGAGATAACCCATTAAATTGCCCAAAAGTCCGCCATCGTGATCTTTTTCCAAAGCGTTATTCAAATTTTCCGCGCCTTGCGGTTCTTGTGTATTTTTCGCCAAACCGCTCAAAATCATCGGCAAAGCCATCTGAATTGCCGAATTTACAACCGAAGAATTTGCACCCAAATTCTGACTGATCTGATCAACCGCCTGATTTCCCTGCTCTTGCCCTAACAATTCTTCCAATGAAAACATATATTTTTTCTCCTATGATGAATTTCTACTCCAAAAGCAAAGTTTTTCACTCTGCTAATACAAAATTGTTAAAATCTTCAAACACCCAATCATTTTTTAGTGTGTTGTAGATTATTCCTAAATACTTGCGGGCGGTTGCTATTTTC
>JBBSAX010000334.1:0-4332 GCA_038251885.1 Pyrinomonadales bacterium | reverse complement strand
TTTCGTTTTCATCAAGTCGAAGCGCGGCTCGCTCGCTGGCTTTTGATGACCGCTGACCGGATGCAATCGAACAACTTCCAGATCACACAGGATTTTTTGGCAAATATGCTCGGCGTGCGCCGCGAAGCCGTCAACAAATCCGCCGTGATTCTGCAAAAACAAAATCTAATCCAATACACACGCGGCGAAATGCAGATTCTCGACCGCGTAAATTTGGAAAAAACTTCATGCCAGTGCTACGCCATCATCAAAGCCGAAGAAAAGATTTTTCCAGTCAAATAAAAACTTCAAATTTCATAAAAAACTATTTCAATTGAAGATGATACTACCGGCTCTCTAGCTATTTAGGACTATAACCAATTAAATCTAAACTAAAGCTGTTAAATCTATGTTTTAACCTTGGTTAACAAAAACATTCCTAAAACTCCAAATAATAATACCGGACTCCAAACAGCAATTGACGGCGATAAAAAGCCGTTTTGACCTAATTGCTCAAACACATTTGTAATTCCCATAAAAAGCAGCCAGATTCCGACTGCGTAACCGATGGTTAAAACCTTTCCTTTGCGGCTCAGAGATAACGCAAACGGAGCGGTGAAAAGCGTGATTATTAAAGGCAAAAGCAATGTGGTGTATTTTTTCTGAAGGGCGATTTCAAATATTCTTTTTTCAACTTCCGATTCACGGTTTTTTATTTGTTCGCGTGTTTGGGAAATATTCAAATGGTTCGGCTTTTCATATAAATTAATTAAAGGATTTGACTGCACATTCAATTCCCCATCAGATATTTCCTTTGTTTCTACCTTATTGTCTGAGTATTCGGTTTTATTTGCCTTTCCGATTATATTGATTTTATCGCTTTGCCATTCAGCTTTCGGGATTGAATAAATCGTTTTTAGTTTCGATTCATTTTGTGCAAATTCAAAAATCGTCAAATTACTGACTTCCCTTTTTGAAGAATCGGTTTTGTTATCAATTTCAAAAGAAAATATCCTTTCGTTATTTGCTACCCAATATTTTTTATTCGTGTCCTTTAAAACACCTTGATTTCTAATCTGCGCTCGAAGTTGATCTTGGACTTGATTGGCATACGGCGCAATTTTTTCCTGAATTCCCCAATTAATTACACCGATTATTGCCATCAACAAAAAACACGGCGCGAGCAGACGGTAAATGCTCTGCCCCGAAGCCGTCCACGTCACGATCTCGTTTTGCCTCGATTTTATAACGTAAGTCGCCAGAGTTGCGATCATCAGCGATGAAGGCGCAAGCTGGATATAGATAAATGGAATTAAATAAACAAGATAGCTTAATAAAAGTGTGATTCCGTTATCTATCGTTCCGGCAAATTTCCATAGCTCAAATGCCGTAAAAATCAGGTAAATCGAGGTTAAAAAGGTGAAAGTCAGAAAAAAGTATTTAAGCAAAGTAGTAATAATATCGAAATCGAGAATGCCCGTCGTAATGTCTATATAATAATTACTTTTCGCAAGTTTTTCCCTTTTTTTTGTAAAATCGAATTTGATTAAATTTTTGATTCCGACGGAAGATTTCTTCAACACATATCTGTTAGATAAAAATAACCATGTGATAACAAAAACACTGACCAAAAACGGCAAAAGTCCTGCGAGAAATACATTTATATAATTCGTCCGGGCAAGTTGTTCACTAAGAAGTGAAATCAGATAATATGCAACCAAACTGACCAATGCCAGAAAAATCCCGAAACCTCTGCCACTGCGGTTATATCTGATTACTAAACCTGTTCCCAAAAGCGCAAAAATCAAAGGCGTAATCGAGAGTAAAATTCTTCTCTGCCACAAGACCTGTGCTTCTGTTCTTTCCTTTCCTGTTTTATTTCTGGCATATTCGGCTAGTTCGCTTAAACCTAATTCTTCCGGTGTAGCTTCGCTTTTACTGATTCTTTCGACTATTTCATTCCGCTTCGTTTTTATTGCCAGACGAATTTGTCCGACATTTTCCGAAACAAGTTTTTCTTGTTTTCCACTTAGTGAAACTGTATTTACATAAGCCTCATTTAGAACTAATTCCGAATTTTCATCTGTTGCGTCAATTCGCCCGCTTTTTGACGTTATCAGACGCAGTTGATTATTTTGCTTGTCCTCTTGATAAATAAAAACATTTTTCCAATCTCCGCTTTCCAAATCTCCTTTTTTTACGTAAATTGTAAAACCGTTGATCTCAGTATTAAAAACACCCGGTTCAATCGGAGATTCGAGCTTATAGAGAGCAGTTTTGACTGCGACCGCCCGAACAATTTGAGCGGCAAACGGAACGCCTTTTAAGTTTATAAAAAAGGCAAAAGCAGAGAGTAATAAACCGAGAAAAACAATCGGAATAGCAATTTGTAAGTTCCCGACTCCGGCAGTTCTGATTGCAATTAATTCACTATCGCCCTGCATTTTTGAAAGTCCGATTATAACTCCGAGCAAAACTGCCATCGGGCAAGTAAAAGCAATCACATTCGGCACTAAAGCCAATGTTAATTGCCAGACTAAATTATTCGGAATGCTGATGTTAAAGAAAATGTCGGAAAAACGGCTTGCCTGTTGGACAAACAGTATGACACTCAATAAAAGCCACGAAAATATGAAGTAAGGCAAAATTGATTGGAGTATGTATTTTGAAATCAGCCAGCTAAAACGCTTCATTTTTACTTAAGTCTTTGCCATTAAAATTTTTTCACCAACGATTTCTCTTCCGAGAATTTGCGAAATTATTCGTCTTAAAATTTGAGAAATCTCTTTTAATTCTTTTTCGTTTTTCAGAGTGTATTCGGAGAATTTGACCGGAGAAATCTCCTGCGCGGAAATAAAAATTTTTCTTTGGTTTGGCGAAATCATCCATTCATTTCTGCTTTTTTGACAAGTGGAACAATGCAGGTGAAAGTTAATTTGCAAACCGGCTGTTTCAATCGGCTTTAGTTCCCGCTTGCATTTGTCGCATTTGCGCCAATCCGGTAAATAACCGCCGAGTCGCAAAAGCCAGAGTTCAAAATAAACTGCGATACTTTCAAGACTTTCCGACATTTCAGAAGCAGTTTCCAAGCAAACCTTTGCCATTCGATAGAGTCTTTCGTTCGGGTCATGTGGCGGCGCAAATTCAATCAAAAGCTCGATTAAATACGCGAATTTTTGCAAAAATTCAGGATTTCCCGCGTTATTAAAAAATGATTTGATCAGATCAATCTGACTAATTGAAACCAGTTCCCGTTCTTCTTTTTGAAAATACGATATTTGAACGATTGAAAACGGTTCAAGACTTCCACCGAATCGGCTTTTCAGACGTTTTGCGCCTTTAGCAACGCCGCGAACAAGTCCTTCATTTTGCGTTAAAAGCAAAATTATTTTATCCGCTTCTGCCAAACTATAACTTTTTAATATCAAACCCTCTGTTTCAATTAATCCCATCTAATCACCACGGAAGAAAATAAAATATCCAAGCCAAAACTAAACTTACAACAATGAATTGAGCAAATGTTTTCGCGCCGTAAATAACTCTTTCTCTGGAAGTTCCGTCAAGAATTGCGCCGAAAACTATCGAAACCAGCAAAGCAAAACCGACTAAATAAAGAAAATGAATCATTTTTTCCTCCCGATGCTAATGTCGAACGCATCCATTACAGCCAAAAAGTTTAACAATCCGGCGATTTCAAGAAATCTGCCGCCGTATTCAAAAGTTGCCCAAGCAGCAACATTCGGCGGCGGACTCGCCATCAGGATAAAACTTATTATTGCTCCGAGACCATTTCCCAATCTTGAAAAGACATTTAATAAATAGAGCAGAGAGCCGTCTTTAAAATTAAATCCGGGATAATACGCACCGCCGCTGACTACGGCGATTATAAACATAATCCAGATAACTGCGCCGATTATCAAACCTCTTTTGATGCGCCCTTGCAGAAGATGCCCGACACCCGGCAAAAACCACGAAATTATTCCGATGACATACGGATTTTCCATTATTTATCCTCAAATTTTATTCCTAAATAACATTAACAGTCGGCATTTCGACAGTTAATGTTAAATCTAATTTTACTCTTTAACTAATTATCAAAAAGTTACTTACATTTTGCTAGAAATTGCTTTAAATCTAATAAATTAAGTATTTCTTTCTCAAATTTTCAAAACTTCTTAAATCCTCACTCCAAGAGTTTTCAATCTCTGTTAAATCGCTTCCATTTTCCAACATTTCTCTAATTTTTACAGTTCCGGCAATCACATCAAACGGATTTCTGTCATATTCATATTCATACGGCGGAATTTTCCATTTGAAATCATTCGGATACATTTCAACTAAATTTTTAATTAT
>JBBSAX010000333.1:0-4374 GCA_038251885.1 Pyrinomonadales bacterium | reverse complement strand
TTTTTCCGACGGAAAATATGCCGCGACGGTTAATTCGCCTTTAAAACTCGGATTGTAAGCAATTTTCAAATCGCCTTTGCCGTCATTTAATTTAACAAAACGCGTTTCGATGACCGACCAATCTTTGACAATATCAACATAAACTATCGTGTCTTTCTTGGATGAAAGCAGATTGATTTTGACGCTTTCGCCGGGTTTGAAAATCGTTTTTTCGGTTTCGATATTTAATCCGTCGTTGCCGTCGTAATAATAGTTTTCATCAAAAGTTCCGGTTTGTCCGTCTTTATCACGCGCCGTGATTGTGAAATAAAAGCGATTTTGGTCGGTTTGTTTGGGAAAATCGAATTTAACTTTTCCCGCGCCGAGCGAATTTGTTTTTAGAGTTGAAATCTTTTTGCCGGCACTGTTGATCGCAACGTCGCAAACCGCCGGAGTTCCGTCGGCGTAAAATGTTGAAATATAGGAAGTAAAAGGCAGATTCGGATTTTCGTTATATCGGTTTCTAATCAAATAAGTATGAATCGGTTCTCGCGTCAGTCGAATGTCAAAACGCTTTTGTTCGGTTTTATTGGTCGTCAAATCGGTGAAATACGCCGCAAAATTCAAATCTTCAAACCTGCGCCAGCGATTTATGTTTAAGTCCGATAATTCCTCGCTCAAATTGATTTTTGCGATAAATTTCCCTTCCGCGTCAACTTCGCCTTCAAATGCTTGTTTTTCTTCAACATCGTATTTTTGTTTTTGATAATTCCAGCGTCTTTCGCTTTCCTGCACGACGCGCACTTTCCCCTTCAGCACAGGTTTTCCGAAAAGATAATCGGCATTTACGGTAACTTCAGCTTTTGTATCTGTCAGCAAATAAAAGGTTTTATCGGGTTTTGCCGTAACGCTGAAATTCGGCAAATCGTAGCGCGTGACTTTAAAATTCTGTGTTCCGAGTTCGTCCGAATCTTCGTTTTTGATTTCAACGCGATAATTTCCGAGCTTTGCATTTTCGGGAATTTTCCACGAAATCGCCGCCACGCCGAAATCAGAAGTTTTCACCGATTCTTTGTAAAGCACAAGATCGTCTTCGCTTTTGATAATAAATTCGAGTTCGCTGTTCGTAATGACCGTATTGTTATTGTCAAAATAAAGTCCGCGAACCTTGAAATCTTGTCCGGGCTGATAGATCGGTTTGTCGGTTGTAAGGAAAACCGAACCGTTTGTGTCGGGCGATTCAATATCTTCTCTGATTTCACGAATAATGCCGTTTTTACTGCCTGTTATTTGTAAATCGCTGTCATATTCGAGTTTCAAATTCGGCGCGATTTTGAAATTGAGTGTCGCAAAGCCTTCGCCGTCGGTTTCGCTTTTTGAGATGAGAATTACTTCGTCTTCGTCCGCTTCGGTATCAATATCGAGTGTGAATTTGCCTTCGATTTTGACATTTTTAACCGGCAATTTTGTAAAAGGCTGAACGGCGCGAATTTTCACTTGATAAGTTTGACCGACAAAAACATTTTCAGCCGCCGCGACGCGAAGTTCAAACACATCCTTCAAAAGTTCGGAAAGCGATATAATTCCGTGAGATTTGAGATTTCCATTTTCATCTGAAATTTCGTATTTCAAGCGATACCACGAGATATTTTCTTCAGCATTTTTCAACAGATCGCCGATTAGAAAGGAAATTTTGTAAGTTTGCTTTCCGTTTTTAATCCGCGTATTTTGTGATTTTTGAGCGCGAACCGCGCCTTTTTCATCAAGAATTTCGAGCGAGATTTTTCCGTCAAAACTGTTTGCCGGATTTTCGACAACAATCGCCGCATTCGCCGTTTTATCAAACAAAATTATGTTTGATTCGTTTTCAATAACTTTCTGCGCCTGAGCCGAAAAAATGCCCACTAAGCACACTACGAACATTAGAAAGATTTTTGATCGCATTTCCCTTTCCTCTTATTTTTCTTTAATTTACAGTTGTTTCGTGAAACTTGATCCTGTGATGCGTCGAGTTTTTGAAACGGTTGCTTTGAAGGGTTTTAATTTTTTGTAATTTATCCAAAAATTTTATTTATTGGGAGCGCACGCATCCTTGCGTGCTGAGCGCGGGTAGCGCGAATAATGCGACTAAAAGTGAAAGCTGCGTGAGTTTTAGCGTAAATCGTTTGCTCACACAAATGGCACGCAAGGATGCGTGCGCTCCCAGCGAATATTTTTTTTGTCACAAATTTTTCGCCAGCGGTGTTTTCATTGCAGAAAGCAAAATCTACAAATTTTACAAAACAATTTCGGAGGAATTTAAAATGTATTCACACAACAAAAGTTTTTTCTATGGTTTCCTTTTGGCAATAATTTGCCTTTCGAGTTCGGTTTTCACACAGGAAAAATCGAAGAATTACGAGTTTTGCTCGGATAATAATTGGTCGGGAAACGATAAAGTTTCTTCAAACGAACTGCGCGAGATCAATGTTTCGCCGACGAATCTTTTAACGGTTGACGGCAAGAAAAACGGCGGAATCAAAGTTATCGGCGAAAATCGTGCGGACGTTTTGGTTCGCGCTTGCGTTCAAGCGTGGGCGAAATCGCAGGAAGAAGCGCAATCTTTGGTGAAATCAATTCGCATCGAAACGGGTTCGATAATTCAGGCTTCTGGCGCGTCGGATGAAAATTGGTCGGTTTCATATCAAATTCTCGTGCCGCGCAACACAAATCTCAAATTAATCGCAAATAACGGCGGAATTTCGATTGATTCGGTCAACGGAAATCTTGATTTTGAAACCAAAAACGGCGGAATAAAATTGGATAACGTCAGCGGAAACGTCAAAGGCAGAACGCAAAACGGCGGCGTAAAAGTCAGTTTATCCGGCAACGCTTTTAACGGCAGCGGTCTTGATGTCGAAACGACAAACGGCGGCGTAAAATTGGAGTTGCCGGCAAATTACGCCGCAAATATCGAAACCGGAACGGTCAATGGCGGATTTTCCAGCGACTTTGCCGAACTTCAAACGGAAAAAAGTGATAAGGAAAATCGCTGGCAGAGAAACAAAAAAGTAACGGCAAGCATCAACGGCGGCGGCGCACCGATTCGCGTTATCACGACAAATGGCGGCGTAAAAATCAGTTCTTCAAGTAACTGATTTTGCCAAAAAATTCGGTCGTTTGAATTAAGGAAAATAAATAATTCTCCAAGCTATAATTTTCTGGAATTCGTCAAACGACCGAATTTTCTCTTTTAACTTTAAAACTTCACGCTTTCGGATGCGCTCTGTCATAAACTTCGATGAGTTTTTCCATTGAAACCTGTGTGTAAATCTGCGTTGTTGAAAGTCGCGCGTGTCCGAGAAGTTCTTGAATATCACGCAAATCCGCGCCTTGATCTAGTAAATGAGTTGCAAAAGAATGTCGCAAACTATGCGGAGAAATGTCTGGAATATCGGCGCATTCTTTGATGTATTTATCAACCATTCTGCCGACCGAGCGCGTTGTAATTCGCGTGCCTTGATAATTTAGGAAAACGGCTTGATCGTCGCGTGTCGTTGGCGGACAATTGTTTAGAAAAGTCGCACGAGTTTCATTTAAATAAAACATCAGCGACTGAAGTGCGGGATCGCCGAAAAATAAAATTCTTTGTTTTTTGCGTTTTCCGGTAACTTTTACCAATTTTTCGCGGAAATCTATGTCCTTCAAATTTAAATCAACGAGTTCGCCGACGCGCATTCCGGTTGCGTAGAGAAATTCCAAAATCGCGCGGTCGCGTCTGCCTAGATCGGTTTCGAGATCGGGCGTTTCGATAAACCGAATCGCGTCTTCAATCGAAAGATGTGTCGGCAATTTGCGTTCGACCTTCGGCGTGGCAACCAGTTTTGCCGGATTCGTTTCCAAAACGCCTTCGCGCACAAGAAATTGGAAAAACGTCCTCAAAGACGCGAGTTTTCGCGCAATCGAAGTTTTCATTTTATTATCCGCGTGCAGATTCGCCATCCATTCGCGGATCGTCAAATGGTCAATATCCTTCACCGCAATCTGCTCGCGCGAACCGTCCGCCTGCGGTTTGGAGATGTGATCGTGAAACTGCTCCAGATCGCTCAGATAATTTCGCAAAGTGTGTTTGCTGACATTGCGCTCGTAACGAAGGTGTTCAAAAAATTGCTGTAAGTATTCTTCTAACATAATTGATAACGGATAATGGATAATTGATAGTTGATAATTAAATCTTCTGACATTATCCATTATCCGTTATCAATTATCCATTTCTCTCAATTTCTCTTGGGAACATAATAACCTTTCCGCGTGCGAACAGTTAAGTTTTGACCGTTTTTGACGGAAAGCGAGATTTCGCGAAATTCGCCGCGCATTTCGGATTCGTCTTGCGGGTAATAACTCAGAATATATTGC
>JBBSAX010000332.1:0-4395 GCA_038251885.1 Pyrinomonadales bacterium | reverse complement strand
TTTACCGATGGCGTTTTTTTGGTTTCTTGGTATTCTAATAACTTGGAAATTTTCAAAGAAACAATTTATGCCGTAATCAATGATCGAAGTTATAAATAACCAGCGCAAAGTTAAATTAGATTGGCAGATTTTCCAGATATTTGCCGAAGAAGCAATTGTTAAAATTCCCGAAACCGAAAATAAATCTGCGACAATCGCCTTCGTTTCCGACCGCAAGATGCGCGAACTTAACAAACAGTTTCGCGGCAAAAATTCGACGACCGATGTTCTTTCCTTTCCTTTTGAAGCCGACGATTTTGAACCTCAAGAGAACACGCTCGGCGAAATTGTCATTTCCGTCGAACAAGCCGAACGACAAGCGACAGAAAATAATTTAACGCTCGAAAATGAAATTAAACAATTGATTCTACACGGTATTTTGCATCTTTGCGGCTACGACCACGAAACTGACAACGGCGAAATGAATACCAAAGAAATCGAACTTCGTGATAAACTTCAAATTAACGGTGAATTATGAATTGTGAATTATGAATTTGTTTCTTTGAATCTTGATAATCCGTTTTATTTGGACACTCTTAAATCAGAAAAATAAATTAACCATTTACATTTCACCATTCACAATTAATTACAATTTACAATCAAAATATATGAGCGAACCAAATCAAAAAACTGCCGAACCGTGTGTGATGGTTATTTTCGGTGCGACCGGAGATTTAACTAAACGAAAACTTTTCCCCGCGCTTTATAATCTGGCGAAACAAGGGTTTTTGCCCGAAAATTTTGCGATTGTCGGCGTTGGTCGGCAGGAACTTGCATCAACTGATTTTGGCAAGAAAATTATCACCGACCTGAAAGAATTTGTCGGCAAATCGCCGGATAAAGATTTAATTAAATGGTTTGAAGAAAGAACTTATTATACCGGCGGAGATTTTGATGATGATAAGGTTTTGTTTAAGGATTTAAAGGAGTTGCTCGGCGAAATTTGCGAAAAACATCAGATTCCGGCGAATTTCTTTTATTATATGGCAATTCCGCCAACTCTTTTTGCGAATGTTGCCGGAAAGATCGTCAAAAACGGTTTAGGTAAAGAGGAAAACGGAAACTGGCGCAGATTCATCTTTGAAAAACCGTTTGGAACTGATTTCGAATCAGCAAGAAATCTAAATACGGATTTGCTTAAAATTCTCAAAGAACGGCAAATTTATCGCATTGACCATTATTTAGGTAAAGAAACGGTGCAAAATATTTTAGTTTTCCGCTTCGGTAATTCGATCTTTGAACCGATTTGGAACAGAAATTTTGTTGACCACGTTCAAATCACGGTGGCGGAACAACTCGGCGTTGAAAACCGTGCAGGATATTACGAAAAAGCCGGTGCGCTGCGCGATATGATTCCGAATCATATTTTTCAACTTGTAACTTTGACCGCGATGGAACCGCCCGTTTCGTTTGAAGCTGACGCAGTGCGCGATGAACAGGCGAAAATTCTTGCCGCAATTCAACCGTTTTCGCCCGAAGACGTTTTGCACAAAGCCGTGCGCGGACAATACGGCGCGGGGAAAATTGGCGGCAAAGAACTTCCCGCTTATCGTAATGAAGAAAATGTTGCGCCAAATTCAAGTACCGACACCTTTGCGGCGATGAAACTTCAAATTGATAACTGGCGGTGGGCGGGCGTGCCGTTTTATGTCCGCACAGGCAAACGTATGCCCGGAAAACATTCCGAAATCGTTGTCCAATTCAAAAAAGCTCCGTTCGTTCTTTTTCGCGACACTTCAATCGAAAAATTAACGACAAATCGCATAGTCATTCATATCCAGCCCGATGAGGGAATTACGCTGCATTTCGGCGCGAAAGTTCCGGGTCCGATTGTCAATATGGGCGCGGTTGATATGGATTTTAATTACATAGATCACTTCGGCGAAACCATCTCGACGGGTTACGAAAGACTGCTTTTCGATTGTATGATCGGCGATGCGACACTTTTCCAACGTGCCGATATGGTCGAAGCGAGTTGGCAAATCGTTTCGCCTATATTGGATGTTTGGCAAGCGATTCCTGCGCGTGAATTTCCGAATTACGAAGCCGGAACTTGGGGTCCGAAGGAAGCCGATTCGCTTATCAAGGAATGCGGCGCGAAATGGAAAAACACGGTGGGTTAAGTTTCCCGTCATTACGCATTAACTTTAAAAATTACTGGAAACAACAAAGAAAAGATGCGTAATTTGCCGGAAACATTGTAAAATCTAATTAAATGATAAAAACTTTCTCGAATATTGAAGAATTAAGTAATTTCGCGGCGGAAAAATTTGTCGAAATCGGCAATCAAGCGATCAAAAAACACGGCAAATTCACAGTCGCGCTAGCCGGAGGTTCGACTCCGAGATCATTATATCAATTGCTTGTGAGTGATGATTTTAAGGACAAGATTGATTGGGAAAAAGTCTTTTTCTTTTTCGGCGACGAACGCGATGTTTCGCCCGCTTCAAATCAAAGCAATTTCAAAATGGCAAATGAGATTCTATTTAAGCCTTTGGAAATCCAAAAAACTAATATTTTTCGCTGGCAGACTGAAATCATCAACGCAAAGGAAGTTGCCGAACAATACGAAAAATATGTCAGAAAATTCTTTAAAATAGAACCAAATGAATTTCCAAAATTTGACCTGATTTTGCTCGGAATGGGCGACGATGGACACACGGCTTCGCTTTTTCCACACACCAAAGCATTGCTCGAAAACGGAAAAATCGCCGTTGCTGAAATGGTCAAAAAATTAAATTCCAATCGCCTGACTCTTACTTTTCCTACAATTAACAATGCATCGAATATAATTTTTTTGGTCAGCGGCGAAAATAAAGCGAAGTCGTTGCATAAAGTTTTGGAAACAGAATTTCAGCCAGAAAAATTTCCTGCTCAAGGCGTAAAACCAACCAACGGAAAACTTTTTTGGCTGATTGATGAAGCCGCCGCCGAGTGTTTAACGAAATAAAGTAATTATTATTATTCCTCAATTTGAGCGTCGAGAGAATCGCTTGTGCTTCGGTCATTGTCGTGAATGTTCAAATCAGTATTCAAGTCTATTTACTATTTTCCATTTACAATTTACTATTGCTTAATAAATATTTATGGAAATTGAATTAGTTATCTCGATTTTTCTATTGCTTTTTCTGATCGTTTTAGCAACGGTTGATATGGCTTTTTCGCAGTTGAGCGATGTCAGTCTGCGTCGGCTTTCCTCGGATTATGAAGATAGCACAAAGATCAAAACAATTGAGTTTCTGAACGAGATTCAGGAAAACCGTCCACGTTTCCGCTTCGCAATTTCGGCGGCAATTCAAATTTTAATTGTTGTTTTCTCTGTTCTTGTGACGATCATCACCTTTCATTTTTATCAAACACAACTCGAACTTTTGAGCATTTCGCTCGTCATTTGTCTGATTTCCTCAACTATTTTCCGTCAAATTATTCCGAGACTTTTAACGCGCAGCAATCCCGAAAATCAGTTGATTTTTATGCTTCCGCTTATCCGACCGTTTTATGGTTTGCTTTCAGCGGTTGCCGATCCGTTTCAATTTTTTACAAAAGATGTAACCGAACTTGAAGCGACAGTCGTTCCGACTCAACCGACCGAAGAGGAAAAATTAGATTATGCCGAAGATTTGCAGGCATTGATCGAAATGGGCGAAGCGGAAGGAATTTTGGAAGGAAACGAGCGCGAATTAATCGAAACAATGGTCGAGTTTAACGAAACCAAAGCGGGCGAAATTATGACTCCGCGCACGGAAATCACGGCTTTGTCTTTAGATTCAACGGTCAAAGATGCGCGGGATCTGATCATCGAAGAAAAATTTTCGCGCCTGCCCGTTTATAAAGACACGATTGACAGCATTGAAGGCGTAATTTACGTGCGTGATCTGATGAACGCTTGGTCGGACGGCAAAGAAGACGAACCGATCAAAGCTTTTCTGCGCCCGACATATTTTATTCCCGAAACGAAATCTGCCGCCGAACTGCTTAAAAATATGCAGTCGAATCATATTCAGATTGCGATTGTCATTGACGAATACGGCGGAGTCGCGGGACTCGTTACGGTCGAAGACATTTTGGAAGAAATCGTCGGCGAGATCGAAGACGAAGACATCGAAGAAGAAATCATTGAAATCCTCGAAGCGGGCGGCGGTTATTATGACGTTCTCGGTTCGACCGAAATCGGCAAGATCGAGCGGCTTTTTGACATGGAAATCGAAGACGACGATTTTACGACCATCGCCGGATTAGTGACGAGCGAAGCGGGATATGTTCCGAAAATCGGCGAAAATCTGCTTTTTCGCGGACTCGAAGTTGAAATTATAAAAGCCGATGAAAAGAAAATCTATCTTTTAAGAATTAAAAAAT
>JBBSAX010000331.1:0-4418 GCA_038251885.1 Pyrinomonadales bacterium | reverse complement strand
TTGCTTCGGCGCAGACTGCGAAAAGAACTGTGACCAACGCCGATTTGCAAAAGTTTAGAGAAAAGCGTCTGAAAGCAGAGAAAGATTTGCGCGAAAATTATGCAAAACTCGGTTTTCCTTCGCCCGAAGAATTAGAAAAACAGCGCAAGGCAGATGATGATGTGAGGCAGAAACTCTCCGAAAAACTTCGCATTGAAAGATTGCAGCGCGAGCAATCAGAAATCGAACAACAATATCTGCAATCGCAAAATAACACCGATATTTATTACGTTCAAAACTCAGACGGTTCGGGTTATTATCCGTATTATTCGGGTTATTATTACAATTATCCGCGCCGCGCCGGTAATTTTTATAACGGCAGACGCTATCAGCAAAACAAAGCGTATGTCACCGGCGGCGGATATGCGATTGACGGCGGATATTTTCCGCAATTTAATAATAATCGTCCGGTCGTGCGGATAAAAACTCCGGGAGTTCGGATCAATCCGCCGATCAGAACCGGAAATCCGCGTTAATTTCAGATAGTGAAATTATGTTCAAAATAAGCCGTTCGTGATTCGCTTCGCGTTCGGCTGATTTTTTATATTCGGCAAGATTAAAATGAAATTTCCTGACATTAAAACCGAAAAAGATTTCGACGCGCTTTTTGAAAGCGAAATTTGGCTTGATGTTTCAAGAGAAATCTGCGGACGACATCAGATTTCTTTCAGCCGTCTGAAACGCGCAGACAGCAGCGATCACATCGTTTTCTTTGTTGACGATGCGCGAATTCTTAAAATTTACAGACCTTTTCGTAACTGTTTTGAGCGGGAAACGAAGGCTCTGGAATTTATCGGCGG
Source organism: Pyrinomonadales bacterium (assembly GCA_038251885.1). Taxonomy (GTDB): domain Bacteria; phylum Acidobacteriota; class Blastocatellia; order Pyrinomonadales; family Pyrinomonadaceae; genus JAHCHG01. The sequence goes on along the minus strand of JBBSAX010000331.1, from coordinate 3,579 downwards.
TAAAATTGATTTCAAAACACCGGAAATTATTCGAATCGGAGAGATCGAGAATTTGAATTACGTTTTTTTGACGCAAATTCCGGGCGCGGCGATGATGCGAAACGATTGGCTGAAAGTTCCTGAAAACCGGCAAATCGAATTTATTTCAAAACTCGCCAACGGTTTGAAACAAATTCACGAACTTAACGCCGATTTTTTTGATTGCAACTGGGCGGAATTCGTCAAAGATCGCGCCGAAACATTTATCGAAAGACAGATCGCTTACGGCGTAAATTCTGAAGTTATAAAGTCTTTGCCCGCATTTATCGAAGAAAATCTAAAACTCGTTCCCGTAAATTCAAACACCGTTTTTATGCACTCGGACGTTCATTTCGGAAATCTGCGCGTGAAAAATTCAAACGAAAATCTCGAAATTGCGGGACTTTTCGATTTTGCAGACTCGCGGCGCGGGTTTTACGAATATGATTTTCTCGCGGTCGGACTTTTGATAATTCAAGGTCAAGCAAAACTTCAGCGCGAATTTTTCAAAGCATACGGCTATTTGGAAAACGATCTCGACGAAACAATGCGAAAAAGATTAATGATGTTGACGATGCTCTACGAAACCAGCGATTTAAAAAGATATGCCAGACGTTTGAAACCCGAAGCCGTTGATTTTTCGCTCGAAGAATTGGAAAAAGGAATTTGGAGTTTTGTTTAATCGTGGAAAAGTCATTTTAACTTCAATTTTTCCCGCACGACATCGCTTATTGAAATTTCGTTTTGTCCGCGTTCGATAATTTCAATTTCATTTCCCGCTTCGAGTTCGCCGGTTTTTTCGATGGCGAGATAAAAACCGCTTCTTCCGCTTTGCGCGAAACGCTTTAAAATGTCGGTGCGCCCGAATCTAATGCCGAGTTTGTAACACGGGTAACGCGGTTCGGTTACGATAAATTGCGCTGTGCCGATTCGGAAACGGTCGCCGATGAAAACTTTCGTTTCGATTAAACCTTCGCTCGTTAAGTTTTCGCCGAAAATACCGAAAGGTAAGTCCATTTCCGGCAATTCATTTTTCCAATATTCGTAATGCTCCGACGGATAGACATAGACGGCTTTTGAATATCCACCGTGAACCGTCAAATCAGCTTGCCGGTCGCCTTCGAGATTGAATTCGCCAACGCGCACTTTTCCTGCGACGGGTTCTTTAAATATCGCCGTTAAAACAGGTTCTTCGTGATATTCGACGATTCGCGGCAGACCGACATTGACCGATAAAATTTTCATTCGTTTAATTTAATCTCATCAAAAAGATTCTGCAAATTCTGCCTCCGCGTTTAATAATTATCTTTTGCGAAAACAGGAATTGTTTAGTTTAATTAAATTACGGCTTTATAAAAATATGACAAAACAAAAAGTAATTATCATCGGCGCAGGACTTGCGGGTTCGCTTTTGAGTCTTTATCTGGCAAAACGCGGCATCGAAACTGAAATTTATGAGGCTCGCGGCGATATGCGGCTTGAAGAAATGTCGGCGGGGCGTTCGATCAATCTCGCGCTGTCGGATCGCGGAATCGCAGCGTTAAAGCAAGTCGGAATGGACGAATATATGCTCAAAGAAGCCGTTCCGATGCACGGGCGAATGATTCATTCGACAAGCGGCGAAACAAAATTGTTGCCATATTCTGGACGCGAGGGCGAATATATCAACTCGGTTTCACGCGGCGGTTTGAATATCGCTTTGATAAACGAAGCCGATAATTATGCGGAATCAAAATTCTTTTTTAATCAGAGATGCGTTGATTTCGATTGCGAATCGGGTGAAGTAATTCTCGAAAGCGGCAAACGAGTCAAAGGCGACACGGTAATCGCGACTGACGGCGCAGGTTCGGCGGTTCGCCAATCAATGATGAACGGTGGCATTTCGCGTTTTAATTACGAACAGAAATTTCTCGAACACGGCTACAAAGAACTGCATATTCCGCCTGCAAAGTCAGAACCGTCTGCGTCAGCGGATGGTTTAACGCGGACATCGGAAAACTTTGATAAAAATTCAGATCTTTCGACAACCGAACTTCAATCGCCCACTTACGCAGGCGGTTCTGACTTGTTCGCAATGGAAAAGAACGCTCTTCACATCTGGGCGCGTGGCGAATTTTTGATGATCGCTTTGCCGAATTTCGACGGCAGCTTTACCTGCACGCTTTTCCTCGCGTTTGAAGGTGAAAACAGTTTTGCGAATTTAACGGACGAAACGTCTTTAATGAAATTCTTTGAAAAGTATTTTGCGGATTCGATTTCACTGATGCCGACTCTAGTCGAAGATTTTTTCACGAATCCGACGGGCAATCTCGGCACGATCAAATGCTTTCCGTGGAACGTCGGCGGAAAAGCCCTGATCCTCGGCGATTCGGCGCACGCCATCGTACCGTTTTACGGGCAGGGTATGAACGCTTCATTCGAAGATTGCCGCGTGTTCGATTCTTTGATCGAAGAGCACGGCACGGATTGGGAAAAGGTCTTTGAAGAATATAGCGAACTTAGAAAAATAAATACCGACGCGATCGCCGACCTCGCCGAAGAAAATTTCTACGAGATGCGCGACGCGGTCGCCAATCCTATTTTCCAAAAAAAACGCGAACTCGAAACGCGCCTCGAACAAACATTTCCAGATTATTTCTCCAAATATTCAATGGTTACATTCCGCGAAGATATGCCGTATGCAATCGCCAAAGAAAAAGGCAACGCGCAGGATAAATTATTGATGGAAATCTGCGCGAATGCGGAAAATGTCAGTGAGATTGATTTGAATGATATTGTTGAAAGAGTAAAATTATTAGAATAAATAAAGATAAATATGAGAAATTTACTGTATATATTTGGTGAACCTAATTCGATTGAGCCATGGCAAATCCTTTCATGGAAAGTCGCTGTATTTATTGGATTGCTCTCTGCCATGTTAGCTCTAATTAATGTTTTTATTGGTCTTTATCAAAGAAGCAAAGATATGCGTTGGAAACAAGCGGAATTGGCAAGAAAGTTATTTGATGAGATTTTTGATTTTCAGCCTTCTTATAATGCTTTAATTATGATTGATGAATTAAGTGAAAATTTCCAATTAAATGACGAAGAAAGCATTTCTGTAAGTTTTGCTGATATAGATAATGCTCTTACAACCCCAATTATTAATCATAGCCCAAAAGCGAAGTATATTCGGAGATGTTTTGATGCTCTCTTCTATCATATGGAAAGGGTAGAACAATCCGTTAAAATTAATGTTGTAAGATTTGAAGATGTTCAAAAACCGGCTGAGTATTATATTGAACGCCTCGCACTCCATAAATACTATATTGAAGGATATATTAACTTTACAAAATACTCTGGAGTAAAATCATTTCTTGAACGGTTTACGGTTTGGGAAAATAAAAACATTTCAAATTAACGGCGCAAAAATTTATTAACTAACTGATGTTACGCACAAGCCATTGATTTCAAATTGCACAATTCCTTAAATGCTGCTTTCAAGGCTTGGTTGTAGATTTTTGTTTTCATGGCAAAATGATTCATCTTGGTGGCGAATTTCAGTTTTTCTAATTTGATGTA
>JBBSAX010000330.1:0-4424 GCA_038251885.1 Pyrinomonadales bacterium | reverse complement strand
TTACTTTTGACACTCACAAAATTAAACTATAAAATTCAAGTTTTGTTATCTAACGCAGACTAAAAAATCTATTTATATAAATAAGGAGTTGCAAATAATTGAGTAATACAAATTTTCTATTTACTTCCGAATCAGTAACGGAAGGACACCCGGATAAAATTGCCGACCAGATTTCCGATTCTATTTTAGACGCTATTTTAGAAAAAGACCCGACCGCCAGAGTCGCTTGCGAAACTTTGGTTACTACCGGACTCGCGGTAATTGCCGGAGAAATAACAACTACTGCTGAAATTAATTATCAGAAGATTGTTCGGGACACCATCAACGACATTGGATATAATGACGCGCTTTATGGATATGATTCTAATACATGTTCGGTTTTGAATGCTCTCGGCACTCAATCGCCGAATATTGCTCAAGGCGTTGATACAGGCGGCGCGGGCGATCAAGGTTTAATGTTCGGCTTCGCTTGTAATGAAACACCTGAACTTATGCCTTTACCAATTCAATTGGCTCATAATTTGACAAGAAAACTTTCAGAAATCCGTAGAAGCGGCGAACTTCCCTACCTTCGCCCCGACGGAAAATCTCAAGTTACGGTTGAATACCGCGACGGAAAACCCTTCCGTGTTGAAGCAGTTGTTATTTCTACTCAACACGCAGAAGAAGTTACAACCGAACAGCTTCGTGAAGATATTTTAGAAAAAGTAATCAAGTCAACAGTTTCGGCTGATCTTTTAGACGAAAACACTAAATATCACATCAATCCTACCGGACTTTTCGTTATTGGGGGACCAATGGGCGATGCCGGTCTTACGGGACGTAAAATTATTGTTGATACTTACGGCGGTTATGCACCGCACGGCGGCGGCGCATTTTCGGGCAAAGACCCGACGAAAGTTGACCGTTCGGCGGCTTATATGGCGCGTTATATCGCCAAAAATATTGTTGCGGCAGGTTTAGCGGAAAAATGTACCGTTCAATTGGCTTATGCCATCGGTGTTGCCGAACCTGTTTCGGTTTTAGTTGATACGGACGGCACGGGTCGCTTTGATGACGACAAACTTGCTGACGCTGTTCGCAAGAATTTTGAATTAAACCCGAAAGGCATTATCAAAGCATTAGATTTGCAACGACCGATTTTCAAAGCAACTGCAAAATTCGGGCATTTCGGACGCACAAACGACGAATTCAGTTGGGAAAAAACAGATAAAGTTGATGCCTTATTAAGTTCGTTGAGTGCAACAAACGGAACGGGAGCATAAATTATCAAAAATTACGGCAAACAGTTTATTGTGGATAATTTATTTCACAAAACTGTTTGCCTTTTCTATATTACAAAAGGATTAAAAAAATAAAATTATGGCAAAAGAAGGATTATCTATGGAATACGATATTAAAGACATAAATCTTGCACCGCAAGGAAAACAAAGAATCGAATGGGCTGACCGCGAAATGCCCGTTTTGCGTTTAATTCGTGAGCGTTTTGCTGAAGAAAAACCGCTCGCAGGTGTCAAAATAATTGCCTGCGCTCATATCACGACCGAAACCGCGAATCTAGCCAGAACTTTGCAAGCGGGCGGTGCAGAATCGCTGTTAATCGCTTCAAATCCGCTTTCAACACAGGATGACGTTGCTGCGGCACTGGTCAGCGAATATGGCATTCCGGTTATGGCTATCAAAGGGGAATCAACCGAAACATATATGCGCCACGTTCGTGCGGCTTTGGACACGAGTCCAGACATCATTATTGATGATGGTTCGGATGTCGTGGCGACGATGCTCAAAGAAAAAAAGGAATTGGCAAATACGATCATCGGCACGACCGAAGAAACGACAACCGGCATCGTTCGCTTAAAAGCGATGGAAAAAGCCGGTGTAATGAGTTTCCCGGCGATGGCTGTTAATGACGCGCAAACCAAGCATTTCTTTGATAATCGCTACGGCACAGGTCAATCAACATTGGATGGAATCATTCGGGCAACCAACATTTTGCTCGCCGGGAAAAACTTCGTTGTCGTCGGTTACGGCTGGTGCGGCAAAGGCACGGCAATGCGTGCGCGTGGAATGGGTTCAAACGTAATTGTTACCGAAATTGATCCGATCAAAGCCATCGAAGCCGTCATGGACGGTTTCCGCGTTCTGCCGATGAGCGAAGCAGCTAAAGTTGGGGATTTCTTCGTAACCGTAACAGGAAACCGCCACGTAATTGATAAGGAACATTTTGAATCAATGAAGGACGGCGCAATCGTAGCAAACAGCGGACACTTTGATTTAGAACTTAATCTCGACGCTTTAAAAGAAATGTCAACCGAAGTTGCCGACCGTCGCCCGTTTGTCCAAGAATATATGGGCAAAAACGGCAAAAGCGTCATCGTTCTCGGCGAAGGTCGCTTAATCAATTTAGCGGCAGCAGAAGGTCATCCGGCAAGCGTTATGGATATGAGTTTCGCCAATCAAGCACTTTCGGCTGAATTTCTCGTCAAACACAAAGGCAAACTCGAACATAGAGTTCACGTTCTGCCGGCGGAAGTTGATCAAGAAATTGCCAGCCTCAAACTTCAATCTCTGGGAATTTCAATTGATGAATTGACCCCTGAAATGGTTGAATATATGGGAAGCTGGGAAACCGGAACTTAGTTTTATAAAATTCCTATAACAGAAAAAAAACGGATAAACTAAATGTTTATCCGTTTTTTAGTTTTAAATTAACCACTGGGGAATAATTTCCGTGAAAGTTTGTTTCCTATTTTTTTTGTTATTTTGTTTGCTAATTCTTCAAAAACTCAAAGATACGGTTTTAGAAATTGATAGAGATGAAAATGACGGCTTTGATTTAAGTTTGTAATTCTGCTCTAAGACATTTTGGTTTAGTTTCCATTTTCAAAATTTTGCTGTGTCCGACAAGTTCTCGGATTGTCGAAGCTACATTTTCGGAGTCGGGTTTTACCAGATATACATTTGCTCCAGCCGCCAAGCCTTTTTGTTTATCGGTTTCATAGGCGTAGCCGGAATAAAACAGAATCGGCGTGAGAGGTTTGAGTTCGCGCAGACGGCGGCACAACTCCAAACCGTCGCCGTCAGGAAAATGCGAATCGAGAAGAAACAAATCAAACTTTTCTGACTGTGCCAACAGCCACGCTTCATCTATGGTTTTTGCAGCAGTAGTTTTTATTTCCGAAAATCCAAGCAAAATACTCATCAAATCAGAAGCATCTTCATTGTCTTCAGCATATAGAACTTTGTATCCTTTCATATAATTTCCTCTCTTGATGATTTTTTCGGTAAAATAACGGCGCGGAATTTCGTTAAAGAAAAGTGCCGCGCCTCATTTTCTTGTCAAATTATCGTTCATCATTTTTTGCGGCGATCAATTGCTTTTACGCGGCGTGCGTGCGTTCAAAACTTTTGATTTCCTCATCTAGTTTGTTCTCGCTTTCGAACGGAGTTTTCACCGCTTCGATGACGCTCGACAAAATTTGCTCGCCCTTAAGTTCGACGGCTTTGGCATCTTCACAGACAGTTTCCGTGATTGATGCGGTCGCCGAATCCAATTTCTCTTTTGCTGCGTCGTAAAATTCTCCCGCTTTAGTTTTTGTGTCGTGATAAACGATCTGCGCTTTGTCGCTGATTTGTCCGGCAAATTCTTCTGTTTTATCCCAGCCTTTCTGCGCCGCCCCGCCGATCTCGCCGCGCATTTCTTTGCCGGTTTTCGGCGCGAAAAGCAACGCCAGAACCGCGCCGATGCCGCCCCCGACTAATAGATATAAAAAGCTTTTTCCGCCTGTTTTAGATTTTTCATTTGTCATATAATTTTCTCCTGAAATAAAAAATGGACGACTCGAAAATTAACTGAGCCGTCCCTCAACATATTGTTGTCGAACATTCGAAAGCGACGTTTTGTCAGCATTTTGAAGCGACAAATGTCAAATTAGCCCTTGCCAAAAAAATGACTACCGCGAGGTGCGTTATCTGAATGCAAATTTGGTGTGGCACTCAACTCTCATCGGTTTGGCTCGGGCTTGTTATCAAATCTAACTCATTGAAAAACCGTTGTCTGTGATGTAACGCGCATATGAAATCTTTTTTTATGGAAGTTAGTGCGTTAGCGCATAGATAAACGAAGCAAATATGTTATTGTAAGGCGAAATTTAAAATTTAAGCCCATTTCATTTATGCAGATTCAAGGAAAAGCAATAACAAAAACTAAACATACCGATGATGCGCGCTTGAATCATCTGCTTGCTGCGCTGCCCGACGATGAATTCAATCGTTTAATGATGAATCTTAAACCGGTGAATCTGGAACTCGGAGAAGTCATCTACGAATCCGGCGAGCAGCTCGAACACATTTATTTTCCGACGACGGCGATTATCTCCTTGCTTTTTATTATGGAAAACGGCTCGACCGCCGAGATCGGGATG
>JBBSAX010000329.1:0-4447 GCA_038251885.1 Pyrinomonadales bacterium | reverse complement strand
TTGGACGAATTGTTTTAATGGATTTTATTATAAAAATTGAAAACCCGAAAAACTGGAACAGCCGCGAGGATTGGAACTCTTATTACGACGCGATAATTGCAAATGGAAATTTTTATCAGCAAAACTACGGCGGAGCGACAGGCTTCCGATTCGGTCAATATGTTGAAGACTGGAAAACTGAAGGTAAAAAAAAGATTTGGGTTGCCGGATGTGGTGTTTCGATGTTACCGAAGCTTTTAGAAAAATGTGGTTTTGAGGTTTACGCTACAGATTTTTCCGAAACGGCAATCGCCTTTCAAAAATCAATAGACGATGAAATCTTAAAAAATATCGCTCTGAAAATGTATGGTTGGGATTTTCCTCCTGAAATTGCGAAAAACAGCATACGTGGTGGTCGCCTGATCTGCGAAGTTCAGGATTTCCTCTATCCATATAAAGAAAGTTATTTCGACCTGATTTTGAATATCAGATCACTGCAAAGATTTGATTTCCCGACGATAAAAACAATCGCCAGCCGATACTTTGATGCGTTAAAGCCGCACGGTCACGCCCAGTTTGAGATGATCAACGTCAATGTCGAGTTTAGCGATTCAGTGAAGAAAATTTTAATTGATGCGGGTTTTGTTATTCCAGAATACACGCTCAATCGTTGTTCACTGGAGGCATTAATGGAATCGGTGAAGGAAGCAAAAAAAGCCGCCGATCCTCAAGAGACAAAGGAGACTTTAGCCGAAAGACGCAATCATCTCTTTCAAAAGTTCTTCGATAAAAAGAAAAGGAAAAATCAAAGGAAAATTGAATTCGAGGCAAGTCAAATGTTGAATCCGAAAGTAAAAACTGCGGACGTTAGATTTGGTAGTTAAGTTTCTCTAAAGCCAAGTGAGACAAACCGAATCTTCAAGCGTGAAAACTCCTGATTTTTAACGAAAATTTTAGGGTCATTAAAATGAAATTGAGCGAACAAAAAAGGTTTGGAAAAACTTTTAGGAATTCGTGTTGTCGGAGTGAAGAATCTGGAAGAAGCGTTGGACGAATTGTTTTAGGTATGTATAAATCGGAAAATGTCTGTATAATTGGATATGATTTTTGATTGGGACGAAAACAAAGAGAAATTGAACATCAAAAATCACGACGGCATTGATTTTGATGAAGCGAGTGAAGCATTTTATGACGAAGTTTGTTTTGAGTTTCTTGATGTGAAGCATTCAACTGTTGAAGAGAAACGATTTGTCTGCGTCGGAAATTCGAGTAAAAGATTACTGCGAGTTTCCTACACGATTCGGCTTGACGAAAACGGTAATGAAATCGTTCGTATAATTTCCGCCCGAAAAGGAAAAAAACCGGAAGAAGATTTGTATTATGGATAAAATTATTGAAAAACCCGAAGAAAGAGTTCTCGAAGTTACGCAGAAACAATACGACGAAGCAATGGCAAAGGGTTGGACAGAAGACGATATTTTGCCGCCCGGAAAACACATTTTCCGCCGCCGGACGCAGCCGATGAATCCGCGTGAGTCGAAAATTAAAATGACGATGTTTATTGATTACGACGTGATGCAGCATTTCAAAAAACGCGCCGAATCGCCAAACTCTGCGCCTTATCAAACCCAAATTAATCAGGAACTCCGCGCCGCGATGGAACGTGATCTAGCCGAAGAAACCGAAAATCTCGACGCGGTTGCCGAAAAACTCGTAAATAATCCGACATTTATCAATGCCGTTTCCGAAAAATTAAAAGCTGCTTAATTTTTTTTGGGGCTTGCTCGAAAAAATAATTGTAAAATAATCTGATTTAAGGTAATTTAGTCAAAGCGTTTATCGGCTTTTAACTCTTCCTAAAAACCTAAAACGCTTTTCTATTTTTAAGTTCAGGAAAAATATACGAGATGAAATTTCAAAACTATTCTAAGAAAGTAATTGTGCTTTCTTTTGCTTTTGCTTTTGCTTTTGCTTTATTGGCTTTTAACGCGACTTATGCGTTTACGCCGAATGACTATTCTTTCAAAGTTACAAATAATACGGATGCCAAAATCGTCAGACTTCTGGCATCGGAAGACGGAAAAAAATACGGATTTTTTGACATCGGAAGCGGCATCGGTGTCAGCAAATCAATGACGCTTGTTTGGGACAAAGCTACCGATGAATCCGGTTGCGAATGGTATTTCAAAGCTGTTTTTGCAGACAAATCGGAATCTGAAGCAGTTCCTTTCGACTTCTGCGAAGATGAACTTGAATTGGTTTTCGACTAATTTTGCAATAAAAATCACAAACAAATAAAGCCGCAACGGTTAAAAGTTGCGGCTTTATTTATTTGATGTAAATGATTTTGTGTTTAAATTCAAACGCAGTAAAATAATGCCTTAATTATAAAAATATGAAAAGAATCGAACCAAAAGAAGGGCAAGAATCAGTCTGGGATTATCCGCGTCCACCGCGTCTTGAGCGGACGAATAAACATCTCAAGATTATTTTTAACGGCGAAGTTATCGCGGAAACAAATCGCGCTTTTCGCGTTTTGGAAACGAGTCATCCGCCGGTTTATTATTTTCCGCCGGAAGATGTGAAACTGGAATTTTTCAAAAAAGAAATCAACACTTCGTTCTGCGAATGGAAAGGTCGCGCGGGTTATTATTCGGTAATTGTCAGCGAAAAAGAAGCGTTTGAAGCGGGTTGGTTTTACGAAAATCCGACGCGCGAGTTTGCGGAAATCAAAGATTATGTCGCGTTTTATCCGTCAAAGATGGATGAATGTTACGTTGATGACGAACTCGTGAACTCGCAGGAAGGCGATTTTTACGGCGGTTGGATAACTTCTGAAATCGTCGGACCATTCAAAGGCGGCGCGGGAACTTGGGGTTGGTGATAAGCGAAACTAAAATTTCTTTCAAGCGTAGAAACTTTCGTTCTATTTTAATTTTTTTGAGGAATTATCTATATGAAATTGAAAGTTTTTGTTTTTATTCTGCTTTTTTCAAGCATTTCGGTTTTCGCTCAATCAAAAGATCAAGCAGCGTTAAAATCGCTAATTAAACAAATGACGGACGCGCAAAGCAATTATCAGCATGATGTTTTGGACAAAATTTTTACGGCTGATTACATCGAAATTTCACCCGTCGGCGAGTTTGATCCGCGCGAAAAAGTTTTGGGATTTTACAAGCCCGAACTCAAACCGCCCGCCGATAAAATGTCTGCGACACTTGAAACTGATGAATACTCAATTCGCAATTACGGTAAATTTGCCATTGTCATCGTGCGTCTAAATTACACAATTACAAACGACGGCAAAACGCTTCCGCCGCGAAGCATCAGGGCGACTTTTGTTTGCAAAAACGAAAAAGGCGAGTGGAAAATCGCTTCGGCGCAATATACCGGAATTCGTCCGCCGCAAACTGCGCCTAAACCCAATTAAAGTTTGTTTTGAGAATAAATTTTACGGCTGAGAAATTTAAATTTCTCAGCCTTTTTTGTATTGAGAATTAAATGCTAAAATTCTTCGCAATTATGAAACAAACTTTTTCCGACAACAAAATCGCCGAAGTTTTTTCAATTCTAAAAGTTAATTCCACATTTCAAAACCAAAAATTACCAACCCGAAATCCGGTTCACGTCGTTTATGGCGGCGCACATTTATTTACTGCCGAAACGCCGAAAAAACTCGGACAAATTGCGCTTCAATTCTTGGATAAGTACGCGGAAAATTTTGTCGAATTTGCCGATGCAATGTGGCTCAAAGGCGCGGAAACTCTGCCGAAATATCCTGCACCGATTAAAGATTTGGAGTTTCAGCTTTCCGACAATCCCGAAAAAATAAAACAAGAAAACTTTGCCGCGTGGTTTGCGTGGACGATTTATCAAAAAACGGTTGAAAAATTAAAGCGCGAACCCGTTGAAGATTTCAGAATTGATTTTGAAGACGGTTATGGAATTCGCTCTGATGCAGAAGAAGATTTTCACGCAATTTTGGCTTCGGACGAATTAGCGAAAGGTTTTGCCGAAAACACTTTGCCCGAATTTATCGGTTTCCGCATAAAATCTTTTGCGCCGGAAACCCGAAAACGTGCGGTCAGAACACTTGATTTATTTCTAACGAATTTGATTGAAAAAACTTTCGGCAAATTACCGGAAAATTTTGTTGTAACTCTGCCGAAAATTACCCGCAAAGAAGAAGTCCAAGTTTTAGCCGAATTGCTCGCCGAATTTGAAAAAAAGAATAATTTACCGGAAAACTCGATTCTTTTGGAAATCGTCGTCGAAACTCCGCAAGCAATCGTCAATGAAAAAGGTGAAATCGCCCTGAAAAGTTTAGTTGAAGTTGGAAAAGGTCGCGTAAATTCGGCGCATTTCGGGGCTTATGATTACACGGCGAGTTTCGGGATTGCGGGAATTCATCAGTATTTACAGCACGAAGCGTGCAATTTTGCGCGTCAGATGATGCAAATTTCGCTTG
>JBBSAX010000328.1:0-4454 GCA_038251885.1 Pyrinomonadales bacterium | reverse complement strand
TTTATTATTATCTTTGGTTTTTGTGCTACTGTTCATAAAGACTTTCCTCTGGTTAAAATGTTATTAGCGTGACATCAAACCAATTATGGGAAAGTCTTTTTAATTTTTCAACTATCTATTCCTACTTTGAATAAGCCCTAAATTGAAGGGTGTCATTCCGGTATTTTTTTGAAAGTTCCGCATTTTTGTGTAGTTTTGAAATCGGCGGCAAAAATATCACTGAGGTAATGTTCGATGTCGGCTACACCGACACCAAATCATTTCTCAACTTTAGAGTTTTGATAAAAATTTAACTTTAGATATGTATTTTTTTACCGGCGAGATGACTTTATAAATTAGGTGGTTTTTGGGGAAAACAGGTAATAAATGTTCGTCTTTTTTATATGTTGATTTTTTTTGCGAAAGGGAATATTATCATCTCCTTAGCTGCAACGGCTTAATTTTTACAGTCAAACAAAACATTTTTTTAACGATTTCGGGTTTTTCTGCCGGTAGAAAATTTTGTGCAAATTTTTTCCGTACAGTTTTAAAAGGAGTGAAAATGATTACACTAAATGTGAACAATCAAATCTATCAGGTTAATGTCAGTTCGGACACGCCGCTTTTATGGGTTATACGTGATGTGATCGGATTAACCGGAACAAAATACGGTTGCGGACGCGAACTGTGCGGTGCGTGTACTGTTTTGATAAATGGTCGGGCGGAAAGAACTTGTGAGTATGATGTCGGCTCGGCGGTTGGCAAAACAATTACGACAATTGAAGGTTTGTCAGCAGATCGTTCGCATCCGGTTCAGCAGGCTTGGATCGAACATCAAGTTCCGCAGTGCGGTTTTTGTCAATCGGGAATGATTATGGAAATCGTTGGCGAACTTAATGACGGGCGACCGAAATCCGAAGTTATCAACGAAGTCAGCAATATTTGTTCGTGCGGCACATTTCAGCGAATTCGCGCGGCAATACTTAGTCTTTAGAAGGAGAATGCGATGACGAAAACAGAAGAAAAATCGAAAAATTCGATCAGTCGGAGAAGTTTTATCGCCAGTTCGATTGCCGGCGCGTTTGTTCTTACTTCGGGCATTGGAAAAAAATCTTTTGCTCAAACTAAAGATACTTTACAAACTGAAGAGGGAAGACCTAATTCTGTTGCGACGACCGCGCAATTGGGAACTTGGCTGGAAATCGGTTCTGATGAATCGGTGATGATATTGGTGGGCAGTTCGGAAATGGGACAGGGGATTATGACCGGACTCGCTCAACTCGTAGCTGAAGATTTAATGGTTGACTGGGCAAATGTCAAAGTCCAGTCCGCACCTGCGGGAGCAATTTATGCCAATCCGCTTTATCACGCGCAAATGACCGTCGGCAGCGGAAGTATGCGCGGTTATTATCAAGCGTTAAGACTTGCCGGAGCGACCGCCCGTGATATGTTGATCGCCGCCGCCGCTCAAACTTGGAGCGTTCCGATCAATATTTGTCGGGCTGTGAATGGAACGGTCGTCAATAGCTCAACAAATGCCGTTTTGACTTACGGACAATTGGCTTCGCTGGCGGCTCAGATGTCTGTTCCGACAAATCCCTCGCTCGTTCCCGATAATGCTCTGCGATATATCGGAACGACACTTAAAAGGGTTGATATTCCCGCTAAAGTTGACGGCAGCGCGATTTATGGAATGGATGTGCGCCTGCCGAATATGGTTTATGCTTCGGTTAAACATTGTCCGTCATTCGGCGGAACTTTGGTTGGCACGCCTTCGACTCCTTCGGGCGCGATTGCCGTCGTTCCATTACAGGTGATCGCCGGAACAGGGCGCGGAACGGAAACGACCGGAATGATCAACGCCGTCGCGGTAGTTGCGGACAACACATGGAAAGCGATGCGAATGGCTTCTCAATTAAATGCTAATTGGAGTATTCCGGCTTCTTCGCAACAACTTAATAGTACCGATTTCTTTGCTCAAGCCGAAAGTTTTTTGGTAAACGGTGCGCCTGATACCAGAACCGCAGAGGTTGTCGGATCAATAAGAAAATATCGAAATTGGGGCAAACCGATCACTTCAACCTATTATTTGCCGTATCAAGCACACGCGCCGATGGAAGTGCTGAATTGCACAGTCAGAATATCGGGACAACTTTGCGAAATCTGGGCTCCGACTCAAAGCCAAACCGCAACTGTCGCAACAGCGATGGCTTTAACAGGCTTGTCGTCATCCCAGATTCAAGTCAATACGACATTTTTAGGCGGCGGTTTAGGGCGAAAGTTTGAACAGGATTTTATCAGTCAGGCAATTCAAGTGGCTATGGCGACAAATCGTCCGGTTAAATTGATGTGGTCGCGGGAAGAAGATTACCTGCGCGATCAATATCGTCCGATGGCGGTTATTAAGATCGAAGCCAGTCTGGATAATGATAAAAATGTTAAAAGCTGGCATTACCGAAATTGTTCACCGTCAATCAGTCTGCAAAGACGACCGACATCAACCACCATTGACGGTCAGGCAATCGAAGGTTCGACGACCGCAACCGGATTAACTTATTCGTTCAAATCCAGACTCGTCAAACATCTGATTCACCCGTCGCCCATTCCTGTCGGATACTGGCGTTCGGTGGGACATTCGATCAATGAGTTTGCCACCGAAAGTATGATGGACGAACTCGCTCTCGCCGCACAGATTGATCCGTATCAGTTTCGTCGCCGACATCTCGCCACCAGTCCGCGTGCGCTCGCCGTTCTTGATCAAGTGGCAACCAATGCGAACTGGAACGGAACAGTTCCGAGTGGTCGCGCTCGCGGCATTGCGCTTTCACAATGTTTCGGCAGTATCGTAGCGGAAGTCTTTGAAATTTCTGCGCCTTCAGCGGGACAGATAAAAATTCATAATGTTTGGTGTGTGGCAGATTGTGGTCGGGCGATCAATCCTGATTCGGTCAAATCGCAAATCGAGGGTGGAATTGTTCACGGATTAAACGCCGCGCTCTGGGAGCAGGTGAAATTTACGGCGGGAAGCGGAAATGTCAGTAATTTCAATAACACACGTAAAATTAAATTGCGTGAGATGCCGCAAATAAATATCCAACTTATGCCGACCGATCCTAATGTATCGCTTGGCGGAGCTGGCGAAATAGGTGTTCCGCCGGTTGCTCCGGCAATTGCCAACGCTTATTTTAAACTGACCGGAACAAGGGTTCGTCAATTACCTTTTTTCCCGCAGTAAGTATAAAAGCCGAAATAGGTTTCAAATAAAAAGCCTTGTCTAAACAATGTGGGCTTTTTGTTGGTTCTATTCAAACTGAAATTCTTTCTTGGAAGACAAGAAATATAATTACGGGCATATTTCTAAGCCTCTTTATTGTATTTATTACTATAATCAAAAGGTGTCATTCCGGTTAATTTCTTAAAGATTCCGCGAAAAGATTTGCTGTCGGAATATCCCACATCGAACATTACCTCGGTAATATTTTTGCGGCTGGTTTCAAAACTCTTTTTCGCGGCTTCCATTTTTACTCTTTGGATATATTCGTTGACGGTGTTGTTCGTCGCTTTTTTAAATCTTCTTTCCAGACTTTTTCTGCTCAGTGCGATTTTTGTTGAAATATCGTCAATTGTAAATTTTTCCTAAAAATTATTTTTGATAAATTTTTGCGCTTTTTAATGCCCTTGTCCGAATGAGTTTTCTGACCGTTGAAGATCATAAACTGCGTCTGGCTGTGGCGTTTGATGTCTATGGCAAAAACTTTTGCGGTCAGACTCGCCGTTTCTCGGTCGGTGAATTTTCGACCAAATATAAAAGCAAATTCTAATAAGAACACGGGCGGCACGATTTTCAGTAAACCGACGGATACACAAGTCTGGATGTATGGTTTTGCGTTTGCCGATTTAGACGGGCATCGCTGGAATCAGGTCTTTATGGATTTCAGCAAATTGCCGCAAGAATAGAAAAATTTAATTTTAAGGAGAAATAATTATGGCTAAATATTTGAAGACTGTGCAAATTAGAAAAATAAGAAAAACCATTCGGAATAGATGAAAGCTGACAGATCATAGATGACAGATTTAATCTATCAGTTATCATCTTTCATCTATGATCTATTTCGAAGGTTAGAGTATTGAAAATAAAAATACTTTAATTTGCACAGTCTTTAAATATGTAAGTGGATTTTAATTCCGATAGCAAAAGATAAGGTCGCGGAATATAAGGAAATGGCGCAAAAAGCCGGTGAGATTTGGATGGAATACGGCGCGTTGGATTTCTGCGATTGCGAAGGTGACGATCTGGAAATCGAAGGAATGTTTTCATTTCGGACGGCGGCGCATGTTGCGGAGAATGAAACGGTGATTTTTCCCTGGATTGCTTTTTAATCCAGAGAACACCGGGACAAAGTGAAAGCTAAAGTGATGGGAGATGATCGTTTGAAGGAAATGATGGAAGGAAAAATTCCGGCTTTTGATTTTAA
>JBBSAX010000327.1:0-4507 GCA_038251885.1 Pyrinomonadales bacterium | reverse complement strand
TCAGCAAAATATTTTATGAAAGTTGGAAAATCAGCAAGAGTTGGTTATTGATAATCAAGAACTCATTGAGCAAAATGGTTAATAATCAGTTACTTACGATGTTGAATTCTTATTAGCAATTTTTAGACCGCTCAGTAATGTAAATAACTCAGTAAAATTGTAAGTTTTACTTGATTTAACCTCACATTTTGTTGCATAATTTAACCGACAACATTGTTTGTTAAAGTTTAACTTAATTAGCCTTCTGCCTTAAACCAAAAAATCAAAACTACGTCGTTCAAATTTAGATTATTTCTTCCACCGAAATTACAATGAATATTTTTAAGAACAAGAGCCTCATACTATCGCTTTCATTTTCCATAGTGGTTGCGTTATTCGTTTCGCTTTTATGGAATTTTGGCGGCGGTGTTTTTGCTTTTTTGAAAGGACTAGTTTTGCCGGAAAACGTAGTTTTTACGTGGTGGAAGGTTTTGATTTTGATCTGTCTAAGTTTGATAGTTGGTTTTTGGACGGAAAAATCCAGCACTAAAAAAGTTTTACCGCCGGTTTTTTGTTATCTTTCGCTTTGGTTCTGCGCCAGTCTTTTAGCGGCTACATTATTGGATATAAGTTTGATGTTTATTCCGATTGCGCTGACCATTTGCTTAACAATTTTGGTAGTTCATTTGAAAAAAATCTGGGCAATTGATTCCGAACTCACCGAAAAACTCGTTTATTTAGCCTCGACCGGACATCTTCTCGAAGGAAAATCAGCAGATTTACGAATCGAAAGCGGTCTAAAACTTTTGGAAACGATTTTGCCCGTTTCGGAAGCGATTGTTTTTCGGCACGAAATAGACGGCAAACTTAATCCGATTGGTCGGGCGCGAAACGATGAAAAAAACAGTTCGGTAATTAACAGACAATTATCCTGGCGCGAAAACGTAGAGTTATGCGAGCAAGCCTTGAAAAATCGTCAAACTGTTATAAAAACAGATGATAAAGAAAAAGGTTCGGCGCGGGTTGCACTTCCGCTTATCTATGAAAACATCGTGATCGGAGTTTTATTCGTTGAAATCAAAAGAGACTTTGAAAGTGCTGATGCCACACTTTTAGAAGCATTTAGCGGGCAACTCGCTCAAAATTTCCAACGCCGGGAACTGCGTCAAAAAAATCTGCCGCATCAACAATGGTGGAGTTCATTTTCGACATTTTCAGCGGAAAACCGGCTCGATATAATCAGCTTGATTCAGGGCATTATTAAAGAACAATCATTCAGCGCAATTGCCAGTTCTTATTTGAAGGAAGCGCACGCCATCGCATATTTAGACGGGACTCTTGCTTATTTAAATCGGCAAATGCGGCATCTTGCCAAATTAAATGCTCAGGAATTTTACGAAATTGATTTATTTACGTTGTTGGAACGATTCAAAACAGATGTCTTTAATGAACCGAATCTGGCAATTCGCCGCGTAATGCAAACAGGCGAATCGTATAAAGGTGAATTATTTTTCCCGCAAACGAATAAAACCTTAAAAATGCAGATTTCGCTCGTCAAAGTTCCGGGCGAAAACGAATCAATTCACGAAACGAACGTGCCGATGAAACCGGCGTGTTTCTTAATTACTTTCCGCGATATTTCTGCTGTCAAGGAAAATGAAAAACTCCGCAGCGATATGGCTTCGCTGATGTCGCACGAACTTCGCACGCCGATCACGAGCATTCAAGGATTTGCCGAAATAATGTTGATGGAAGACAATTTGAGCGAAGATTCAAAAGAATTTTTAACGATTATTGCCAATGAATCAAACAGACTTTCTAAAATGCTGACGACATTTCTTTCGGTTTCCAACCTCGAACAATCCGATAAAAAAGAAGTTTCAAAAACGACGGTCAGGCTTGATACGGTCGTTCACGAAGTCGTCAACGATTTTCAGGAAACGGCGAAACGTAAACGTATTAGATTGGTCGAACAATCAAATCCGCATTTGCCGCCGATTGCCGCCGATAAAGGTTTAGTTTCACGCGCAATCTCAAACTTGATTGACAACGCGATTCGTTACAGTCCCGAAAGGACTTCGGTAATTATTTCCACGATATTAGAATCGGATTTTTTGCGCGTTGTCGTTGAAGACAGAGGCTATGGAATTCATTCGAGTGAACACGAAAAGATCTGGCAAAAATTTTACAGAGTTGCCCGCGACGGTCAGGATAAAGAAGAAGAATCAACAGGTTTGGGTTTATCCTTGGTCAAAGAAATCGTCGAACAACACGGCGGAAACGTCGAAGTCGAATCCGAAGTCGGACGCGGTTCGAGATTCAGTCTCAAATTACCGCGTTTATGATTTAAGGCTTTAAATAAAAAATAATTTTTGCGGGGTAGTCCAAAAATTACAAATTTTCAATTTTATTCAACTCAATGCCCATGTGAGCAAGATTAGATAATCCGGCTTCGGAATGGTCGAAAACCTCGTCTAATTCTTTCTCGATACTACCGTGTCCGGGCGGGATTTGTTTGATAATCGGAGCGAAGTTTTTGAAATCGTAAAGGTCTGTATCAAGTAGATGCGAGCCGGTTACATTTGTTAAAGCGGTTAAAATCGAAGAACGAATGTGCGGAATTTCTTTTGTCAGTTCCGTGATTAATTTTTTAACGCGAGCGCGTTTTAAGTTTGGTTGCGAGCCGCACAGATTACAGGGAATTATCGGAAACTGTTTTTCTTCGGCAAATCTCGTGATGTCGCTTTCCTGACAATAAGCGAGCGGGCGAATAATGGTGTTTCTGCCGTCATCGGAACGAAGGATTGGCGGCATCGCTTTTAATTGTCCGACGAAAAATAAATTAAGTAAAAATGTATTGATAATATCGTCAGCGTGATGACCGAGCGCGATTTTCGTGCATTTTTCTGCAACAGCTGTCGTATATAAAATTCCGCGTCTGAGGCGTGAACAGAGCGAACAAAAAGTTTTGCCTTCGGGAACGTGTTCTTTGACGACCGAATATGTATCTTCTTCGACAATTCTGTAATCTACACCGATGGTTTCCAGATAATTCGGCAAAATCTCTTCAGGAAATCCGGGCTGTTTTTGATCCAAATTAACGGCGAAAATTTCAAAATTCACCGGCGCACGTTTTTGCGTATCGAGCAATAGATCAAGCATCGTGTAGCTGTCTTTTCCGCCGGAAAGACAGACCATAATTTTGTCGCCCTCTTCGATCATCGAAAAATCGTGAATCGCTTTGCCCATTTTTTTGAGCAATTTTGTTTTCGTTTTACTTTCTACAAACAACTTTTATCGTTTTCCTCCAAACCTAGAAGTTTGACACGATGAATAAAATTTGACAAATGCGGAAAAAACACTAGACATAAAGCGCAAAAGTCTTTTATTATTAAAAATCCAACTGAAAAAATACGAAAGGTTCGTCATTTCAGTATTATATCCAACATAAAAAAGGGAATGACTCGCGCTTGATTAGGTTTTTCGATGAGGTCTAATCGGCAGATTACGAGTCGAACAGATTCAAGCGGAGGTTTGTAATAAATATGATTAGAATGGGAAGAAGTTCCAAAACGGAACCATTAAGCGAACAAATAAATACGCCGTCAATTCCGATAAGTCAGCCGCCAAGGAACACTTATCAAACAGGAAACATCGCATCAGGTCAGCCTGTAACCGAAAGCGAAGCGATGGCACGCGACATCAAAGAAGGTCGCCTGAGCGGTTTTGTCGGTAGCGGCACGGTTTTAACGGGTGAAACCAATTTTCAAGCAATGTTGCGGATTGACGGACATCTGACCGGAAGCATTACATCAAAAGACGGAACTTTGATTGTCGGTTCGACCGGACAGGTTGATGCAAATATCAAGGTTGCGGCAGCGGTCATCAACGGAACGGTCAATGGGGATATTATTGCAACCGGAAGATTGGAACTCGGACGAACGGCGCGTGTTGCCGGAAATATTCAAACTCCGCGACTTGTGATCGAAGACGGCGCGATTCTCGAAGGCAGTTGCGGTATGCTTAAAGCACAGGAAAATCTTGAAAAACGCAAAGCAGAATCTGAAAAACAAAAAACATCTAATGATTACGCGAACAAACCGACCGATGGAATTATATCGAAAAAACCTGAAAATGAAGAGGTTAAAGATAAAGAAAAAGTTGCCGAAGTTGCAAAAGTCGGTTGAAATTTTTTGATTTAACAGCGAAAGATTTTTCAAAAAATAGTGAATGATAAACAAGTTTTACGTTTACCCTTCACTATTTTTGTTTTTTCGGTATTTTTCCGAACATCATTTGATTTCTTTCCAAACCTTCGCACAACGCTTTTGCCAATTCATAGGGCGACCACTCACCGCACAAGATTTAACAAGCAAATTAGATTTAGTCATTACTGAGCGGTATAGAAATTGCTGATTGAAAATTAAATGAGCATAAAAGCAAGAGGAAGTAGAATTTATGTGTGAAACAAAAACTATTTAACCTACTTTTATGCCCCATCGAAGGCATTATTGCTTCAATATCACCG
>JBBSAX010000326.1:0-4522 GCA_038251885.1 Pyrinomonadales bacterium | reverse complement strand
TCGTGTGTGTGTCCGCAAAGAACAGTCATTTGACACAAAGGATTTTGGGTCATCACTTCTAAAAGCATATCACCGATTGCCTTACAGGTATAAAATGGTAATTTAAATTCTCCGCAAATCCTCAAACTGCGGTCAAAACAGACTTCGACAAACGGTGGAAGGTGAGTTACAAAAATAATCTTTTGATAGTTTTTAACGGTTTCGAGCAAAACAGGTCGCAGAATTCGGGCATATTTACCACCTTTTGAAGTCAATAATTCCTTGATTCTCTCTCTGCTTAAACCTTTGTAATCGGCGATTGACAAAACATCTCTGCTCGAAGCCTCACTCAAATTCAAAGTGCCGTTTCGAGCATCGCCCCAGCCTTCAACCCCGATTAATGCTGTCGAATCATTTAATTGAACAATTCCCGATTCGCTTAACCAAAAAAGGTTTT
The DNA here is from genome assembly GCA_038251885.1 of Pyrinomonadales bacterium. GTDB lineage: Bacteria > Acidobacteriota > Blastocatellia > Pyrinomonadales > Pyrinomonadaceae > JAHCHG01. Next base: position 4,086 of record JBBSAX010000326.1, on the reverse strand, counting down.
CGGATTTTTTCACCAATTCCCGAACTTTATCTTCAACTTCGGCAAAGCCGCTAAAATAAAAATCGTGATTTCCCAACACGAAATAGATCGGAAAATTTAGAGAATCATTAAAATCCTTGAGCGATTTACAAACGAATTCTCCTTCGGCAATATCACCTGAAATTATCAAGCAATCAGGATTTAGCTCCCGTAAATATTCCTTGTATTCGGCATAATCGCGTTCGGTCAAACGGTCTAAATGAATATCTGTCACCCAAGCCAATTTTTTCATTTTGTGAGAATTAATTATAAAATCTATTCAGGCAAATCCCAATCAGCAACCAACTTTATATAAACATTTTTCTCAGACCATTCGACGTTTTCGACAAGTTGAACCATTTCAACGTCCTTTTTTTGTAAAATATCCCCGTTTTTATTAACGAGCCGTACTTCTCCGGGCGAATCGCCGCCTTGACCGGGAGATTTTCCAAAGTATGAAGATGTTTTCATTACGACGATTTTATATTTTCCGTCGGGACTATTAAATGTTGCGTATTCTTCCATTTTTCCACACCCAAATTGACTCGAAATTAATAAAAGTAAAATGATGACAGGCAGAAATTTTACAATTTTTATTTTTTTACTAATCAATATCATATAAGAATAACCGTCGGACTCAGAACTGTTAATCTTTTTACATTTGAATATACTAAAAAATCGCCGCCTTTGCCGTTTGCGCTTCGCCAATCACGAAAACTTTCGTTTGTAACGTGATCGCCCGCCAAAGGATTCAGATAACTTACCGAATTATCGGATTCATCCCAGTAACCCAAACTTTGATCGCCTTCAAAATCATACGTATCCCGAACATATATGCCGATTTCATTTACCGTAACTTTATGCTGATTCATAATACTTGTCGGTTCGACAGTTCCGGCAATTGCCACACGCAAAACAAACCTGCCGAGCGTCGCCGTCAAATCGTTCATTCCGCTGTAATAATAATAATCGTAGTAATAATAAAGATAACTTCCGACAGACCTGTAGTTTACATAATCGCTTTCGAGGTCAGGCGCGGATTTTGTCAGATCACCGAAATTATTTTTTGACTCATTGAGCAAATTCTGTCTTGTCAGCCATCTTTTAATTTCTTTTTTAGCCGCGTCATTTGCCCAGACTGTTTCGTTGATTATTTCGTTGTAAGTATTTTTAGCGGCTGAAAAACCCAGAGCCCAATCAATATCAATAAAATGCGGCGGCGTGCTGTAAGCAGGTTTAATAACCGGCGGACGATTAAACCACGCTTCCATTATCCGCGCACCTTCCGTCCAATTCTTCTTTCGCATTATTCCGGGAATTTTGGTTATATCCATAAATTTTCTCTCAACAGTTTTATAAATTTGATAAAACTATTACGGAATTTTGATACCTCTTTTGCGAAAGAAGTCTGAATAATTAGAATAAAATCCGGTGGTTTATCGAAAGACCATCCCGCGCTTCTTTGCAATACGACTGTATGAGAACAAAATTTGTAGAAATATATTATTGATTTGCATTTGTTATTATAACCATTGAGATGAAGTGGGGCGAAACCGCTGCCAAGTTCCCTAAAGTTTAACGGACAAGCCAATCAAAAAAGTCGTTGTTTCGCCCTCACATCCATCAAATTGTTGGGTGCGACTTATTATCACGGCTCGTAATATTCTGTGCCGTCTCTGCCAATATAAAACCATTCATTATTAAGTCTTCCGCCTGCCAGAGAACTTTTATCCGGTGGATTTGCAGTTTCATACTTGTATGGGATGATGAGATTATCTTTTGTGTCGATAAAACCCCACTTACCATTAAGTTTGACATTAGCTAAGCCTTCAGAAAAAGTAGGAGGTGTGTCAAATGCAGAAAAATCTTCATATTTGATTGGAATGACAATATTGTTCATCTTATCAATAAAACCCCACTTTCCGTTAAGTTTTATGCCAGCCAAACCTTCTTTCGAGAAACCGCTTGCATTCTCATATTTTAATGGAATAACAATCTTGCCTATTTTATCAATAAAACCGTATTTGCCGTTTAGAGAGACCTTTGCCAAATCATTTTTAAATGAAGATGTAGCATCATATTTAAGCGGAATGATTAACTTTCCGCTCTTATCAATAAAGCCGAACTTACCGTTTAGTTTAACGAGTGCCAAGCCTTCGGAAAATCTGGAATTGTCATCATATTTGAGCGAAATTACGACTTTGCCCGTTTTATCAATAAAACTGAGTTCGCCGTTAGACTTAACGCCTGCCAAACCTTCTGAGAAATCACTTGCTTCATCATATTTGAAAGGAATAACAGCACTTCCCGTTTTGTCAATAAAACCATACTTGCCGTTGAGTTTGACAGCCGATAAACCTTCTTCAAAATCGTCAGCATCTTCAAACTTGAGCGGAATTACTGTGTTTCCCGTTTTATCAATGAAACCCCATTTTTATTGAGCATTACCCGAATTAAGCCTTCTGACAACAAATAAGCATCGTCATACTTGGCTTCAATTATCAGTTTCTTATTGATGTCGCTAAAACCATATTTACCGTTTTTGAGAAAGGTAATTGGCTGAATATCCTCCAAATTTTCAAGAGGATTTTGATTTGTCGTCGAAGATATTTTTTCCGCGTCGCGCATCAAATAATAACCGCCGCCGACAACAGACAGCAATAGTAGTGCGGCAACAGCAAAAGCCAAAAATTTCTTGGATTGAAGATTTTTGGTCGGCTTTGTTTCGATTTTTATGGATTCTTTGACAAGGATCGGTTGATGAGTTTGATTCGGTTCTTGCTTTGCCGTTTGCTGAAATGGAATGGGCATTTTCTCTGTGGCTTGCGAGAATAATTGACTTGATTCAATCATCGGTTGAGTAGCTTGAAAATCGTTTTGCGAGACTTTAAGCAAAAAACTTTGTAAATCATCGCGCATCTCGCGGGCTGTTTGATAACGTTCTGTGGATTGTTTGGCTATTGCCTTCATCACGATTCGCCGCAGTTCCGGCGGAATAGATGAAAGCAATGGCTCAGCCTCACGCATTATAATCGCCGCCAGCAGTTCGCCTTGACTGCTCTGTGAAAACGGTAGTTTACCCGACAGCATTTGATATAAAATCACTCCGACAGACCAAATATCCGTTTGCACAGTGCGCTTGCCGTCGAACGCTTCCGGCGACATATAAAAAGGAGTTCCCGCAATATTCTTGCTGTTCGAGGTTGTTTTCATCGCGCGGGAAATTCCGAAGTCCGTCAAACGCGGCGTGTCGCCTTGCAGGAGAATGTTAGCGGGTTTAATGTCTCGATGAATAATTTGGCGTGAATGCAGAAATTCCAAACCACTCAAAATACCAATTGTTAATTCAACGGCTTTGCTAATTGGCAATGTTCCGTTAGTTTTTTCCAAAAGTAGTTCAAGAGAACCGTCCGGCGCATATTCGCTAACAATTACAATTTGCCCATCGTAATCATCAGCATCAATAATTGGAAGCACGTTTGGATGCCCACTTGCCTGTTCCCAAAGAGTTGCTTCTAGCTTAATGGTTTCAGCATCAATTTGTTCATCAAGCGGAAGTTTAACGGCAACTTTGGTTGTAACAAATTTAGTGCGGCGTTCGGCAAGCCAGACTTCACCAAACCCACCGCGTCCGATTCGCTGAACGAGAATGTAACTTCCAATTTGTTGCCCTGAACGAAACATTAAAATAGTCCTTGAGTAAACTGATTATTTCGGATTAACCAAGAAAGCACCCAACTATTGATTATCCCGAACCATTCGGGATAACTACCAAAATTTGTGTATTATACGGAATCTTTCTTGATAATGCACAAATTTCGTGGATTATACGGAATTATTCGGGATATAACCTTATATCTGGATTGAAAATAAACGATTTTTCGCACATTTGCAATAAACTTCGACCTACATAACAATACTCAACCAAAGGAAATATTATCTATCATCTAGAGCCGCAACGCCCGGAAGTTCATCGCCGGCAAGAAACTCTAAAGTCGCGCCGCCGCCCGTAGAAATATGCGAGATTTTGTCGGCGAGTCCGGCTTGATTGATGGCTGAAACCGAATC
>JBBSAX010000325.1:0-4566 GCA_038251885.1 Pyrinomonadales bacterium | reverse complement strand
TAGCGGAACTTTTTTGTCGTCTAAAGATTGACTGATGATAATCGTTTCGTGCGTTGCATCGTGATGTCCTAAGATTCTGAAAGTTTTTGCTTTTGACCACGAAAGTGTCGGTTTTTTCACTTTGTTATTGAAATAAAGTAAGTTCAAACGCTCGAAAATTTGGTCTAAATCGTAGAATTTGCCTTTTGAAGTCGTGATTATTTTTCTACCTTTGGTGCGTTTATTTTCGATGGCTTTTTCGCGCAGTTCGGCAGTTTTTGAAAATTCACGATAAACTTTTGAAATGTTCGGAGAAATTCTTTTCCGAAGAAGTTTTCCGACGAGAATAAAAGCCAGAGATTCTTGAACTTCAAGCGGCGCGTCTTTGCAAATTTCGGCAAGCCGGACGAAAACTTTGCCATCGCGGACGCGAATTGTATGATTGATGCCGATATACGGATAAAAACGAACGCTGATTTCAGGAACGGGTTTTGTCCCGTTGAGTGAATCAAAAACATTTTCGTAAAGATTTTTAATTTTTGACAATTTTTCTGTCATAAAATATAAAGGTTAGAACCGTCTGCGGTAGCGGACGGTTTAAGGTCATCAACTTGAATCTTTAATATAATCATTCAATTTTATTGTGTTCAACCATCCGCTACCGCAGATGGTTCTGACTTGTTCTACATTTATGGATATTTTACATCATTTTGTATTTATCAGAGATTTCAACCCAAAATTTGGTAAGTATTTTTTGTAATATTTAATAAATCGGCAAATTTTTAACAAAATTAATGATGTTTATCCAAGTTTAACGAATATTTCTTGACATATTACTTTGGAAAATGCTATTCAATTAATGGCATAAGCATACCGATTTTGAGTGGTGTGCATCAAAACTCACAAGAGAAAAAATGTCTGCCCGTGAAACAAATCAAAGATTTGAAGCGCGAACATCGGTTCCTGATGCTCGCGGGCAAATAATTCTCTCCGCCATCATTAACGAACACTTGATAACGGGCGAACCTGTCGGTTCAAAGGTAATTGCGGAGAAATTTGCAAATGCTACGGGTTTGAGTTCGGCGACGATTCGCAATGTAATGGGCGAATTAGAAGATTTGGGATTGCTTGAGCAACCGCATACTTCAGCCGGACGAGTTCCGACCGATCAAGGCTACCGTTTTTATGTTGATAATTTGTTAGGTGTTTTGAGCATTTCCAACGAAGATTTGCGGATGATCAACCGCGAACTCGGAGTTACGGAAAATGAATGGCGCGAAGCACCGGACAGAATTATGGAAAGAACCTCGCAGCTTCTTTCGGCTCTTTCTCAAAATGTCGGCATCGTCGTTTCGCCTTCGTTGGCAAAAGACAGAATGCAGCATATCGAATTCGTCAATTTGTCGGATAAAAGAATTCTTGTAATTCTGGTTTCCGCGCCGAATATCGTGCATAACAAGATCATTCGTTTGAAAGATTCCTTTACAAACGATGAACTTAACCGCACGGCGCGGTATCTGAATACGGAATTTTCCGGCAAGTCTTTAGCGGAAATTCGCGCACAGATTCTTAAATTGATGCACGAAGAAACCGCGCTTTTCGACAAATTATTGCAAACAGCAATGATTATTTGCTCTCAAAGCATCGAAAGCGATGAAGATACGCTGGGTGAAGTTTATGTTGACGGAACTTCAAATATTTTGAATAAACGCGATTTTGCCGATCTCGAACGACTCAGGGAATTGCTCAAAACAATCGAGGAAAAATCGCGCTTCGTGCAGATTTTGACCGAATGTATCGAGCAAGATCACACTCTGAAAGGAAATGTGCAGGTTATTATCGGCAGCGAAAATACTACGGCATCTTTGCAAAATTGCACATTGATCACAGCACCTTATCGCTACGGCGATAGTGAAACGCTCGGCACTTTGAGCGTTTTGGGACCGACCCGGATCGAATACGCGAGAATGATTTCAATTGTCAGTTACGTGGCAAAAATTCTCGAAAATACAATGACAAAAGACACGCAAAAATTTTAGCTTCCGGCTCGAATTTCGGCAAAAAAACTATAAATGAATTCCAATAATAACCCCGAAAATATGAAAGAGTTTTCGGAAGAAATAGAAATGGACGACTTAGCAACGATTGATGATTTCATCAAGGAACTCGAAGCGCGGGAAAAAGACCTTCATATTTCTCCGGAAACAGTTATCGAAATCGAAGATTCCGAATACGATGATATGGCAATCGAAGAATTTATTCAGGATGAAATGATTGGAGATACAATTTCTTCGATTGAGCCGATTGAGAGATTTGAGCCGGTTGATTTTATCAGCGATGAGCAGGCTTCCGAACTGGAAAAAGAAATTACGCGTTTGGTTAAAGAGGTTACTCTTTTAAAAGGAAAGATTTCAAAAATGGAATCCGACCGCACGGAGTTATTTGAATTATCGCGTCGTCGCCAGACGGATTTCGATAATTATAAAAAACGCACGGAACGCGATAGAAGCGAAATTTTTAATACTCAACTCGGCAATTTAGCGATGGAAATACTTCCCGTGCTTGATAATCTGAATCGCGCGATGAATTCGGCAGTAAATCTAATAAGCGAAAAAACTCCCGATTATCAGCAGTTTTTTGACGGAGTTGCGTTGGTTAATCAACAATTAAAAGAAGTTTTAATGGAAATGGGAATTAAACCGATAAACTCTGTCGGTGAACAGTTTGATCCGCATTTTCACGAAGCCGTAGCTACGGAGGAAACCGATAAGTTTCCGTCTAATACCGTTATAGACGAGCTTTTACGCGGTTATTTATTGGGCGAAAAAGTAATTCGCCCGTCAATGGTTAAGGTTTCTACCTCCTTAAATTCATCTCCCGGAACTTCACTTTCCGAAAATCCTTCAGTTTAAATCAATTTATCCATCAGACAATTTTCTCCCGCAGGACTTGAAAAATATGAGCAAAGTAATTGGCATAGATTTAGGCACAACTAATTGTTGTGTAACCGTCTTAGAAGGCGGAACGGTTCAAATAATATCGAATAAAGAAGGCGGCAGAACAACGCCTTCCGTGGTCGGTTTTACGGACAAAGACGAACGGCTTGTCGGGCAGATTGCCAAACGTCAGGCAATGACGAATCCGGCGAATACGTTATTTGCTGTTAAACGATTGATCGGGCGAAAATTTGATTCGCCGGAAGTCGAGAAAATGCGTCTGACCGTGCCGTTTGAAATCGTCGAAGCTCCGAATGGCGACGCTCATATTCGCGTGATGGATCATACTTACAGCCCGCCGGAAATCTCGGCTATTCTGCTTCAGCGATTGAAACTCGCGGCAGAAGAATTTTTGGGATGCAGAATTACCGAAGCAATTATTACCGTTCCGGCTTATTTCGATGATATGCAACGACAAGCGACGCGCGATGCCGGAAAAATCGCCGGTCTCGAAGTCGAACGAATCATTAACGAACCGACAGCCGCCGCGCTTGCTTACGGTTTCGGCAAAAAGAAAAGTGAAAAAGTCGCGGTTTATGACCTTGGCGGCGGAACATTCGATATTTCGATTCTGGAAATCAACGATGGTGTTTTCGAGGTTCTTTCAACTTCCGGTAACACATTTTTAGGCGGCGAAGATTTCGACCAGCGTTTGATAAATTGGTTAGTCGAAGATTTCAAAGTTGAAAACGGCATTGATCTAAAGGAAGACAGACTTGCCTTGCAACGTCTTAAAGAAGCGTCGGAACGCGCCAAATGCGAACTCTCTTCGGTTGCGGAAACGACCATTAACTTGCCGTTTATCGCGGCGGATACAACCGGACCGAAACATATCAACACCGTTTTAACCAGAACGAAATTTGAGGAATTAGTTCAAGATTTAGTTGAATCTTCGGTTGAACCGTGCCAGAAAGCCCTTTGGGACGCGAAACTTAAACCTGAAGATATTGATAAAGTTATTCTCGTCGGTGGACAGACGCGCTCGCCGATTATCACTCGAACCGTCACGGAAGTTTTTGGTAAAGAACCTTCGACGGAGATCAACCCCGACGAAGTTGTTTCGATGGGCGCGGCAATTCAAGGCGGCGTTTTAACGGGCGATGTCAAGGATATTGTTCTTTTGGACGTTTTGCCTCTGAGTTTGGGATTAGAAACGCGTGGAGGAATTTTTGTTAAATTAATTTCCCGAAATGCGACGATTCCGCTCAAAAATTCGATGACATTTACGACGGTTGTTGACAATCAGCAATCGGTTGAAATCCATATTTTACAAGGTGAACGCGAGATTGCCAGCGGAAATCGCAGTCTTGGAAAATTTGAACTCGTCGGTATTCCGCCCACACCGCGCGGCGTGCCGCAAATCGAAGTTTCGTTTGAAATTGATGCGAACGGCATTGTCAATGTTTCGGCAAAAGACAAGATGACCGGACTCGAACAAGCGATGCAGATAACGCCTTCTTCGGGACTTGCACCCGATGAAATCGAGCTTTTGATTATGGAAGCCGAACATTCGATTGAAAAAGATCAGGAATCCAAACAGTTGATTATGCATCGCAACAAACTCGATTCGCTCATCAAAAATACGAGAAAG
>JBBSAX010000324.1:0-4629 GCA_038251885.1 Pyrinomonadales bacterium | reverse complement strand
TTGATTTATCGGAAAAATAAAGGTAACATTTACGGTTTGTCCATCAAGAAAGAAATTGGGCTTTATAGTTTATGTCAAAAGAAGAAGCGATAGAAGTTACAGCAACAGTTCTGGAAACTCTGCCAAACGCGATGTTTAAGGTTGAATGCGAAAACAATCAACATCAAGTGTTAGCGCATATCTCCGGTAAGATGCGGAAAAATTTTATTCGTATTCTGCCCGGCGACAGAGTTCTTGTTGAACTCTCGCCATATGATTTGAGTCGCGGGCGGATTACATATCGCTATAAATAAAGATTGAGGGAAAAGTTATGAAAGTTCGTCCTTCCGTAAAAAAGATGTGCGATAAATGCAAAGTTATTCATCGTAAAGGTATTGTTCGTGTGATTTGTGAAAATCCGAAACACAAACAACGTCAAGGATAATTTTAAATATATTGAATAATTGGAGAAATTATGGCTCGTATATCAGGTGTTGATTTACCACCAAACAAGAGAGCGCAGATCGGTTTGACATACATTTATGGTGTCGGAAAACCGCGCGCAACAGCTATCTTGGAAGAAGCTGACATCAATATTGATACAAAAATCAAAGATTTGAGCGAAGATGAATTAACAAAAATTCGTTCGATCCTAGAAACTCAAGGTCTGGTTGAAGGTGATTTGCGTAAGCGCGTTCAAATGGACATCAAGCGTTTGATGGACATCGGTTGTTATCGCGGATTGCGTCATCGTCGTGGTCTGCCCGTTCGTGGACAGCGAACAAGTACAAATGCGCGAACACGTAAAGGACCGCGTAAAGCTGCCGTGGCGAAGAAAAAAGCACCGGGTAAAAAATAATAATTTGTCATTAGTCATTTGTCTTTGGTGAGTTGAAATTAAAACGAAATTTTACATTTCAATCAACTAATTAATGACAAAAGACTAATAACAAAGGACTAAAAGAATATGGCTAAAGTAAAAGCAAAGACGACGGGTAAGAAAAAGACTTTTCGCAAGAAAGAAAAGAAAAACATTGCGTCAGGAATCGTTCATATTGCGGCATCATTTAATAATACGCTGATTTCGATCACAGATACGCAAGGGAACCTGATTGCACAGTCATCTTCCGGCGCACGCGGTTTTCGCGGTTCGCGTAAAGGAACTCCGTTTGCTGCACAGCAAGCAGCGAGTGAAGTTGCTCGCAAAGCACAAGATGTCGGAATGCGCGAAGTTGAAGTTCGCGTCAAAGGTCCGGGTGGCGGTCGTGAATCGGCAATTCGTGCAATTAATAATGCCGGAATTCGTGTAACTTCGATCAGAGATACAACGCCTGTTCCGCACAACGGTTGCCGACCCCCGAAACGCAGAAGGGTCTGACAATTTTGGGTTCTAGATTTTGGATTTTGGATTTTGGATTGAAAAAACTGAAATCCGGTAAACTTTGAAAATTAATTTAAATTATCAAAAGGATGAAGGGAAAGTTTTTATAATTTCCCGTAAACTTTTTCGTCAAACAATGAAAAGCCGATTTGAATTTTGTAAATGCGGATTATAAATAATCCAAAATACGAAATTTAGAATCCAAAATCATTTTATTGTCGGAAGCAAAAAAAATATTATGGCTAGATATAGAGATGCGGTGTGCCGATTGTGCCGCCGCGAAGGTGGAAAATTATTTCTAAAAGGTGATCGGTGCTTTAAGCCGTCTTGTGCGATTGAAAAACGCGGAACAAATCCGCCCGGGCAACACGGCGCAAACAGAAGACGTAAAGCATTAGCCGGTTACGGTTTGCAGCTTCGGGAAAAACAAAAGGTCAAGCGCATTTACTTCGTGCTTGAAAAACAATTCCGCAATTACTTCGAAAAAGCATCGCGTCAAAAGGGCATTACGGGTGAAAATCTGTTGTTTATGCTTGAGCGCAGACTTGATAATACGGTTTATCGTGCCGGATTTACTACTTCCCGCCGTCAATCGCGGCAACTTGTAAATCACGGACACATTGAAGTCAACGGACGTAAAGTTGATATTCCGTCATTTCAAGTAAAAGTCGGTGATATTGTGAGTATTAAGAGCAAAAGTCACAATAACCCACACGTTGAAGGTGCTTGGCAAACATCCGGCGGTCGCGGTCGTCCGGTTTGGATTTCAACATCGCCGGGTGAGTTGAGTGTAACTGTTTCGGCTCTTCCGACACGCGCAGATATTGACGCAAATATTAACGAACAGTTAATTGTTGAGCTTTACAGTAAGTAGTTTTATTAGTTCCGTTGGGCAAAATCGTTTGGTTTTTCAAGTGTGTTTTGCCTTTCGGTTGTCCTTTGTTTTAAAGAAACTTTTTATAAAAAGACAGATATGACACAAAACAATAATTGGACAGATTTCCAAATGCCAAGTCGCCTACAGGTTGAGTCAGAAACTTTAACCGAGCGATACGGGAAATTTTATGCACAACCTTTTGAGCGTGGGTTCGGCACGACAATTGGCAATTCGCTTCGTCGCGCCCTTCTTTCATCAATTGAAGGTGCGGCAGTTACAGCAGTAAAAATCGAAGGGGTTGAACACGAATTTTCATCCATCAAAGGGGTGGTTGAAGATGCGACCGACGTTATTTTGAATCTCAAACAAATTCCGTTCACACTGCACAGCGAAGGTCCTAAAACTTTGACCATCAGTAAGAGTGGGTCCGGCGAAGTTACCAGTGCAGATATTGAACACGATGGCGATGTCGAAGTTCTCGATACGGAAGTTCATCTTGCGACGATCAGTGCAGGTGGAGAATTAAATATCGAAATGCGTCTGCAAAAAGGACGCGGCTACGTTTCTGCCGAATTTAATAATGACGAAGACCTTTCGGTTGGTTACATTCCGATTGATTCGGTTCACACGCCGATCAAAAAAGTCAATTACGGCGTTGAAAAAACCCGTCAAGGTTCGAACACCGAGTTTGATAAATTAACGATTGAAGTTTGGACGGACGGTTCTGTAAAACCTGAAGATTCAATCGGTTTGGCAGCAAAACTCGTCAAAGATCATATGTCAATCTTCATTAATTTTGAAGAAGAAGAAGAAGATTTCAAATTTGAAGATATTGCGCGTCCGCCGCTTCTTCGGAATGACTTATTAGATCGTTCAGTTGATGAACTCGAGCTTTCAGTTCGTTCATACAATTGTTTGAAAAATGCTGACATTCGCTCGATTCGTGATCTGATTCGCCGCAGCGAAAAAGATATGCTCAATACTAAAAATTTCGGTAAAAAATCTTTGACGGAAATCAAGGATATGCTTCACGGAATGGGCTTGGACTTCGGTATGGATTTCGACGAGCAAGGCAATCCGATTCCCGGTTCGGGCGGAAGAGATTTGTAAAGGTAAAAGGTTAAAAGATAAAAGGTAAAACTTTTTACGTGAAAATAGCGGGTTTAAGTAAATTTTAATAATTTCGATAAACTACAAACTATTTTTATTTGCTTCGGATATTAATTTTGAGTTGTAAACTCCAAGTTTTACGTCTATAAAAACTCGGAACTCGGAACTCGGAACTTGGAACTTACAGAATTATGCGACACTTAAAAGCACATCGTAAATTAGGCAGAACGACGGAACATCGAATTTCAATGTTGCGAAATATGGCGACTTCTTTGATCAACGCTGACAAAGAACACATTGTTACAACCATTCAAAAAGCGAAAGAACTTCGTCCGTTTGTCGAAAAAGTAATAACATTGGCAAAAAAAGCTGAAAATATCAGCGGTGATGATGCGGCGATCAAAAAAGTTCATCTGCGTCGTCAGGCGGCGAAATATTTCCACGCCGGAAATCATAACTTTAAAAAAGAACAGAGCCGTTTTCGCGGAGCAAAAGGAACGCCGAAAGAGCCGATCGAAAGAACGGCGGGCGTAAAAGCCGTCAAACGTCTTTTCGACGAACTCGGAACTCGTTATAAAGACCGCAACGGTGGTTATACGCGAATTATCCGGTTAGGCAGACGAAGTGGTGATAATGCTGAAATGGCTGTAATAGAATTAGTTGATAACCCATACGAATTAGCGGCAAAAGGTTAAGAGGATGGAGGAGCAATTTCAAAATGAGTGAAAACGCAGGTTCAGCTAAAGTGGCAGATAAAAAAGAACAAACGAGCAAAAAAACTGCGGTAAAGAGTGCAGGAAAAACGGCAAAACCTTCTTTTAATATGGATGAATTGCAGGAACTTGCTCAACTCGTTACAGAACACGGATTTACTGATTTTGAATTTGAAAACGAAAATATTAGAGTTCGGTTGACTAAAAATCCGGCACCGCAAATTGTTCAGGCTCAACCATATCAAAATGTTCACCAAGTTTCTGCTCCAATACCGCAAACTGTCGAATCAAAATCGGAAGCGGTGGTTGAAACAGTTGCAGAAGAAAATCTACATCAAATAACTTCGCCGATTGTCGGAACTTTTTACAGTTCCCCATCACCGGATAAAGACCCGTATATTAGAGAAGGAAGTAATGTTTCCGCCGATACGGTTGTTTGTATCGTAGAAGCAATGAAACTGATGAATGAGATTCAGGCGGAAGTTTCGGGTGAAGTTGTAAAAATTTATGTTGAAAACGGTCAGCCGGTCGAATACGGTCAGCCGCTTTTCGGGGTTAAAAAATAGTTT
>JBBSAX010000323.1:0-4725 GCA_038251885.1 Pyrinomonadales bacterium | reverse complement strand
TGGTTGGTTGGAAAGAAATTAGCTTTCAACCAACAACCAACAACCAACAACTAACTATTAACCACTAACTACTTAACTACTTCAATCTGCAAAGTCTGCTGACCTGAAATCAAAAACTCTGCCGGAGCGACTTCCTGTTCGGTCAAAACGGTTTGTACGGTCGGCGTAAAACCTCCGGCGGTGCGGTTGTTGTTCATCGTAGCGAGAACCGACGGTGGCAGATTCGGCATTTCGTTTGCGCCGATGATCGCACCGTTTGTCACGCGATTGATCTGAACGTAAAGTCGGTCACTTTTTTTCATTTCATTCATAGTTTTTACAAGTTCGCTCAAATCCTGCGGAACAAATTGTTTTGAAAGCGCGGTTTGCTGAATCATATTGCCGTCGCCGACTGTGATATTCAATTTTCCGGTCGGTGTATTCGCCGGAATTTGCACGGGAATTTTTTGCGTGAAAACTCTGCCCGTATCGGTTCGGACAAAAGCGTTCACTTCGACGGTTTCACCTGCTTTGACCTGTGTTTTATCAAGGGAAATACGTTCGAGATTCGCGGTTTTACTGCCGTCAATTGTATTCAAGTTCAACGTGATTTTACTGATTTCCGCGTTATCAAAGCGGCTGTTCAAAATCGCGTTGACAGGAAGTGCGACCGAAAGCGAAGCGAATTGGGTGGCACTTCCGCCGGAAAAACGATTGGCAATTTTAATCGGATTTTGACCTTTAAGATTGATTTCACCGTTGATTTCAATCGTCGAATCACCCATTCCGCGTTCGTTGGCGACTAATGAATTATAAATCCCGATATTTACAAGAAGCGGCGTTAAACTGTCATCTCTGGCGACTTCAAAATTTAAAGTTTGCTTTTGATTTCGGCTGGTTACGAGATTTAACTGAACGGGAATCATTTTCGGCGATTGTCCGAGTTTACCGAAAACTCCTGTCGCGCGGTCTTGTGTCATACTTCCGACCAATTCTCCAGGAACAGCAAGTTTGAATGAATTATTTAAATTGGGAATAACTGTGACAACACTTGATTCGCTCATCGGCAAATCGGAAATTCCCAAACTCAAAAACGGATGACCGAAGGCATAAATTTTATCGCCGTCGCGGTAAGTTACTGTTCCGGCGGCAGCAAGCGAATAATCGCCGCGCGTTAATTGCATCGAAACCGAATCGCCGCCTTGCAGAGTCGTTTCATCAGCTTTTTTCAAAGCCGAAATCGGTGCAGAACCGCCGACCGAAGCGACCGGCATTAAGCCGACAGCCAAAAGTTGTTTTTCAAAAACCTTTAATGTTATGGGCGAAAATCCGTTGAAACTGATCGGTGTAGCGATTGGTTGAAAGGTCTGACCTAAATATGGAACAAGCGCAGAATTTGAACTGACATTGGCGAAAAGTTGATTTGAAAATCCGGCATTTTCGGGAAGAAGGGAATTCGTATTGGTCATCGCCAGTTCGCTGAAAGAAAATGAACGCGGTTCTTTTGCTTCAGTTGTCAGCGGTTTGCTGTTCTCGAAAATTCCGATCATTTGCTCAATGGGCGTGATTCCGCAAATCGGTTCTTTGGAAAAAGGAAAACTGTAAGCGATTGCGCCGACGAGCTTGCCGTCAATATAAACGGGCGAACCGCTCATTCCGGCAAAAACCGCCGTTCTTTCGGCATTTCCGCCGCTCAGACGACCGATTATCATATCTTGTTTCGGACCGACCGCGCCGGGAACAACGCCTAAAATCTCGACCGTAAATTCTTCCGGCTCATTACCGCGAAAAACGGTTCGCGCTGTGCCTTTCATTCCTTCTTTTAAGTCTGAGAGAGGGAAAAATTGTGTTTTTGAGATTGCTTTGCTTTCGGATTTCTGTTTATTAATTGCAATAGTTTGTCCGAAACTTACAAAACAAAAAGTGAAAATCGCAAGAAAAACGGCGGAAATTTTTATTTTCATAATTCAATTAAACTCTTCCAAAATAGCTGTCGTTTATGGTAACATTTTAGACAGCTTACCAAAAGTTCTTTTTTTCTAAGGACTAAATTTAAGACTCTCGAAAATAAATTCAAGTTGTATCTCTTTTTAATCGAACAGATTAAAAATTCCAATTCTAAAAAATTATGGCAAAAACTAAACGTCTTTTTAAAAGTTTTTTCGGACTTTTCTTTCCGGTTGTAATGTTAGTTGCGCTGGCTTTGGGTGTGGCTTCCGTGTGGTTCGTTCACATAGTTTCACAGCCGAAACCTGCGCCATATCTCGTAACGCCTGAAAAATACGGGCAATTAAGCACACGCGGCGCAAAAATTACCGATGAAACGTGGACAAATCACGACGGCACGATGGCTCGCGGCTGGCTTCTGAAAGGCACGGAAGGTGCGCCTGCAGTAATCTTGCTACATCGCTATGGCACAGACCGTTCGCACATTTTAGATTTGGGCGTAAAAATCAGTGAATCAACAAATTTCACGATTTTAATGCCCGATTTGCGCGGACACGGCACCGAACCACTTGTAAAGAATACTTCATTCGGCGGTTATGAAACCGAAGATGCGATGGCTTCGATTGAATATTTGCGAAGTTTGAAAACCGACAAACAAGAAAATCTAGTCGGCGAAAGCATTGGTTTTTACGGAGTGGAAATGGGAGCATTCGTGGCACTAAAAGCGGCAACGCAGGATAAAAATATCAAGGCTTTGGTACTTGATTCCGTTCCTTCGAGTTCGGATCAGATTCTCGCTTCGGCGATTCAAAAACGCTTTCCATTTGCGATTTCGGTTACATCGTCAATCGCGTCTTACGGCACTTATTTATATTTTTACAATAATTCCTATAATCACGAAGCGACTTGTAATCTGGCAAAAACTGTTGAAAACAAACAGGTTTTATTGCTTGCCGGAAGTGATGTGCCGGAGTTGCAGGAATCTACAAATAAATTAAATCTTTGTTTTGCGGAAAACACGAGCGTCGAATCGAAACTTGATTTTAATCCGTCAGGCTATAATCTGACCAATGCTTCAATCGAGCAACTTAATATTTACCACCAGAAGGTTATTGAATTTTTCAGCAAAACTCTGAAATAGGTGAGAAGTAAAAAGTGAGAAGTGAAAAGTGAGTTTCATTTTTCACTTCTCACTTTTTCAAATATCAAGTTTTTTCTTGCTATGTCCATTCGTCCGGGCAATTTTATTTATTTCCGCGCTTTCTTCCATTTTTACGACGGCTTGTTCCAAGATTTCGCGCAAACGGGTCAATCTTTCATGAGTTGAGCGAAGTTCTAAAAGTTCATATTTTATTTCGGTTTCCAAATTGAAAGCTGCCGTTACGAGAAATGACAAAGCCTCCGGTTCGGCTTGCGGAATTGTCGGAAAAGAACTGCGTTCGCCGCTTAGTTTGTGCGCGGCTTTGGCGATGCGTTCAAAAAGACCGAAAACTTTATCGGCAAGCGGTTTAACTAAATTTTCATCTTCTTCAAAATCTTCAAAAAACTCGACATCACCGACCAAATACGGTTCGCCCGCGTCAACGTAATCAATCAGACGGTAACGCACCAAACCGATTGTCAAAACATTTGAGCGTCCGTCTTCCATTGTCTGAACTTCGCGCACTTCCGCCGCGCAACCGATTGTTCCGGTTTCGGGTTTTTCGATGAAAGATTCCTTCGGATCAAAGAAAGAAACGCCGAAAATATTTTTATCGAGCGCGATGTCTTTGAGCATCTGCCTGTAACGCGGCTCAAAAATATGCAGCGGCAACAGTTCATTGGGCAAAAGAATGAGCGGCAGCGGAAATAGCGGTAAATGCTTGATTCCTATAACTTTTTCTAGTGATTCGGACATAAATTTAGTTAGCAGTTAATGATTTACAGTTTTATTTTTCGAAATTGAATTTATCCAATTAAATCTGCGGTTCGTGTCTTTTCGTTATCAATTTTAAGCGCGATAAAATCAACTATCTTTTCGGGGGATTCGTCGCTCAAAGCCATACGTTTTGCGCCGACGACGGCTTCGGCAATTTCTTCGACGCGGGTTTTATAACGATTATCACGAATAATCAAATCTTCGACAACGCGGCGTTCGAGTTTTTCGCGCGAAATGTCTTCGCTGACATCTGCCGCGACCGCGTATTCGACCGGCGCAGTGTGATTTTTGATGCGAATGTGCAAGGCTTTTGTCAATTCCTGCGCTTTTTCGCGGATCTCTTTTAATTGAAGTTCGGAATTCGGAAATCCTAAATGACCGCGCAGAGTTATTTCGATGATCGGCGCGGAAGAATCTGTTGTTTCGTCGAATGCTCGACCTTCGCGTTTTACTTTTTCCAAAACCTGTTCGGTAATATCTTTTTTATCGGCATAACCCGTTACGTCAAAACCCAATCTTTGAAAAGGTCTTTGCTTGTAATCGGTGATATGTTTCGCGTTGACCTGTAAATTTTCATCAACTTCGACGAGCCACGCGCCGCGTGTTTCGCGGTATTCGTCAATCTTCGTGATTTCCAGCGAACCGGGATTAAATGCCCAATTATCAATGTCATACATTTTATGCGTGTGTCCCAAACCGACGTAATTTGTAACCGATTTTAATTCCTTCAAATTTGCCAGCGAAAGCGCGGGAATCGGATGAGTTTGATGACCTTCAACGTCGGTGTGAAGCATTAAAATATGGAATGCGCCTTCACGCCGGTTTTCTTTAATCGCATCGGTCAACATCGGAATCGCCCAATTTGCCGCCGCGCCGAACCA
>JBBSAX010000322.1:0-4730 GCA_038251885.1 Pyrinomonadales bacterium | reverse complement strand
GATATTTCGTCAGCACAGTCGGCGCACACGGAACAGAAAAAATGATCAAGAGTTATGTAAAACAACAAGGTAAGCCGGAAGACGACAGACAACTCCGGCTCTTTTAATACCCCGTCAGCTTGCTGCGGGGTAGTTTATTTCCTGATAACTTTGTTCGATTAAAGGTTCGAGTATGTTATTAAAAATCAAGAACTTATTGTCAGCACCATATTTTTGAATCGTGTCCATCGCCATTTTGTTTTGGTCGGCGGAATTGTGGATTCGTTTGACGGTTTGATAAACATCCAACGCATAATTTTTGTTATCAACCACGTCTTGACGAGTTCCGAGCGAAGTCAGATGTCCCGCAACCAAAACATCGAAATCGTAAGCCAGCAATTGGTCGAACATTTTCAAATATTCGTGCATATTGACCGTCAAATCGAAATTCATAAACGGCACATAACCGGGTGCAAGCGTGTCTATCGCCATCAAAACTTTTTGTTTCGGCAGATAGATATACAAATCGCCTTCGTTTGAGTGAAACCCCACTTTTTTGAGTTCGATTTCAGCTGTTCCGAAAGAAATTTTTGTTTGTCCGATAAAAGTTTTTGTTGGCAAAAGTCTGCGAGGGTCTTTCATCTCTCGCAAAAACTCCGCAACCTGCTTTTCGGCAATAATTTCCAGATTCGGAATGTCTTTGAGAAATTCGACTCCGGCGATGTGGTCAACGTGGGCGTGGCTGTAAATCAGTTTGTTAATAGGTTCTTTCGTAACTTCGGCAACCGCTTTTTTAATGTGCTGACCAAAAGACGGTGGGGCATCGA
Source organism: Pyrinomonadales bacterium (assembly GCA_038251885.1). GTDB lineage: Bacteria > Acidobacteriota > Blastocatellia > Pyrinomonadales > Pyrinomonadaceae > JAHCHG01. The sequence goes on along the minus strand of JBBSAX010000322.1, from coordinate 3,924 downwards.
ACAAAATCACGCCTTTGCCGGTCGTCATAAACATTGATTGATACGCACCGTCCGTGATGACGTAAACATTAGGTTTAATCGCTTTAACCAAATATCCTTTGGCATAATCAACCTGAAAACCGCGTTCTTTCACCTGCGGCAAAACCGGAACGCGGGTTTCCGTTTCCTGTGCATTTACAACAGCCAAAAATCCAATCGCCAATAAAATCCCGGTTACAAATTTTCCAAAACTTCCGTTTTTCATAAATGACTCCTTTTTCTTTCTTGCTAACTGACAGTTTTCACCAAATCTAAAAAAGAACTGCCGTTGCTGATGTTTCAAGAATGCCATCAATGAAAGAGTTCCTTAATAAACTAAGTTAAGAAAGATTCTTGAACTAGATTAAGAATTTGAGTCGGAGCGTGGACGCAACTCCATTTTTATCGTTTTTTCGCGGCTAAATTTTTGCGGAGTTTGCTGAGAAATTCGGGCGTGATGCCAATGTAGGAAGCGATTTGGGTTTGCGGGAGGCGGTTGATGAGTTGCGGATAGTTTTTGAAGAAAGTTAAATATCTTTCTTCAGCGGTGGAACTGATGTTTTGCAAAATTCTTTTTTGCAGACCGACAAAAGCGTTTTCGACCATAATCCGAAAAACCCGATCAAAAGCGGGAAAGTTTTCAAATGTCGAAATTAAATCAGGCTTGGAAATCTGCAAAATCTCCGTCGGTTCAAGAGCGTCAATGTAAAGCGAAGTCGGAATTTCCTGATAAAAACCGCCAATATCGGCAACCCAATAATCTTCAGGTGCGAACTGCAAAATATGTTCGATTCCATTTGTATCAACAGTATAAAGCCGCAGACATCCCTTATTGACAAAAGTATAATGCCTGCAAATATCTCCTTCCTGCAAGACATACTGCTTTCGGCGGACTTTTCGATGATTCAAGCGTGATATAAAAAAATCAATCTCTTCATCTTTTAGTGTTATCCACCGATTGATATTGCTTATTATTCGGTCGTGATTCATTAGATCGTATCTAAAAAATGTTAATAATGCTCTTTCGCCCCGTCAGGCAAACTCCCTTGATAAATTTCACTTCCTTTATCAGCAAATTCCTTCGCCTTTTCCGCCATTCCGCTTGCCGATGCTTGTTCTTCTTCAAAGCCAAAGTTCAATTTGTTTCAAGAGTTTTATTGATAAAATCAACCAAAGGCTTGGAGGCTTTGAAACGGTTAATTATTTTCTCGAAAACTTCGCTTGAAACTATTTCTTTATCGCTTAGATTTTCCATCGTAAAATAGCCTTTCATTTTCAAAAACTCAATCGCCAAACTATTTTGACTAAAGCCTTTGGGAACTTTCGACAATACGCCGGAAGTGTGAATTCCGCTTGGGAAAGTCTGTTTGAATTGCGGATTGTTTATTGTTTCATTCCATTCATCAAAATTCGCTTCAATTCCTTTTCTTATTAGTTTAAGCTGTTCGGGTTGCGGATTATAAACGCCGCCGCCGACAAAAGAATTGTCCGGCTCAATGTGCAGATAATAAAACGCCGCCGCACCGTTTTTGCCGTCTTTGTTTAAGACGATATAGAAATCCGTTTTATACGGCGTGCGGTCTTTTGAAAATCGCAAATCACGGTTGATTCGCGTGATACATTTTTTTACATCAAGCCGTGCATTGGCGATATTCTCATCAAACTCCGAAACTTTGGCAATCAGTTTTTCAGTCAGCATCAACAAATCGCTTTTCGCAAATTCATAATCTTTTCGGTGTTCGTCAAACCAATCTTTTGAATTGTCTAACATCAAATCTTGCAAGAATTTAAGTGTGTTTTTATGAATCATATTTTTGAAAATTAGCGATGATTTTTCGCTCATTATTTGGCGAGCGTTTTGTCGTAAATAATTTTATCATTTTCTTGTTAGTTTGATGGAATGAAACTAACATAGAAAAATGAATGATAATTTTAATTCAAGCGTGATTTCCTTTGCGGCACATAACGCGAAAAATGTTGAGATTCATCGGCATCATTGCTTTCAGATTGTGGCGAGTATTAGAGGAACTTTTGCTTGCACGATTGGCGGGAATTTTTATCCGGCGAAGAAAGGTTTTATTGTCAATCAAAATATTCCGCATTCGTGTCAGGCAGAAAATTCGAGCGTTATCGTTTATTTTATTGATGCGGAAAGCTATTTCGGTTGGCAGTTAAAATCAATTCTCGGCGATGAAATGTTTACGGATATTGAACCATTTTTCAGCGATTCGCAGCTCGAAAAAATCAATTCTGAAGTGAATCAGAATCTGGCAAAAGACGAACTCAGACAACTTTCCGATGAAATTTTCAGTTCGATTTTGCCGACCCAATTTCAAACAGGCGAAAATGTTTTTGATGAGCGAATCGCAAAAGCCGTTAATTTTATTGAAGGGAATCTTTCGGAAAGCCTTAATCTTGAAACAATCGCCGAAATTATGTTTCTTTCGCCCGAACGTGCGAGGCATCTTTTTGCCGAACAAACAGGCTCGCCTTTTTCGCAATTCGTTCTTTGGAAACGCATCAAACAAGTTATTATTTCGTCGCTCCAAGACAATCTTTCGCTCACCGATGCGGCGTTGAATTCAGGTTTTGCCGACCAATCGCATTTCACCCGAACATTTAAAAAGACTTTCGGAATGTCGCCGAAAACACATTTGAAAAATAGCCGTTTTGTTCAATTCTTAAACCCATTTGTTTAGTAATCTCTCAGATAAAGAAAAAAATCGCTAAATTCAACGAATGGTGCGAAAGTTAAAAGACTATGAAAGCAATTAGAATTCACGAATACGGCGATGCAAGCGTGCTTCGCTTTGAAGATGCGGAAATGCCCGACGTTTTGGCAAATGACGTTTTAATAAAAGTTATCGCAACTTCATTTAACCCGATTGACGCGAAAATTCGGCAAGGTTATTTGAAAGACCAAATGCCGCGACCTTTGCCTTTTGTTTTAGGTTGGGATTGTGCGGGAATCGTCGCGGAAGTGGGCGAAAATGCGACAAAATTCAAAGTCGGTGATGAAGTTTATGGTTATCCTGAATTTGCGAGAGGCGGAACTTACGCCGAATTCGTCGCCGTTGACGAATCGCAAATTGCTCTGAAACCAAAAACGCTATCGTTTGTCGAATCAGCCTCGTTGCCGATGACGGCTCAAGCCGCTCTGACTTCTATCGAAACCGCTGAACTCCAATCAAATCAACGAATTCTAATCCACGGCGGAGCAGGCGGAGTTGGTTCAAACGCGATTCAAATCGCCAAAGCGTTAGGTGCGTATGTCATCACAACCGCTTCCGGCGACGGCATCGAACTCGTCAAATCGCTCGGTGCAGACGAAGTTATTGACTACAAAACGACGAGTTTCAAAGACGTTGTGAAAGAAATGGACGTAGTTTTGGACATTCTCGGCGGACAAACAACCGAAGATTCTTGGGGAACATTGAAAAAAGGCGGCTTTCTAGTTGCAACCGCAATGCCGCCTTCGCAGGAAAAAGCCGTAGAATTCGGAGTTCGTGCCGCTTTTATTTTCACCCAACCGTGCGGCGAAGCATTGACAAAAATTGCGGAAATGGTTGACGCGGGAAAACTTCGTCCAATAATCGGGGCGGAAATCCCGCTCGAAGAAGCTCAAAAAGCCCACGAATCAAAAAGCGGAAACGGAAAGATTGTCATTATTATCGGAAAGGCATAAAAGCTACCTTGTGTGTAACTTAAATTGAAATTTAATTTTATGACTAGACTATTGAAAATAAATGATAATACGCTTGTGTGGCAGAGCGACAAGTTGAATTTAGGCGTGTCTTTTAAGGCACGTTCAAGTTAAAGAAGTCGTTTCCATCGCGTCAGCGATGACTGAAACAATCATAATCAGTTGTCGCTGACGCGACATAAATCACTCTAAATCTAATCCGT
>JBBSAX010000321.1:0-4753 GCA_038251885.1 Pyrinomonadales bacterium | reverse complement strand
CCTTCGGCACGTTGCAGTTTCTCGAAAAAACTTCTACTATTTTCTTGACAAGGCAGCATAATTGGTTACTTTTCTGTTTCGCAAAACTATAAAAATAACTCTTTGCCGCCTTGTTTTCAATTTTTATGAGAAAGCCCTGAAACACAAACTTTTCCTTGCCCTAACTGTAAACAGATTATTTCTTCGGAAACTAATATTTGTAAATTCTGTTCAATACAAATCACTTCTGAAATGAGAGAATTTGCAGAAAAAAAGGAATCGGAAGAAAAAAAGCGAATCAATTTAAGCAGGCATAAGAATTATTTGATTTTGGGTATTGTTTTGTTAGTAATAGGCATTTTTTCTGTTATTACTCCAATTATTGAGATAAATTATTCAAATAATGTAAATTTCAATTGCCTGACACCAATTTTTATCATTGCCGGAATTGTGATAACTGTTAAGAGTTTTGTTGATTATAGAAGAGAAAAGAAAAATTAGAATGTTAGACCTAATTATAATAGGAGCAGGACCTGCCGGAATTTCTGCCGCTTACGAAGCGAAAAAGATAGGACTAAGTTATCTCGCTCTCGAAAAAAACTTGATCGGGAATACGATTTACAATTATCCGGTCGGGTTGACGGTTTTTTCGACTGTGAATGAACTCGAATTTGTCCAAGGCGATTTGAAACCGGCGCGGGAAAAGCCGACTCGGGAAGAATTGTTGTCTTATTACGTTCGCTTTGTTTTGGACAACGAACTCAATGTTCAATGGGAAGAAGCAGTTTTGAGCGTTGAAAGTTTGGGAGAAAATCATTTTATTGTAAAAAGTGCGAAAGGCGAATATGAAGCAAAAAATGTTGTGTTTGCCATCGGCGCGATGGATTATCCGCGAAAGTTGAATGTGAAAGGCGAGGATTTACCGAAGGTTTCCGATCATTTTCGGGAAACCTATCCGTGGGTGAAAAAGAAAGCGTTGATCGTCGGCGGCGGAAATTCGGCAGGCGAAGCCGCGCTTTTTCTCGCCGAAGAAGGCGCGGAAACGACTTTGGCGATCTTTCGCAAAGATTGGGAAAGCACCGATCCGAAGCAAGGCTGTATTAAATATTGGGTGCGCGATCCGTTGCAGGAACAGTTGAAAAATCATTGTTTGAATTTGTTTTTTCTCGGCAAAGTCTTGGAAATCCGCGAAACGGAAGTGCTTTTGGAAGACGAAGACGGAAACGAATGTGTTTTGCCGAACGACGTTGTTTTCGTTTTAATCGGTTCGGACGCGGATTTGACGATGCTCAAAAACTTGGGCGTAAAAACCGAATTTAACAAAAACGGCGAAGTTCCGGTTTATTCGGAAGAAACTTTTGAAACCAATGTTTCCGGCGTTTACGTCGCCGGACATTTTACGAATCACCGCCACATCAAAGGCGCAATTGACGCACCGAAAGAATTTATCCCGAAACTTGCTCAAAGATTGAAAGAAAATTCTGCCCACGAAATACACGAAAAAGACGAAAAAAGAGAAATACAAAATTTTTAATGTTTTAATTTCGTCTTTCTCGTATGTTTCGTGGGCAAATAAAAATTATGGCTGAAATAATTTACAAGGAAGAAAGCTATAAAATCATCGGCGCGTGTTTTGAGGTTTATAAGCTGAAAGGTTGCGGTTTTACCGAATTTGTTTATCACGAGTGTTTAAAAATCGAATTTGATCTGCAAGAGATTCCGTATGTGCATGAACCGGCAATTCAACTCGAATACAAAGGCAAAACTTTTGAGCAGTATTTCAAGCCGGATTTTGTTTGTTATAATAAAATTATCGTCGAGATAAAAGCTGTTTCAAATCTGATTGATGAACATCGGGCGCAAACGATGAATTATTTGAATGCGACTAATTTCGACTTGGGATTGCTTATAAATTTCGGACATTTCCCGAAAATAGAATATGAAAGATTTGGAAATAAAAAAGACTATAAAAGTCTAAAAGATGAAATAAACAGTTGGAAATAAAAGATTTATTGCCCACGAAACATACGAAAACAACGAAAATAAGAAGGAATCAACAATTAATCTTTGGTTTTATTTGTATTTAATTTCGTGTTTTTAGTGTGTTTCGTGGGCAAAAATTAAAAATGAACATCAAAAAAGCAAAAGAAATTCTCAAGCATCAATTCGGTTATGATTCGTTTCGGATGAATCAGGAAGCGGCGATTGAGGCTGTTTTGGAGAAAAAAGATGCGGTCGTTTTGATGCCGACGGGCGGCGGGAAATCGCTCTGTTATCAGATTCCGGCGTTGATGTCGGACGGTTTGACGCTCGTGGTTTCGCCGCTCATTGCGTTGATGAAAGATCAGGTTGATGCGCTTGTTAATAATGGCGTGAATGCGGCTTTTTTGAATTCTTCACAGACGAATCGTGAGCAAACCGAAGTTTTTCAAAAGGTTAGAAACGGCGAATTGAAACTTCTTTATGTTGCGCCCGAACGCCTTTTGCAATCGGGTGAACAGTTTATTAATTTTCTCGAATCCATCAATGTTTCGCTGTTTGCGATTGACGAAGCGCATTGTATTTCGAGTTGGGGACACGATTTTCGCCCCGAATATATTCAGCTTGGAAAATTGAAAAAATATTTTCCCGAAATTCCGATCATCGCACTGACAGCGACCGCTGACAAACTCGTTCGCAAAGACATTTTCGAGCGTTTGAACATCAAACACGCCGAACTTTTTATTTCTAGTTTTAATCGTCCGAATATTTTCTACACGGTCGAACCGAAGCGAAATTCTTATACGCGTCTGCTCGAATTTCTCGAAGAACGCCGCGAAGAAAGCGGAATAATTTATTGTTTGAGCCGCGCTTCGACGGAAAGTTTGGCGATGGATTTAAAGGACGAAGGATATTCTGCATTGCCTTATCACGCCGGATTGACGAAAGAACAGCGCGAAAAAAATCAGGAACTCTTTCTCAATGACGATGCAAAAATTATTGTGGCGACAATTGCTTTCGGGATGGGAATTGATAAATCGAATGTGCGTTTCGTCGTGCATCACGATCTGCCGAAAAACATCGAAAGTTATTATCAAGAAACCGGACGCGCCGGACGCGACGGTTTGCAAAGTCACGCGCTTTTGTTTTTCAGTTGGGGAGATGTCGTTAAATTAAAAGGTTTTGCCGAAGTTGAAAACAATGAGCGGCAAACCGAAATAATGCTCAAAAAACTTAATCAAATGGGCGAATTCGGTGATTTGAAAACTTGTCGAAGAAAATTTTTACTAAAATATTTCGATGAAGAATTAACCGAAGATTGCGGACATTGCGACAATTGCAACACGACTTTTGAAAAATTTGACGGAACAATAATCGCGCAAAAAGCCCTGAGTGCGGTCGCGCGAACCGATCAGCGATTCGGTTTGACGTATTTAATTGATTTCTTGCGCGGCTCGAAATCGAAAACGATTCGGCTCGAACATCTTAATTTGAAAACTTACGGCATCGGCGCGGATATTTCTAAAGATAATTGGTTCGACTATTTCAAGGATTTGATCGCGCAAGACCTTTTAGCGCAAACCGAAGGACAATATCCGACGCTTGTTTTGACGGAAAAAAGTCTCGATGTATTAAAAGGTGTGCTAAAAGTCGAACTTTTCAAAGTTATCGAAAAAGAGGAAAAGAAAAAATCCTCATTAGTTTCAAAACTTTCGCATCCGTATATCAAGGAATTATTCGACGAATTGAAAAAACTCCGAACCGATTTTGCGCGGGGTGAAAATGTTCCTCCGTATGTTATTTTTTCCGACGCAACTTTGATCGAAATGGCGACTTTTCTGCCACAAGATACTTCGGAAATGCTCAAAATCTCCGGTGTCGGCGATGTTAAAATGGACAAATACGGCGCGGATTTTCTGCAAGTTGTTGTAGATTATTGCGACATAAACAATCACGAATCGCGCATTGATCTGAAAAATCCGAAACGCGAGCCGAAAAAACAGCGCACAAAGCGAAACTCAAAAGGTGAAAGCACTTATACGATTTCGCTGAAAATGTTCAGAGATGGAAATTCAATTGAAGAAATCGCGCGTGAAAGAGAATTGGCAATAAGCACAATCGAAACTCATCTCGTCCGATTTATCCCGACCGGCGAAGTGAAACTTACGGAAATGGTTGCTGAAGAAAAAATCGAAAAAATAAGAAACGCAATCATCGAACTCGATGCGGGACAGGGAATTTCGCCAATTAAAGAATTGCTCGGCGAAGATTACAGCTACGGAGAAATTCGCGCCGTCATCGCAGATTTTATGCGAATGGCAAATGTGGTCGGAAGATAAACAATGTGTTTTAATTCCCGTCTTTAGATGGAAAAATTAAAGCTTGATCATACACAGACAATATGAGCAGAATTTAAAACTAGTTGACTTTTATCATTACAGAAAAAATAATTGAAATTTTGGGAACTCCAAGAGTAAAGAAAAGGTTCGTTTTCTTTACTTTTTCTTATTGAATATTACAACTAAGTGTTCAAAATTTTCGGAAAGTAAAAAATGCTGTAATAGTCCATATCTTGTTAATCGCTTCTTCGTTTGAATTAAATTTAGTGGTATTATTAAAACTATGGACAAAGTTGAAATTAAAGAAATTCGTAATCAATACTTCGGACAGTTTTTTGACAAACAAAGCGAATTCCAGTTTAGTTTAATTTGACTAAAAATCTAGCTAAAGGAAATATCTGCTTTGTTTATCAATCAAATTTTAGATGGCTTGAGAAATCTGCACAAGCTGCAAT
>JBBSAX010000320.1:0-4763 GCA_038251885.1 Pyrinomonadales bacterium | reverse complement strand
TTTTCGTTTTAAATTGCGTTTTAATAATCTTTATAATGAACATTAATTGGTTGTTAAAGGGCGGAAACGCTACTGCAAAGGTGCGTGCTGTTATATTGAGCACGATCCTTTGCAGTCGCGTTTCCGCCTCGCATCTCGTTTTCTACATCATCCTATTTACGCAACTTGGTATAATACTGAGTTGCGTGAAAAAGAGGAGAATCTTTTTTACGCGGGTAGCGCGGATAAATCATCGAAAAATCAGCGTTTATCGGAGGCAAAAATAAATTCATTATATTTCCGCAACTTGGTATAAAAGTAATCATGTGAGCCGGCTTCCTGTAAAATCAAGTTGCATAGTCATTTAGATAAATGCTATTGCTCCCTTTACTCATTTACTTAACAAATTTTTTGATCGGTTTCAGTTTAATTTTATTAAAAACAAAAAATGCCTGACAATTATAGATTGCCAGACATTTTTTGTTTTATTTGTCTAAATTAATTGGATGATTGAGATTTTGCTTTTCCCCGTAAATCGCTGATTACTTTTTTCATTTCTTTTTTTTCATCATCGCTCGGCTTATTATTTTTTAGGTAGATTTCAAGTTCATCTGCCGCCTCATTATATTTTTTCATATCGTTGCTATAGAGTTGAGCTAATTCTTTATGAATCTCCGGCACAGTAATCTTTGATACTTTTTTTGCTTCAAGAAGATGTTTCTCCGCGTTTTCAAAATTGCCGTTAGACCGCTCGATCTTTCCAAGCACAAATAGAACTTGAGCCGAAGCGGGAGCTAATTTGTTGGCTTCATTTAAGGCAGCGAGTGCGGCAGAATTATATTCCTTCTTGCCTAAACTATATAAAGAATTACCCAGATAATAGAAAGAAGTAGCACTTTTCGGATTAACTTGCGCCGCTTTAAAGAAGAATGGAACCGCTTCTTCATATTTCTTCAAAAGATAAAGCTCCAAACCCAACCGATGCAAAGCCACATAATAATCAGGAAATAGCCCGACAGCCCTATTCAAACCCATAATACCTTCATTAGTTTTCTTGCCAAAAATGTCTTTTAGTGCTTTTTCATAAGTTTTTTTTGCTTCATCTGGGACATTCTGAGCAAAAACTACACCTAATTCCGAATCAGCCAAACCGCCTTTCCTTGGAAACATATAGAAATCCAAAAGTTGAAAAGATGTGCCTTGTGTGCCTTGAATATTTAAAGTGTTAATTTCTACCGATTGAGATTGGTCTTCAAGATCAAAACGAAAAGCCATAACTCTAACCGTAAATCTGCCGTCATTTAAGCCGTCAAACTGGTATCTCCCGGATCCGTCTGTTCTTGTCCGTTTTACTTGCTGATAAAAATCATTAAGAAGTTCGACATCTACATCCGACAAAATATTTCTTTGTTTATCATAAATTGTCCCGGAAATTGTGCTTGATGCAAATGCGTGTTGGGCGGAAAAAACAGTTAGACCAAACAAAACAAGACCAAACATTATTCGAGTAACAGCGAGTTTTTTTGAAAACATTTTACAGAAACCTCCTAAAATCTATTGAAAAGTTGCAATTATTTTGGTTTTAAACGGTTCCATATTATATCAATAAATAAGAATTATGTTAAGTTTTTTTTGCTGTTTGATTTGATAAAAGTTTTCGGACGTTACACAATTAATTAATTTAAAATAAGTTAGGAGCAAAACATTGTCCGAAAAAATATACCGCGATTCGGTTCACAATATCATTCACCTCAAAGCAGATGATGATGAGGGAAGACTTCTCGTGCGTTTGATTGACACGGCGGAATTTCAGCGTCTGCGGCGAATTCGTCAGCTTGGTCTGGCATATTTTGCTTATCAATCGGCGGAACATTCGCGTTTTACACATTCTCTGGGTGCGCTTCATCTGGCGACGCGGATTTTGGCAAAACTCGGTTTGAAATATGAAATTTCGGATCAAGCACGAATCGCCGTCAGAGTTGCGGCACTTCTTCACGACATCGGACACGGCGCGTTTTCGCACGTTATCGAAACTATTCTCGATTTTCATCACGAAAATTTTACAATCGAAGCGGTTTTATCGGATAAAACTGAAGTCGGGCAAGTTTTGCGCGAATTTTCAAGCGAACTTCCCGAAAATGTCGCCGATATTATTCGCGGAAATTTTCGCCCGTCGGCACTTGCTCAACTCGTTTCTTCGCAATTAGATATTGACCGGATGGATTATCTTCTGCGCGATGCGCTTATGACTGGCGCAAAATATGGAAATTATGATCTCGAATGGATTATAAAATCGCTCGAAATTGACGAAGAAAATGATCGTCTTTATGTTTCGGCACGCGGAATTTATGCAGTCGAAGGTTATTTGCAAGCACGTTATTATATGTTTCGTCAGGTTTATTTTCATCGAACCCTGCGTTCGGCGGAGACGGTTCTGCGTTCGATTCTGAGCCGCGCTTTGCAACTTTTTCAATCCGGCGAAAATATTTGGTATGCAAAGGACACTGCGTTTGAGAAAATTTTGCGCGGCGAAAGACTTCTCCTTGAAGAACATCTGCAAATAGACGATACGGACGTGATGTTTTACATCAAACAATGGCAAAACTCCGAAGATAAAATTTTATCGGACTTATCGAATCGTTTCTTGAACCGCAAACTTTTCAAGATTTTCGATCTTGATATGCCTCTGGAAGTAAGAGAGGAATTTCTTGAAAAAGCGCGAAATCTTGTTAAAAATGCAGGATTTGATCCTGAATATTATTTTGTCGAAGATCGTGCGAGTGATGTTCCGTATTATTTTTACACCAAAGACATCGCCGAACCGAAAAAGCTGATCTATGTTGAAGAAGGTTTTTCGAACCCGCAAATCCGCGAGATTTCCGAAGTCAGTTCGGCGGTTCGCGGACTTCAGAAAAGCTATCAAATTCACCGCGTCTGCTTTCCGCCCGAATTAAAAGCGGAAATCGCCAAACTTTATCATCATCATCCAAAAGCCGTGTCAAGTGTCAAATGATTTACAAACACATTTTGCCAAACTTCTTGTTCCGATTTGCAATTATAGTTTTTTTTGCTTACTTCTCAATGTTTTCCTTTTATGCTCAAAAAATCGCAATTTTAAATCCCGAAAAAAGCGATCAAAGCGAAAATTTTGCACAAAACATTAAAAATGTGCTTTCCGGCAAATTCAAAATTTTGGATAAGTCGTTAAGTGAAGTTGCATTCAGTTCAGTGAGTTATGAAAAACCTTTTAATCTCTCGCTTAAAGAAGCAAAAAACATCGGTGCGGCTGTCGGATGCGACTATTTTTTGTTAATTGAATCGAAGACCTTACGCCGTTTTTCGCTCGAAAAAAAAGAATTTTACGAATCATTCGCCGCAGTTTATGTCGTCAGTTCGCGTTCGGGACGGTTGATTTTTTGGAAACTTGTCAACGGTGAGGCAAAAATCACAGATGAATCGGAAAAACTACTGTTAAATTCGGTGGGAAATTTAGCTTCCGACATTTCATATAAAATAATTGAAACGGAAAGAAACGAGATAAATGAAAAAATCCCGCCCGAATTAGAAGAACTTCCTGAAGAAAATTCGCCGGAAGCAAAAAACTTCCGACCGCCTTTGCCTTATAAGAGATTTCGCCCGAATTATACTGAAATTGCAAACCTTTACAGCATCGAAGCAACTGTTGATATTTTGCTCGACTTAGACGAAAATGGTAAGATTTTGCGCTCCGAAATCAGCCGTTGGGCAGGCTTTGGGCTTGATGAATCTGTTACAAAAACCGTGACGGAAATGAACTGGCGACCGGCGAGTCGAAACGGAAAAACTTTGCCGATTAGGGTTTTGTTGCGTTATAATTTTAAAAAACTTAACGAAGAATAATAGACATTATTGGAAATAAGAAATTTGCCCACGAATCGGCACGAATAAACACGAATTTTACTCGGTTTAAATCAAAATGTTGTTTATCTATCAAAATTCTTTTTATTTTTTTGCTTTTATTCGTGTTGATTTGTGTTATTCGTGGGCAAAAAAAACAGCAAATCTTTGTTAAATTTATTTCCAATAATGTCTTATACAAAAAATGAGAAATATTCGCGCAGCAATACGGATGATTTTATTTATCGGAATGACGCTCGGAGTCCATTTTATATGGTTTATCGGCTCGTTTTTCATTCCGAACAAACCTTTTTGGCGGCAGTTGATTTTTCGCATCTGGGCGCGAAATTTTATGGTGATTTCGGGAATGAACGTCGAAGTTATCGGCACGCCGCCGCGTCCGCCGTTTTTACTGGTTGCAAATCATCTGAGTTATGTTGATATTGCCGCTTTTCGAGCCGTTTTGGAAACGGTTTTTGTGGCGAAAAAAGACATCAGACATTGGTTTTTGGCAGGTTGGATAGTTCGGAATATGGGAACGATTTTTATTGATCGAAACAATCGTCGCGATATTCCGCGTGTTGGCAAGGAAATTCTCGAAAAGTTGGAAGACGGCGAAGGCGTGACGATTTTCCCGGAAGGCACAAGCACAAAAGGAGAGGAAGTTTTGCCATTCAATTCTTCACTTTTAGAATTTGCCGCAAAAAATAATCTACCCGTTTATTATGCTTCGATCACATACAAAACTTCGGACGACGAACCCACGCCAAGCGAAGCGGTTTGCTGGTGGGACGACACCGTTTTTATGGAACATCTGTGGCGATTATTTTCATTAAAAGAATTTACTGCGCTTATCAATTTCGGCGAAGAAACTGTAAATAATCCGAATCGTAAAGAATTGGCGCACG
>JBBSAX010000319.1:0-4802 GCA_038251885.1 Pyrinomonadales bacterium | reverse complement strand
ATTATGATTGCAGGTTGGTCGCAATTAATGTGGTTTCATTCTCACTTAATTTGATTTCAAAAATATTTATAGTCGCAAATAATTTGATTTCAAAATGTGGATGAATTCAGGTTTGAGTAATTATAAATGCAAGCTACTACAGGTATAGACGGTCAAGGCTTTGTCGTAATAGCCGAAATAGCGTGGATAATACGAAGCGATTAAAGAACTTGCCTGCACACCGAAACGCTGCCCGTCGGAGGAAGAAGTTTCCCCATCTCCCCAAATATTGCTCATTGAAAGACCGTAATGATAATTTACCAGCCGGTTATTTGCTTCTTTGAGCGTGATTTCGGTCAGATAATGTCGACTCACATTTTGCATCATTTCAACCGTCACGGCATCAGTGCTGTTACCCATCGTTGAAAGTCCGAGATTTGTGCCGTGTGCAATTAGTGCCGCCAACTTTGTTTTTCTCAAGTTCTGCGATTTTTCAGAGATGTCGGGTGGCGGTCTTAAACTGGCGGAAAATTCAGTCCAACCATCAACTTTTGCCAGCAAATCTTCAATTCTGATGCGCGGCATTGCCGCTTCAATGACCTTTCGTAATTTCTTGGTTTTTTCCGGGATTGGCAGAGCGTCTTCGCGTTTCAATTTTAGTTTTCCGTTTTCCAAAGCCACGAATTTATTAGTTGGCAAAGTGCTTGAAAACTTCTCTAGGACTTCATTGAATTCTCGTTTGAGCGAGGCAAATAGATTAACGGTGTCTTGTTCTAAAGACAGTATTTGATACGAAGTTTCACGTTCTTTTTGCCATTCATTTTCTTGATAAATCAAGTTCCAAAATGAAATGTAACGGCGGCTGTCGGGTAAATAAAGTGTGCCTGAACGCAAAGCGTCACGGACCGCCAACGCCAAAGCCGCCATCCATAAACGGCGGTCAATAATGGTTCGATTTTTGCTTTTCTTCAAAAACAGACCTTTTCTCCAAACCGGCGGCACAAATTTGACGGAAGCAGTTTCGGGAATATCTTTGATTTCCCGACGGCTTAACTTTCGGACGATTGCTAAGGCTTCCAACAAATATTCGCTTCCCGAAACGGCTGAAAAAGGGAGTTCTGCAAACCGATAAAAATACTTTCCTAAATCGGAAAAGTAATTGCGGATTTCTTGCAAATAGCCTTTTTCTTCAATTTCTTTCCATTCTTGGCAATGATCAACCGCTTGAGTTAAATCTTCGGTGCCAAATTTATCAAAGAAATCGTTCAAGATAATGTTTGCATCTGCCGGGTTCAGATTGAGTTTTCCTTTGTTTTCCGAGACAGATTTGTTTTTTGTTTCGGCTAACAAATATCTAACCGCTTCGGTCAAAACCGAAACTCCCTGCCGGACTTGCCGTTTGGCTTTTTTGGATTTTTCTTCAAACGAATGCTTGGTGTGGCGAATCATTTCCAACAAAAATTGTTCGTGCATCTCAACCAAGTAATCCAACAATAATTTCTCGGTTTCGCAGACAAAACAAGCCAACAACGCCCGTCTTTTATTGACCGAAAAACGCTTGAGCTGCCAGACATTATATCTTTTACAGACTCCCGCCAGATTCTTTATTAAAAGCGGGTTGATGTTGCTCAAATCAATCTCATCTTTGATTAACTCGTTGACAAATATGTATTTATCCAAATATTTGAGGATCGCCGACGAGGTCGCTTTGGGCGGATATTCTTTCAAATCAAAAAGACGCGAGCGTTTGTTTTCAGTTTCCAACAAACCTTCCAAACTCAGCCCGATTTCTTCTGATAGCAAATTGGCAATTTCAGTGTAAACGTCCTCTTGGGCAAATAATAAACTTTCACGAATTAACCTCGTGAAGAACTTTTCTGCCGGAAGCAAAACCCTTCTTTGACGCAAAAAAACTTCAGCGATTTTCAACAAATCCCGTTCATTTTTACCTGCCACAGCTTCTTGTTTGAGTAATTTCCGCAGACCGTTTTCGATTTCATCACTCAAATTCTGCACACCGAGATAAATGAGAAGGCGGGAACGATAACTGCTGACGGTTGCTTCACGCTCGGGTTCAGTCAATAACAAAACCGGAGGGAATCCCAATTGAAGCGACACGAAATTGACTATTTTCAGCGGGAAATTCGCAAATTGTTCTAAAAATCTGCCTTCATTCCGCAAAAAGCAGAGTTGGACGGCAAACCATCGACGATTGGATTCGCCACGGCATTTTTCGACTTCAAAAGTATCTTCCAAGGTTAAAGTCCAATCCGCGACTAATCTTTCTTCGCCAGGTTCGTTATCCATAAACATTGAGCAGGGAGTTTTCTAAATCACGCCCCAAATCCGATTGGGACGGCTTGGTATAAACGGCGGTCGTATCCAAACTTTCGTGTCCCAAAAGACTTGCCAGATCAACGATCTTGCCGGGATTCTGTTTCAGATAGTTCAATGCGAAAGTATGCCGTAAAGTATGGGCTGAAACCGAAAGACGGGTGATTTTAGCTTTTTTCCCGAGTTGTGAAATCAAAGCCTGAATCATTCTTTTTGATAACTTTTCGCCTTTTTGATTGAGAAAAAACGATTCTGACGCAAAATTTCCGCGAATGTCCAAATAACTCCTAACGGCTCGTCTCACCGAAGCATTGAGCGGAATTTCTCGTTCTTTCAAGCCTTTGCCTTGTCTCACTAAAACCGTTCCGGTGCGTTCGCTGGCTTTGACATCCCTCAACTTCAAATCGGAGACTTCCGAAACCCGCAAGCCGGTCTGCACCATCAATTGGACAATCGCGTAATTGCGAACTGCGAAATTTGAACTTCCTGCTACTCGTAATAAAGCGTGGACCTCATTTTCTAATAATCCGAGCGGTTGCCGGTTTCTGACAAACTTAATCGGTTTCAGAGAAATCGCCACATCAGATTTCATTCGTTTGGTCTGCACCGCCCAACGGGATAATTTCCGCAGGGCTTCCAAACGGCGATTGATCGTCGTTGGTTGCAAACCTCGAACATTCAACAAAAATTGTCGATAGTTAATCAGATCAAGCGGTGAAAGTTTTTTCAATTCAACTTCCTCCCCCAAACTTTGCCGATACCATTCAAAAAACTTCTCCAAATCAAATTGATAACCGGAAACCGTATTTTCGGCAAAATCATTTTCTCGCAGATGTTGGACGAACTCACTTAAAACAGAAGAATCGGTCATATAAAAAATCCAGAAAAAAAGACTGCTTGTATTTAATGCAATAGTATCCCCTGAGTTAGACTATCGTTTTATTGCATTAAATACGGCGGATATTTTAAGAGTATTGCATACAAACCACATTGTATGCATGTATTTAATGCAACAAAATGCCAAAAAAGAAGAAAATCCGGGGAAATTTGCTGATTTTTGTCGAAAATGATGGAAATTGAACAAAAAAGTGTGTCCTTAGAGTAAGAAAATGCGCCTATGTGCCTAATACCCCAATTTCTGAAGGCTACAACGAAACAGCGGTGGATTTACGATTCGGACTACACGGAATTATGCCTCTCAAGCGATTGCCTACTGAAACTTGTCGCGGATGCCGTGCCAGCTATTCTAAAAAATGGATTGAGTTCGGCGGTCGAAGCCGTTACCGTTTCTTACCAACATTTAACAAAATACTTTAAAAACGCTAAATCGCCAAAAAAACATCCTTCATAAATCGCTTCTGAACCGTTTTCTGGGAGTAATCCTGATCTAACTATGTCTTGAATTTGACGGTTTTCCAATGGAAAATATGGCAATGTCGTCTATTTCTTCAAAGCCTCACGGATTGATTTCGAGAATTTATCCTTTTTAACCGCCAATCTCTGCACATAGATTTGCGTCGTTTTGATATTGCTGTGACCCAATGCTTCTTGAGTATCCGCCATACTTTCCGAAACTTCCGAGACGATTTTAGCAAAAGTATGACGCAAACGGTGAATGTGAAAATTCTTAATTCCCGCTTCAAGAGCATAAAGTTTCATTCGTTGGGCAAATCCGTGCGAGGTTAAGCCTTGCTTTTGATTTTTTCCTCCGCCTTTATCGTGCCTCAGCCATAGCGGTTCGTTTTTACCGATAATATCTATACGATTCGTTACACCTAAATAATCGAACAACGCGTTTTGGGTGGTTTGGTCATCAAGTTCAAAGTTTAAGAAATATCCGCCTTTGACTTTAGCTTTAATGAAAAACCGATTGTCATTTATTTCGATACTATCGGCGCGCAGACTGATGATTTCAGTTCGTCTTTTTCCGGTGGCAACATAAAACTGTAAAATAGCGAAATCTCGCAAATGAACTGCTTGACGATCCAAAATGTGATTTTCAACGACCTCAAGCAGTTTTTTCAATTCTCGATGTGACAATGCTTTAACGCTTTCCGACTGAAACGGCTTCGATGCTTTCGGCAGCGAAACTTTTGCCGGATTGATTGGAATCAATCGCATCATTCCGGCATCATTTCGCAAATATTCAAAAAATTGTGATAAAGCCGAAATCCGATTATAGATTGTCCCATCAGCCAACTTTTGCGTTTTCAAACTCCAACGCCATTCTTCGACATCCGACGGCAAAACCCGTTCGGCAGATTTTCCGCAAAAATCAAAAAAATCAAAAACTGACTTCGATTTATCATTGCGAATATCGTTCGAGCGTTTGAGTGATGAATTGACCGTTCGTGTCAGCCAACTTTCAACGACCGCATTAACATCAAGCGAAACAGAAAAATTATCAGGATTAGAAATTTGAAGTTGTTCGGAAATGTTCACAAAGTGATTTTAGAGTAGTTTTTCTCAAAAATCAAGATTACACATTT
>JBBSAX010000318.1:0-4843 GCA_038251885.1 Pyrinomonadales bacterium | reverse complement strand
CGTGGTTTTAACTTGATCGAGTTGATGATCGTTATTGCGATCATCGCGCTTCTAATCGGTGTCGGTGTTCCCGCGTGGCAATCAATGGTCAGAAGC
This sequence comes from Pyrinomonadales bacterium, assembly GCA_038251885.1. Classification (GTDB taxonomy): domain Bacteria; phylum Acidobacteriota; class Blastocatellia; order Pyrinomonadales; family Pyrinomonadaceae; genus JAHCHG01. The sequence goes on along the minus strand of JBBSAX010000318.1, from coordinate 4,747 downwards.
GGAAACGAAACGACGACGATTCAATCAATGACGACGATTCGCACATTGCAAAGTCAATACGCCTCAAAACACAACGGTAAATTTGCACAAAATTTTGAGGAATTAGTAAAATCTGTTTCATTGGATGGTGATAAATTCAAAGGTGAAAGTCCGGTTGTCAACGGTTATATTTACACGATGACTGTTCAAGAATCTTCGGGTTCGCAACCTGCTTTTTTCTCGATCAAAGCAAATCCGCAAGTTGCCGAAGGAATTCAAGCGACTGGAACGCGCTATTTTTATTTTGATTCGACGCTCGGCACGATCAAATATTCCGAAGAAGGTGAAGCAAACGCGCAAAGTCCTTCAGTCTAAAAGTTTAGTTTGGTTATATGAATGTAGAAAAGGCAATCTGTTTAATGCAGATTGCCTTTTTCTTTTTCGATCTTCCAGTCAAATTTATCTTTTAAATTCAAAGTAACTTTCCGGCTTTTTGCCTTTATTATCTTTACTTTTATTATCGTCTTTCGGTTTATCTTTATCTTTAACGACAACTACCGGCGGGTCTTTCTTCGGCGGCGGGTCTTTCTGATCTTTCTGCGCCATCGAAGTTATCGAAAAACCGATAACTAAGGCAAATGTAAATAATGTATATCTTAAAATCTTCATTTTTATAATCCTAATCAAATAATAAATTCTGGGGCTTATTTCCTCGTTTTTCCTCTTCGCGGCGTTTATCATCGCTTTTTTTGTCGGGATTAACGATTACAACAGGCGGATTCGGTTTCGGAATTTTCTTTTCTTCCTCTTTTACCTGTGCAGTTACCGTCAGCGCAAAGCAGATAACAAATGCAAATGTAAAGAGCGTGTGTTTCAAATACTTCATTTCAATTTCCTCTCCAATTTAATAAAATGTGGCACAGAGGGGAAAGAAAAAATGCGCCTCAACCTTTTTCTTAGGCAATATCAATGCCATAAAACTAAGTTGCCGATTTTACTGTAAATATCAAGTCAAATCTGACTACGCGATTTTGATGTCTTTACAAAACTTTACGTTTTCCGTAATCTTCACACGAAAACGTGAGTCATAACCGAGAATTTCATAAACCTCAATGTTTGACTGATTTTCAAACGAAAAAGTCTATTTAAAATTTATTTCGACACGATATTTTTTTGGAGCTTTACTCTATTTTCAACAATTGCGACAGTAAAAATACGAGTTTTGTTACTCTCCAAATTTTTGATTCAAATTGAATAAAAAACTCAAACGATAGTTTGACACCCGATTGTTTAACAACAAAATCAATTACTTAGTCCCATTTCGTCTTACAATCTACCCATTTAGCGCAATGTCGGAATAAATTTGTAAACTAAATAAGGCAATTTGGCATAGATTCCCAAAACATTATAATCTTAAAACTACAATTTCGGGGAAACTTTATTAGATAAAAAAAAGACTATGAATGAAAGAATCAGACAAATTCTAGTTCCAATTGCTACAATCGGCGTGATCTTCGTCAATTATCTCGCCGGAACGGGGAAAATAAACAACATAACGCCTGAAGTTATTTCCGATAAATATCCGACAATTATCACGCCCGCAGGTTACGCTTTTGCGATTTGGAGTTTGATCTATATCGGAATGATCGCTTTCAGTATCTATCAACTTTTACCTTCGCAAGCCGATAATCCGCGATTTCGCCGAATCCGCACGGTCTATATTTTAAACTGCGTCGCCAATTGCGCGTGGATATATCTCTGGCATCACGAAATAATTATCGGCTCATTGGGCGTAATGTTTTTGCTGCTCGCAACTTTGACTTATATTAATTTGCAATTAAAGAACGTCGAAACAATGTCGGAAATCTGGGTCGCAAAAATTCCTTTCAGCATTTATTTCGGTTGGGTTACGGTCGCCACAATTTTGAATTTTTCAATCGCGCTCGTTTATCTCGGCGTTAGAATGACTGATTTTCCGTCGCAGATCATCGGCGCAGTTTTAATTATCGCCGCAGTTGTTTTAGGAATTTTGATGCGTTTCAAATTAAATCTCATCGCATATCCAATAACCATCGCGTGGGCTTTGACCGCCATCGCCGTCAGACACGGCGGCGAAACGATTATCGTCGTAACCTGTGCGATTTCTGTGATTATCTTACTTCTCACCGCACTTTCAGCATTTTTAGATGCCAAAAATCAAACCAGATGAACAACGGAAAAATCTGCATTTCCGTCTGCGCCGAAACCGCCGACGAACTAATCGAACAAATAAAACGCGCCGAAGATTTAGCGGATGTGATAGAGATTCGTTTTGATTGTTTGAATAAAATAGAACCCGGAGCAAAATGGCAAGGTTTATACAAAGCGACAAAAGATTTTAAGGGCAAATTGCTGGCTACTTTTCGACCGCGTAACCAAGGCGGAAACCGAGATTTATCTTTGCAACAAAGAAAGGATTTTTGGAACGAAGTTCATATTGATGAGTTTGTTGATTGGGGAGATTTTGAGTTTGATTTTGAAAAAGATTGGTTGTCATATTTTCCCGCAGTTTTTAACAGGATAATTTATTCATTTCACAACTTCAAAAAAAGTTCTGATTCCCTAATGCCGATTTACAGTCAACTTGCAGAGTTACCTGATTATGAACATCCTCGAAAAGATAAAGATGTAATAAAAATCGCAATTAAAACTGATGATATTACCGACACAATTCCAATCTGGAAACTTCTCGAACGCGCAAAATCCGAAAACAAAGAAATAATCCCAATCGCAATGGGCGAAAGCGGAAAATGGACGCGGATTTTGGGTTTGGCGCACGGCGCGTTTTTGACTTACGCTTCGCTCGATTCGGGGCAGGAAACTGCTCCCGGACAAGTTTCGGCAAAGGATTTAACGGAAGTTTACCGCGTCAAAGAACTCAATGAAAACACGGAAGTTTACGGAATTATCGCGGGAAACACCAGTTATACTTTATCGCCGTATATTCACAACGCGGCGTTTAAATTCCACAAACTTAATTCGGTTTTCGTTCCGCTTCAAGTCCAAAATCTGGACGAATTTATGCGCCGAATGGTTTTGGAAAACTCGCGCGAAATCGAACTAAACTTTAAAGGTTTCGCCGTAACGAATCCGCATAAGCAAACAATCATCAAATACTTAGACGAAATTGATGAAACAGCCGAAAAGATCGGCGCGGTAAATACCGTCAAAATTGAAAACGGCAAACTTTACGGTTACAACACAGACGCACAAGGTTTTATTCAACCTCTAAAAACTGCTTACGGCGATGTTTGCAACGCGAAAGTCGCCGTCTTCGGCGCAGGCGGTGCGGCGCGAGCTTGCATTTACGCGCTCAAAAAAGAAAATGTTGAAGTTACAGTATTTGCTCGAAATCTTGAAAATGCAGAAAGTTTAACCGAAGAATTTCAAATCGAACTGAAAGAATTCACCATTCACCATTCACCATTTACCATTTACAAAGATTTTGATATTTTAGTGAACACAACACCGCTCGGCACGAAAGGCGAATTTGAGAACGAAACTCCCGCGCTTGCCGAACAAATAAAAGACATTCATCTCGTTTATGATTTGGTCTATAATCCTTTTGAAACGCGCTTTTTGCACGAAGCGAAAAGCGTTGACGTTCCGACAATCGGCGGTTTGGCAATGCTGATCGCACAGGCAATGGAGCAACAGAAAATCTGGACTGGAAAAGACGCGCCGATGAAAGAAATGAGCCGGGCGGCTTTGAAAAGATTATCAACCAAAGTTTTTAACTAAAAAGAGGCTGAGTTGTTTCATAAATTTTCAAAATTCTACCGCCGAATAAATATCGGACAGTAATATTATCTCAACTGACTTTTAAAAATTTCGTGCAAAGAATTTTTCCTTCGAGCGCGTCAATTAGAAAATTGTTGCGTCCGCCGCCGACAATCCACGTTTCGATGTTTTCTTTTTGGCAAATCATCGCGGCTTCGAGTTTTGAATTCATTCCGCCTGTTCCGAGTTCTGAGTCGCGTTCTTCAACTAAACTTTTAGCTTCATCAATGTTGTTGATTTCCGCAATTAATTTTGCGTCGTCGTGTAAGTGCGGATTACGGTCGAAAACGCCGTCAATATCGCTGGCGATGACGAGCAGATCGGCTTTGATGAGAGCGGCGACGAGCGCGGAAAGTTTGTCGTTGTCGCCTAAAATCAATTCTTCGACGGCGGTCGTGTCGTTTTCGTTGATGATCGGAATGTAGGAATATTTTATAAGTTCGTTAATTGTATTGAGCGTGTTTGTGCGCGAAGTTTCGTTTTCAAAATCACGATACGTCATTAGGCATTGCGCCGTGCGAATGCCGAAATCACTGAAGATTTCGTGATAAATCCGCATCAAAAGCGGTTGTCCGATTGCCGCCATCGCTTGTTTAGTTTCGACGAGTTTTCCCGCATCAATAATATTTATCCGCTGTTTCGCCGCCGCCACCGCGCCGCTTGAAACGAGAACGATGTCGTATTCATCTTGCAGCGCAAGAATCTGCCTTCCGATGTCTTCGACCTTGCCGCGCGAGATCAGATTTGTCCCGTTGGTCAAAGTTGATGAGCCGATTTTTAGAACGAGTTTCTTTTTCATTTTCAAAAGAAAGTAAAATTACCACCGCCATAGGCGGTGGCTTTATTTTGATTGCCCTAGAAGGTGCGCCATTACTGGCTAGCCTTCGTCCTCACCGAATAAATTGCCTTGCAACTTCTCGATCTCCTGTTCCTTTTTTTCTTGCCATTT
>JBBSAX010000317.1:0-4850 GCA_038251885.1 Pyrinomonadales bacterium | reverse complement strand
TAAACTTAATGAATAAAGATTTAACAGAAATTGAAAATGATTTACCGATAATTGAAGGTGAGGTTTTGGAAGTTGCGGACGATGAACAACTTGAATTATTTGAAGAAGAAACCAAAGTTTCGCCGAAAAAGAATGACAAAATTTCAAAAATCAAGAATCAAAAATCAAAGGTCAAAGAGAAAGATTCAAAAGCATGGCTTCAATATATCGTTGTTCCGTTGATTTTTCTATTTGTCGCGCTTTTAGGCGGATTGCGGCTTGGCGCGGTTGAGAATGAATTTTTGTTTTTGAAACCCGCGCTTGTATGTCTGATTTTTTCAGTGATTTTAATTATTTTGTTTTTCCGTGCGCGACTTATTCAACCTGAAGGCTGGTTTTCGGAAAACTTCACGCCGCTGCAAAATACGGCAAATACCGGTGTTTTACTGACACTTTTCGCCGCTTCGACGCAGGTTTTCAACTCGCTGATTCCCGAACAAGGCTTGCCGTTTTGGATCATCGCGTTTTTCTTTTTCTGGTCGCTCTGGACAAATCTTTTTGCGGAATTTGACACGAAAAAACTCTTGATTAGTCTTGGAAGTTTATTTGGTCTGGCGTTTTTGACAAAATATTTGATTCTGACAAGTCTGACCGCGCCCGGAAACGGCGGATTTATTCAGGCACTTTTTTCGGGAAATTTGACGAAGGAAACGATCACTTATTTGCTCGATCTTCCCCGATTTGCCAGTGGAACGGGTTATATTCAATTTTTCACTTTGATTTTTTACTTGATTGGATTATTTTTGCTTTCGCCTGTTTCCGTGGAAAAAAAATCTTCTTCCGACACTTCATCAAAAATAATTTCGTAAAGATTCGGCGCATCCGTTTTAGAAAACTGCTTTTTGTCGGGAACTTGCAGAACTTTCACCTTCGTCAAACGATTGTGGCGTTTGATCTCGATTTCGTCGCCGGTTTTTACATCGCGCGAAGATTTCGCCTCAATGTCATTGATTTTAACAAGATTTGCGTCGCAAAACTTCTGCGCCAAACTCCGGCGGGGTATCAAACGACTTGCCTTCAAAAATAAATCTAATCTCATCTTTCCTATAAACTTAAAAAGGCAAAAGCACAATCTCATACTTTTGCCTTCATTTACTTTTACTTTCTACTTCTTCTCTATTTGCCCGGTTCTTTGGAAGCGTCGGATTTTCTTTCTTCCGCAAAGAGAATAGGCGCGACTTCGGGACGATATTTATCGTTGATTTTAATATAAGAATCTTCGTGCAGTTTTGTTAAATATTTCTTACGTTCATCCCCCAGAATTTCAATCGTCATTGATCTCCGAACAGCATTTTCATCGTAAAAAGATTCACCGCTGGCTTTATTTCGTTTTTCAAGTTTGATAATTTCAAGACCGACATCATCAATTTCAATCGAACTGGTTACGCCTCCGTCTTGTAAATCTTTAATGGCTTCAATAAATTTCGGGTCTAAATCTTTTGTAACAAGTGTATCGGCAACTTTTCCTTTGGTTTCCCTTACATCGGGTCGGTCGGAATTTTCAATTGCTACTGTTCCAAAATCTTTACCGCCGCGTATCTCCGCAACAATCTGTTTAGCCTTTTCGCGCACGGCATTCGGGTCTTTTCCGGCAAAACTCAAGAAAATTTCGCTGATTTCAACCGTTTCCGGCTTGGTAAATTTTACTTTGTTCGCATCATAATATGCCTTGACTTCTCTGGCTTTCCATTGATTATAAATTTTTCGGTCAACCTCTTGCTGCAAAACAAATTCTCTGGCATATCTTTTACGCGAAATGTCTCGAACAGTATCGGGTTCAACACCTGCCCGACGCATCTCGGCATAAAGTTCGTCCAGCGATTTGAAGTTTAATTCCTTCATTTTAGCCAACATATCTTGATTGACCTGTGCCTCGATAGCCGAATCGTAATCAAAATCTTTGGCTTTTTGAATCAAAAGTTCTTCATTTATAATGTTGGCAATAAGTTCGCCGCGTTTGGCATTGACCTCGGCAGTCGCCGCTTCGCGTGTCTTGCCTTCCTGCACACCGGCGGCAATTATTTCTTCGATCTCACGATTTATCCGTGAAAGTGTAACAACACTGTCATTTACCTGCGCGATAACCTCATCAACAACCTTTAATTCACTTTCCTGCGAAAATGCCGTAAAACTTGAAAAAACTAAAATTGCAATCAAAAAAATTGCCGAATTGATATATTTCATTTATTTATCCCTTTAAAAATTCACTCGAAAATTTATATCTTTTATTGTGATTATATGCAACTTGGGAGTTTGATGCAGAAAAGTTTTTTACAGATGTCCAAATTTCCGTTCAATAAACAACATCCAAATTTGAGAAACCTTAAATATCAAATATAATTCATTCACTGTGATTAAACACAAAAATAATATGAATAATGAGTTCAATACTTTTGTCCAACTATTATTTTCCAAATTGGGAGATAATAACTTTTATCAATCAAAATCCTTGACTAACTATTTACAATTGCCAAACAGTCAAAGAACAAATGATGAAGCTAATATTGTAGATGTTAAAATAACTTCCGAATTAATTTTGGCACTCGGTTATGATTCCGGCGAAGTTCAGTATAATTTGTCACAGTTAAATCGCAAACGAACCGATTTTACCGTTCGCATTAATCAATATCCTCGCCCTTGTTTTGTTGCCGAATCGAAAAATACGGCGACGACAAAATTGAGCGAAAATCTGTCGCAACTTGCCGATTATATGCGGAGTCAGGGCGCGACTCGCGGACTATTGATTGACGGGAAAACGATTCTTACTTACGAATTGAGCGGCGGACAGATAATTCTGACGGGCGAATTGTTTCTCAAGGAATTAGTGGAAAAATGGCGCGGCGAAAGTCTTTTTGCTGAAAACAAAAACGGTTTCGATGCCTTTGATAAACACGATAATGTGATTTTGAAAGCCTTCTGGCAAAGATTTAACAAATCAGTTTTTGAAGGAATTCCGAAATTGATCCGTGATTTGACGCTGAAAAATGATGGAACGCCGCACGATGCGGACGGGAAAACTTGGCGCACCGAATCAAGGATAAAAATTTACAGCCAGAGCGAACCGGAATTTAATGATGAATTGACGAGAGAATCCGCCCGCGTTATTGAGATGATCGCGCTTGATGTCGAAGCGCAGTTGTTTTTGCGGGTTAATGAATATAAGGAATTTGAAAAGGCAGAAAACGCGAATCCGAGCGGCAAAAATACATTTGAGCAGGAATTTGAAAATCTCTGGATGCAGATTTTCAGCAAAGCGCAAGCGTGGCAGATTTCCGAATCGCGCCGAAACAGCTATAATTCGCGGCTCAGTTACAGTTTCAAATACGGTTTTAACGGCGACGTTATTGACGAAGTGAAAAAAGACATCGCCGCCGACATCGCCGAAAAGAACGAACAGGAAACAGGAAAATTCAGGAAAAAGGATTCGGAATTAAAAAAAGCAATTAAGGAAATCAATGTGATTGTTGACGAAATAAGCAGACTTCGCCAAGTTTTTCACAAAAAGCGTTCGCGTCTGACGGTTCGTTACGCACAGGCAATCGAAACTCACGACGCTTATAAAAAATGGAAAGATAAAGTCGCCACGATTCTTTTGAAGACGAGCGACGAGCGAAAACTCCAGCGCGAATTTGCAACGCAGACGGCTTATGTTTTGTTCGTGCGTCTGCTTCTCGTGCGCGTTCTCGAAGATAAAAACTTAATAAATCGCATTTTCACAAACGGCGGAATCGCGCTTTGGTTTGAACGAATCGAGGAACAATATTTAAAGCACGCCGAAGGTCGAAGCACCGATTTTCTTCTGCCGATTGCTTACGAAGCGGCGCAACATATCTACGCGCATTATTATTCCGAAGCGTTCGTTTTCGATTGGTATCGCGCCGACCGTAATCTGATCGTTCAGCTTCTACATCGTCTTGCCGGATTTGATTTTGCGGACATTGACCGCGACATTATCGGGCATATTTACAGCGGTTACATCCGAAGCGAACATAAACACGAAAGCGGAATGTATTACACGCCGCAAGAAGTCGTCGAATATATTCTCGACCGCGTAGGTTATGACGGTGCAGAAGTTCTCGGAAAAGATATTCTCGATCCTTCGTGCGGTTCGGGCGCGTTTCTCGTTGAGGCTTGCCGCCGACAGGTCAAAGTTCAGTTGGATTATTACAAAAAGCATCACAAAAAATCGAAAGCCGACCTTTCAATCGAAGAAATCCGCCAAATTATCAATGCCGTCAAGAATAATATTTTCGGATTAGAATTAAATCCGTTCGCCTGTTATCTGGCGGAAACAAATCTGTTGATTCAAGTTTTGGATTTGATAAAACTCGCCCGCGAAAAAGGCGGCGATATTTCGCTTGACCGATTTAATATTTTCAACACTGACACTCTGCGCTACGAATACGAAACACGCGATTATCTGCGCGGATTGCCGTATCCCGCAAGCGAACTCGAAACCGCCGAAAAGATCAAAGGCAGTTTAGCGGAGTTTGAGGAAGGCTTCGATTACGTCGTCGGAAATCCGCCGTATGTCCGCGCTGATGAAGGTATGGAAGGACTTTTGGAATACCGCGAGGAAATCAAAAACGATCACCCTATTGAATCGGTTCGCAATCTGCTTGAGATGAAATGGGATTTGTTCGTGCCGTTTATCGCGCTCGGAACTTTTCTTTTGCGAAGCGAAACGGGAAAACTCGGAATGATTACGAGCAATGCGATTGAACAAATAACTTATGCCGCGAAACTTCGTGATTTTCTCGTGAAAAATACTCGAATTGACGAAATCTCGTTTTTTCCGAAAATGAAACTGT
>JBBSAX010000316.1:0-4859 GCA_038251885.1 Pyrinomonadales bacterium | reverse complement strand
GGTCTATACTGGAAGCGATAGCTTCGATCATTGAAGTTATCGGCAACAAAAGTGTGTTGAATAGTGTTTGATTCACACTTAAATATCTCTTTTTTCACACTTTTGTTGTAGCCGCAATTTCTATACCGCTCAGTAATGATTCGCCATGTAATAATTCGGCTGATTTAATTGAAAAAATGAGCGAGTAGAAAAATTATTTATAATCTCTTTCCATCCACTTCAAAATGGCTTCTCTGCTGTATCGGTATTGTCTTTCACCTAAAACGATCACGGGAAGACCGTTACTTTCCCGTTGCCGGGTAAGTTCATAAACACGCTGAACATTGACACCTAAAATTTGAGCGACTTCTTGAGCGGTTAAAATTTGTATATATTCTTTCGGTTTATTTGATGTTTCGCTCTCAATCTTGATTATCTCTTCGAGATTAAAATTTGGATTTTTAGATTCTAATAAAGCGGCTCTGACCTCTTCGCGGATAATTTGGCGAAGTTTTACTTCAATTTCATTTAATAATTCTGATAACATTGGCAATCTTTTTGCTCCTGATTTAGAATTGGTAAAATTTAATGTAAATTATAAGTAAAGTTTTTATCGTAGGATGCTATTTTGCACTAAATCGCATTGTAAAAAATTAGCGATGTTCCGAAAACTTTGATAAAAAAGTAGTTTTTTATTATTATGATTTCCTGAAATATAAATTTTATTGCTAACTCCACTATGCACGAAACCGAATGGCTCACGCGAAAAAAGAGAATTGATACAAAATTACGTTCTCTAAATCCATCTTGGCAAATAATCCCTTTTTCACAAATGGGCAATTCTAATACGTTGACAAATCACGCAGTTGAAGAATTCCCGACAGAAAATGGTTTTGCAGATTATGCGTTATTTGTTGACGGTAAAATTATAGGTTTTATTGAAGCTAAAAAAATTACGGTTAATCCTCAAAATGTTTTAGAGCAAGCGAAGAGATACGCGAGAACAGCTTATAAAGGCATAGGCAATTGGAACGGCTACAAAGTGCCGTTCATTTATGCGACCAATTGCGAAGTTGTTTGGTTTGCTGATGTAAGATCAAAAAATTTCGTTTCGAGGCAAATCAGCACTTTTCACACAGCTAATGCTTTGAAAGAAATGTTCGAGAAAGATAATCAAACTTCATTTAATTGGTTACAAAGTAATCCGGTGAATGAAATAGAACGACTTAGATATTACCAAACCGAAGCAATACAAGGTATTGAAGCTGCGTTAGAGCGTGGAAGACGTGAAATGTTGGTAGCAATGGCAACCGGAACGGGCAAAACTTTTTTTACAGTTGCACAGGTTTATCGTTTGTTAGAATCCAAACTTGCCCGACGTATTTTATTTCTTGTTGATCGTAAATCATTAGCCGCGCAAGCTGTCCGCGAATTTAATTCATTTCAAACTCCGCACGGCAACAAATTTAATCAGGAATATGAGAATTACAGCCAAAAATTCCGCCGCGAAGATTTCGGCGATGACGAGCCTTTTAATCCGTCAATTCTGCCAAACGAATACTTAACAAATCCGTCGAGTTCACAAACATTTGTTTACGTTTCGACTATCCAAAGAATGACTATCAATCTTTTCGGACACGAGCGAGCGTTTGAGCAATCGGCAAGCGATCCCGATTATGAAGCCGAAGCCGATAAAATGGATGTTCCGAATCACGCTTTCGACATTATCATTGCAGATGAATGCCATCGTGGTTATACATCACAGGAAACAAGCACTTGGCGCGAAGTGCTGAACTATTTCGATGCCGTCAAAGTTGGATTAACTGCGACACCTGCCGCGCATACTGTGACGCTTTTCAAAGAGCCGGTTTATCGTTACGGGGTAGAAAAAGCTATTCGTGATAAGTTTTTAGTTGATTACAGACCGATTAAAATTACATCAAACGTCAAAATGAAAGGCGTTTTTCTCGAAGAGGGCGAAACCGTCGGAAGAATAGATACTAAAACGGGCGAACAGGTATTTGACGAACTCGAAGACGAAAGACAGTTTGAACCGACGCAGATTGAAGGCGATATAACCGTTTTAGATACAAACCGCAAGATTATTCAGGAAGTTGCCAAACACGCTTACGCACACGAAGAGAAAACCGGACATTTCCCGAAAATCCTAATTTTTGCCGTTAATGATATTCAGCATATTTCACACGCCGATCAAATCGTCAGCGTTTGCCGCGAAGTCTTCGGACAAGGCGACGAATTTGTTCAAAAGATAACGGGAAATCCGAATTTTGACCGACCTTTGCAAAAGATTCGAGAGTTTCGCAATCGTCCAAATCCGAAGATCGTCGTTACAGTTGATATGTTGTCAACAGGTGTAGATATTCCGGCACTCGAATTTATCGTTTTTATGCGCCCGGTCAAATCGCGCATACTTTGGGAGCAGATGCTTGGGCGTGGCACTCGCCTTTGTTCCGACATCAATAAACGAGAATTTACGGTTTTCGATTGTTTTGACGGAACGCTTTTCGAGTATTTCAAGAAGGTTTCAAACTTCAAGATCGAGCCGCCGACAAAAACACCGACAACATTGCCGCAAATTATCGAAAACATTTATCAAAATGTTGACCGCGCCTATTTCACAGGTCTTTTAACGAAGCGTCTTTCGCGCATTGAAGACAAAATGAGCGGCAAAGCGCGTGAAGAGTTTTCTGAATTTATTCCGAACAGCGACATCGGAAAGTTTGCCGAAGAATTAGCGGGAAATCTGAAAAAAGATTTTACGGAAATAATGAAACTGCTGAAAAATGAAGAGTTTCAGAAACTTTTGCAAGATTACGAACGCGCCGAAAAAGTTTTTCTCGTTTCCATCGAAGAACACGACGAAGTAACCTCCACAGCGATTGACCGTTTCGGTAAATTTGATAAGCCAGAAGATTATCTTGAAGCCTTTTCAATTTTCGTCAAAGAGAATGAAAACAGCATCGCCGCTTTCGGAATTTTGCTCAATAAGCCACAGGATTGGCAACCGCAAGTGTTAAGCGAAATTCGGCAAAAACTCGGTGATAACGATTTTAATGAAGAAGTTTTACAAGCCGCACACGCTCGCGTTCATCAGAAAGATTTAGCGGATATTATTTCGATGCTCAAACACGCGGCAAACAGTCAATCTCGACTTCTTACAGCAAACGAGCGCGTTGAACGGGCAATGCAGAGATTTACAAACGGGAAAAATTTCGATGAAGAGAAAATGAAATGGCTGAATATGATCGAAAGTTATCTTGCTCAACATTTGACCATCTCGGAAGAAACGATAAGCAGACAGCCTCTATTTAGGGACAAAGGCGGAATCCGACGGGCAAAGAAATTGTTCGGCGACAATTTTCCCGATTTAATCAGGGAAGTAAATGCCGCGATGGTAACATAAATTATGAGTATATTCAGTAACCTGTTTAATCAAGAAACTTCATTGGAGAATGATTTAATCAAACCCTTTTCCAAAAGTTCGCGTGTGATTGATGAAAATGGCGAACCTGCTATAAAAATGCACCCTAATATGGCTGATGATTACGACAATGAGCAAATAAAAGATAGAATTTTAGCGGTGGCTATTGTAAATGAAGATTTATTGAACGACGGTTTTGAGGTTGAAACCTTTCCAAAAAACACCCTAGCTAACCCTGCTATAAAAGCAGTAAAAAATGGAAAAACGATTTATGTTGCTGTAAAGTCGGCTAGACTACCGGAGCAAACTACACCTTTGGAAAATGAAGAAATAAAGAAACTTTTAAGCGAATTTCCGCAAAACCTTTATTCGGCTAAGGTTGAGCTAATGCCAATCGGTAATGATGATGACACAGGGCGACCTTGTTTTTTTGTAAAGTATCTTGGATTAGTTTTGGTAACAAGCTGAGGTAAGAAAAAAGATATGAGTGATATTGTAAATAAACTTTGGGGATTCTGTCATATTCTCAAGAATGACGGCGTTGATTACGGCGATTATATCGAACAGATAACATATCTGCTGTTTCTCAAAATGGCGGACGAGCGCGAAAAACAACTTCCCGACGGTTGCGATTGGCAGACATTGAAAAGCAAATCCGGCGTTTCTCTGACCGATCATTACAGCGATGTTTTGCGTGATTTGCGTTCGGCAAAAGGTTTGCTCGGCGATATTTTCACGCAAGCCGAATCCCGTTTCAATAATCCGGTAAATCTCAAACGACTGATAAATCTGATTGACGATGAAGATTGGTCATCTTTGGATGTTGATGTCAAAGGCGCGGCGTTTGAAGGATTACTTGAAAAAGCGGCAAGTGAAGGCAAAAAAGGCGCGGGACAATACTTTACGCCAAGACCTTTGATTCGTTCGATTGTCGAATTGATGAAACCCGATCCGCGACAGAAAAAAGAATTTAAAGTTTGTGATCCGGCTTGCGGAACGGGCGGTTTTCTCGTTGCCGCTTATGAATGGCTGAAAGAGCAGACGGGCGGAATCCTTAACCCTGACGAATTAGACCGCATTTATACAAAAACATATTACGGGCAAGACCTTGTGCCGCGTCCGCGCCGTCTGGCTTTAATGAATCTTTATCTGCACGGTGTCGAGCCGCAGATTTATCTCGGTGATACAGTTTATGAATCCGATAGAGGCGAGCGTTACGATTGTATCTTAACGAATCCGCCGTTTGGAACGAAAGGTGCGGGACAAGCACCGGAGCGCGAAGATTTTACGATTGAAACTAGTGTTCAGTCAAGATTGTATTGACGGATAAAGCCGTTTCAATTTGACTCGTGCGTCTTTGGTTGTGAACTGCCAATTTACTTTTATTTGCTTGGCATTTCGCCTTGTTTGATAGTTTTCAATCTGCTTTTCCAATTCG
>JBBSAX010000315.1:0-4885 GCA_038251885.1 Pyrinomonadales bacterium | reverse complement strand
TGTTATTTAACTGAATGAATTTTCGTGCTTTTCGTGTATTTCGCGGGTAAATATCTTGTTATCAATTTTTAGACTTCCTAAACTTTTATGTAAATTTCCTTTCGATACAAAAGCCACATAAAAAACAGCCAGATTAAAATATATGTCACGGCAAACATCAACGAAGCATTGATCGGTGAAGCGATTTGTAGAAAGATGTTTTGGAAAATCCAGGATTTCAACGCCATCGGTTCTCCATTTGCTCCTGTAACTTTGATTATGTCTATCAGTTTTGAAACGATTCCCGAAAATACAAAAAGTGCGAGGGCGTTGACACCGAAGATCACAAACGGTTTTGTCCATTTTGTGTAGTTTTTGATGTCAATCAACCAGTAGCAAAAACCTAAAAATAAAAGTGCCATTCCGCTTGTGAATAAAACGTAGGAACTCGTCCAGAGTGCTTTATTAATCGGGAAAAAGAAATCCCAAGCCCAGCCAAGCGTGACCAGAACTATTCCTAAAAAGAACATTCCGCTTGCTTTATCAAGGCTTTCACGTTTTGTTTTAATCCAGATTCCAGTCAAAATTCCCGACATTGTTGTAACAATCGCCGGAATCGTACTTAAAATTCCTTCGGGATCGTAAACTTTTCCCTGTTTCCAGATGTGATTTAAACCGATAATTTCGCGGTCTAAATATGCCGCAAGATTACAGGCTTTATCGTTCATTGTCGTAATCTCGCAACCCGGAACGGCAATTGTCGTCATTAAAATCCAGTAAAGAAGCAAAAGTGCAATGCCGATGATCGTCTGCTGTTTCCAATTCGTATGCAGAAAAATCAGCGACGCGACCAGATAACAAACCGCGATCCGCTGCAAAACGCCCGGAATTCTTAATGTTGCAAGATTGAAAAATGGAAAGGCGTGAAGAAAAAGTCCGATCAGAAAAATCAACGCGGCGCGACGGAAGATTTTCAGATAAACATCTTTATTAACCCCGCTGTTTTCAAGTTTTTTGCCCAGTGCCAACGGAATTGCGATGCCGACAATAAAAAGAAAGAAAGGAAAAATAAAATCGGTCGGAGTCCAACCGTTCCATTCGGTGTGTGCCAGCGGCGAATAAATCGCGCCCCAACTTCCCGGATTATTGACCATAATCATTCCCGCGATGGTCATTCCGCGAAAAACGTCTAACGAAATCAGACGATTCTGTAATTTATTTTCGGACATTTTTTTATTCTCGTTTGAAAAAGATTTCTTAAACTTATATCAAAAATTCCGAATAAGTTAAATATTTTTTTGATTTTCAGCAAAATTTACCAACCGTTTATTTCGCGCAATTTCGTGATATGAGCCGTGTGATGTTTGCCGTGCCACGCATAAAGTCCGCACATTTTTGCCAGAGTCCATTCGCCGGATTCGGGATGAATCAGAGTTCTTTCAAAATCTTCATCAGACATCGAATTTAATAATACAATCCAACGATTATGCAGACTTTCCAAGATATTCAGCGAATTTTCAATCGGCATTTTATTATCGCCGAGTTCCGCCCAACGGTCTTCATAATAAGGTTTGATCGTCGGCGAATCTTCCGTCAAAGCCAATTTGAAACGAATATAAGAATTCCAATGACTTTCGGGAATATGATGAACAACCTGCCGAACCGTCCAACCTTCAGGGCGATACAGCGTGTCGAGTTGTTCGTCCGACAAACCTTCGACCGATTTTCTGACAAGTTTCGGAAGATCAGCAATATCGTTCAAAAACTTCTCTTTTAATTCAGGTGTAACTTCGATATTTTTATCAAACTCGCCAATCGGGAAACGTAACTCTTCGCTCATATTTTCTCCAATAAACTTAACCGCCGAAATAATTTTCAAACCTTGTAAATTCCTTCAAAAATGCCAATTTCACAGTTCCGACCGGACCGTTTCTTTGTTTTGAAATAAGCAGTTCCGCGACTCCGGCATTTTCTTCTTCGGGTTTGTAATATTCTTCGCGGTAAATAAACGCTACAACATCGGCATCTTGCTCAATACTGTTGTGAACGATAAACCCATTAGATTCAAAGTTGGCGTAATTTTCAACCGTCAAATCGAAGACTTCGGTTTCGCCATCAGATTCAATCGAGATAACTGCATCCCAGTAAATATCGCTTTTAGCAAGATTTTTCAAATGGTCTGAATCTACAATGTTTGCAAAACGCAACGCTCTTTCGCGGCTTAAATTACTTTTGTATAAACTCGTTCCGCAATATGACATTTCATCTTCCGCTAAATCTATTTTGCGTGAAGTGTATTGAATCGAATGTCGCGGCAGAGTGCAACCGTCACCTATTAAGTGTGCAAGCAAAGCGAGTTCTTCTCCACTCATTGTTTGCTCATTTTGATTTCTGATTTCTCTCGGCAAGGCAAGACGCTCGCCAAGTTCAAGTTCGTCGAGTCGTTTCCAGCCGTTAAATGAATAAAATTTATGATTTGCCGTCGCACGAATTGTTCTGCCGAGCCGCGTTTTTAATTTAAAAACCTGTTTCACGCCGGTCGCAAAAGCATTTGTGACAATTCCCTTTTCAAGTTTCCAAGTTTTTTCATTCAAAGCCCAAACCTGAAATCCTTTTTCCCCAACCAACTTTTTGATCGGAACACGCTCACCGGAATCCGCCAAAGTAATCAAACTTTCACCTGCTAAACATCCCGATTCGCGTAAATCTGAAAGCATCGGTTTCGGCGGATTTCTGGCTTCCGGCGCACGCGAAAGTTGCGAAAGTGCAATTACCGGAACATTCAATTCCTTTGCTAAACCTTTTAATTCACGGGAAATTTTAGAAACTTCCTGCTGACGCGATTCGGTGCGTCCCGAACCCGCCATCAACTGCATATAATCAATCACAATCAGATCGAGCTGTTTCTGTTCGGCGGCAAGCCGACGCGCCTTTGCACGCATCTGCAAAACCGTAATTCCCGGTGTGTCGTCAACAAAAATCTTCGCTTCGGAAAGCGTTCCGATTGCTTCCGCTAATCTTCCCCATTCATCACGGATCAGATGTCCGGTGCGAAAACGATGTGCGTCAACTCTCGCCTCCGAACTAAGCATACGCATCACTAATTGTTCTTTCGACATTTCCAAAGAGAAAACCGCAACCACCGCTTTTTCAATAATTGCGGCATTTTGCGCTATTGTTAAACATAAAGCCGTTTTGCCCATGGATGGTCTTGCCGCAATAATTATTAAATCCGATCTTTGCAAACCTGATGTCATTTCGTCCAAATCGCGGAAACCTGTCGCAAGTCCGGTCAGAGCGTGCGAATCGCGTTTGGCAAATTCTTGAACTTTTGCCAAAACATCTTCGGCAACCGGACGAATGTGCGAAAAACCTTGTCGTGTTTTTTCGTCTGCCAGCGCGAAAATCATTTGCTCGGCATGGTCTAAAATAACTTCGGCATCTTCTTCTTCGGCGAGAGCTTCGGCGGTTATTTGGTTGCAAACTTTGATCAGATTGCGTGTGATGGATTTTTCTTTGACGATTCTGACGTAATCTTGAATGTCGGAAAAATGCGGCAGACCGAAGGTTAAATTCGTAATCGTCGCCACGCCGCCGAGTGAATCAATCGAACCGTCTTTTTTGAGTTCTTCGCCAATTAAAATCGGATCAATTCTCTGACTGCTTTCAAAAAGAGAGGTCATCGCTTTGAAAACTCTGCGGTGAAGCGGCGAATAAAAATCTTCGGGAACTAAAACTTCGGCGGCTTGCGTGAACAATTGATTGTCGAGCAAAACAGCACCGAGCAACGCACGTTCGCTTTCTGCGCTCGAAGGCAGCGGTTTGTTCAGAAATTGTTCGCGTTCAAATTCCGGGTTCGGTGTTGCCATAAGTTTGTAAAAACAAAAACACTTAAAGAAATATCAATTATTTCGCAGTAAAAACGTGGGTTTTATGATTTTTTTAGACAAAAAAGACTGCAAGTTGATCTAAAACTCGCAGTCCTTTGATGCTACTACAAATCAGGAAAACTCTCAAAGAATATTCTATGAAAATTTTCCTTTTGTTTTTGTTTTATTCTTCTTCGTCGGAAGCATCTGCCACATCAACAACTTCGGCTGATTTTGCCGATTTTGTTACTTTTGCTTCGACTGAACCGCCTTCTGCTGTTACAGTTACGGGAATTTCCAGAGTAACTTCGCGGTGCAGTTTGACGCTGACGGTGTATTCGCCGACTTCTTTGATCGGGTCTTTCAGATTAACTTTTTTACGGTCAATTTCGTAACCTTTAGCGTTTAAGGCTTCGGTAATGTCAATCGAAGTTACCGAACCGAAAAGCGTTCCGGTTTCGCCTGCCTTTCGTTCAAAGTTGAGCGCGATGTCTTTCATTTGATCGGCTTGCGCTTCGGCGGTTGTTTGTTCGTGTGCCGCTTTTTTCAGCAAAAACGAGCGTTCTTTTTCAACCTGTTTGATATTTCCTTTCGTTGCCAAAGTCGCCATACCGCGCGGCAGAAGGAAATTTCGTGCGTAACCGGCTTTGACCTTGACGATCTCGCCACGTCCGCCCAAAGTATCAATGTCCTCGCGTAATAAAATGTTTATCGTTGCCATAATAAATCCTCCTGTTTTTAGTCTGCTACATACGGCAGCAAAGCCATTATTCTTGCGCGTTTGATCGCGCGTGCGATGCGACGCTGATCTTTTGCAGTAACTTGCGAAATTCTTCTCGGCAAAATCTTGCCGCGTTCGGGTATGAATCTTCTCAGATAATCAATGTCCTTCCAATCAATGTAATCGGGGACAAACATTGTCTGGCGGCGGCGTTGAAAACGTCTTTGCGGTCTCGGACTCTTATCATCATCGTCATTCGAGTCAAATCCTTTTTTATCGTCGTCGTCATCTCTTCTCGGTCTTTTCTTTTCCATTT
>JBBSAX010000314.1:0-4906 GCA_038251885.1 Pyrinomonadales bacterium | reverse complement strand
ATCGCCGCGCATCGGTTTATCGCCCGATGTTCCCCATGGCATATAAGTCGTGTTGCCATTCGGATTGTTCAGACTTCCGCGATAGAAGAAATAGCTTTGCGCTCCGTCGCGATAAACTGCCGGATCGGCTTTGCCGTCGCCGTCAAAGTCGCCGACAACGATTGGCTTATCGCCAGTCTGTCCGAACTGTTCAATGCGAACGATATTATTTGACGACTGCAAAATGTAAAAAGCAGCTTCGGTTGCCGGAGCTTCGCGCCATACAGCAATGTCGGCTTTATCGTCGCCGTCAAAATCGGCAGGCGTGAGTTTATCCGAAGCAAGTCCAAATTGCGTTGCGGTAGATCCTAGCGTCGAACGATTCAAATACCACGTTCCTTCCGACGGACGGAAAACACTTGCGTCGGCTTTACCGTCGCCGTCAAAATCGGAAAATCCGTGATGAATCACCACTGTGGCTTGCGGTAGAACTACAACATTCGTCGTATATGTTCGGTCTCCGTCTTCACTGCTGTCATTGTCAGCCTGAATTCCGGCGGCATAAAAAGTTATATTTCCCACATTGGTTGCGGGCGCAGTCCAACTAAATGTCCACGTCGCGCCGCCTGTCTGAGTCGGAAACGCTCCGGCAGAAGTTTGTTCAATATAAGTTTTTCCGGTGCTTGTTCGCGTTCTTGTGTTTGTTGTCGTATTAGCAAGACTTCCAGCCATTGCACTACCTGACAACGAAGTCAATTCAAATCCCCAGCATTTTCGACTGGAATCTGTCGTTATATGCTGGACTTGAATTTGATACGTCTGTCCCGGTGTGTAGCTTGCCGGTGCTATAATATTAAATTGTCCGGTGCCTGAATTTTGGGCGTGGCAAGACGTACAGGTTGATTCTCCGGGCGCACCTGTTCTTCCTGTGGGCGGTCCGCCGATAGATGCTTCCGTTGTTTTTGTAAAGCGATTTGTCGAAGTAAAAGATATAACGGCAATTACTGCGGCTAAAACTAAGATCGTTATTTTTATTTTTTGTATATTTCTTCCCATAACCTTGTCCTCCTAAAAGACTTAAAGACTTCTTAAGTCGTTGATAAAGTAATTTACTTTATCGGTAAAACCATTTTGATTGCGGTTTGTATGACCGCCGATTATCGCGTTGTATCTGTTTTCTCCTGTTTCTTCAATTGCCGTCCAAACTCGCTTGTGTGAAAAGAAAAAGACGGCGACGAGTGTTAAAAATAAAAGCACGAAACCGATATAAACGACCGTCGCGCCGGGATCGTATTGGACGGCGAGAATATGTCGGTCGGCGACTTTTTCAAAATTAACGAGTTGATATATATAGCCCGCAACCGGATTTTTGGCGACCGGAAGATTTGCCATCTGTGCACCGAAAGCATAAGCATTTTGCGCCGTTGAACTGTTCGGCGGCGTAACTTTCAAGATCGCGCCCGGATTCGGATAATTGCTAGTGTCTTCATTTAAATTTTCCTGACCGATGCTGAAGTTTCCGCGAAACTCGGCAAATTTTATTTTTGTTCCGTCTGCTAAAGTCGCCGTGCCGTCGCGCGGGATATTTATATCTTGCGGCTGTCCGCCGCTTGCCGGAGTTAAACGAACAGTGATATTTCTTGCCCGACCGATTGCCGTAAAACTCGCTTGAAAAAATCGGTAGCCGCGATAATCGAACGGACGGTTCATTTGCACGAAAGCGTCGTGTGTTTCGTTTCCGTCCTTGATCTGAATGCGCGTCAGCCAATCAATCGTGTTCATCGCCGAGATCGAACCGTCGTCCTTTATCAGTTTTTGCTGAATGTCCGTGCAGGTAATTTCAAACGGCAGACGTTTTTTGAATTCTTTTACCTGATCGAGTTCAAAAGTGCTTTCAAACATTTCGGCGGAAGTTTCGCCCGGCATCAGCGGCATCTGCCCGTTTTGTCCGAGCTGCGTCGTCAAAAAACCGCCCGTAAAAATCGTCAATAACGCGACGTGAACCGCCAGATAAACGAACCGGTTCCACCCGCCCGATTCGGCGTAAATATATGTTCGATTTTTTTTCTCGCCGACCGAGATTTTCCGCAAGCCGCTTTTTTTGTATGCGCTTTTAATTTTCTCGATAACCTGTTCTTTGTCGCCTCCGAGATTAATCGAAGTTGTTTGTTTTTGACTTTCAAGCCAGCGTAGCGGCGGAGTTATAACGGGTTTTGAAACGACCGCCCAAGTTTTCGGAAAGCGGTCAATCGAAGCGAGAACGATGTTCAGCGAAAGCACGGCGAGAATCGCGTTGAAATACCACGAATGATAAATGTCGAAAAGATCGAGTTTGCCGTAAACAAACTGTTGAGCCGGAGTCAGGTTCGCGTAATAATTGGCAAAACCGTCAACATTTTCCTGCATTACGAGCATTCCGACCAGACACGAAAGCCCGAGCGAAATCAACAAAATAACTCCAAATCGCACCGAGCATATAAACTTGATAAAGTGCGAAACAAACGATTGTCCGGCTCGTTCCTTAGCAGGCAAATTAATTCTCGCATCAGTTGCGGTTTCTTCGATTACTGACATATTTTTTGCTGAAAAATTTAGTTTTCGTTAAATCTTGAAATGAATTACGGAAATTGATATTGGCAATAAACGTGCCGCGAAGGATAGAAAATAGAAATGTCCGTAATTAAACAAAAATATGTAATTCAAATAAAGAAATTGCCTTCTCGATCTGAAATTTTTCGCACCCAGCCGTGAATTATTTCACGGTCTTTCCAACTTAACGGGAATGATTTTTTATTGTGACGGCTATCACATTTTTAAAAGTGTTTTTTGGTCTAAAATCGTTTGAAAGGAATTGTGTACGGTTTCAAAATATCTAATGAAAATCCGACGGCAAAATCGAATCACCGACATTCGGCTGGTAATAGTCTGTTTATTTCTCGGCTTCGTTTCGTGTTTTATTTTTTTGCCTCTCGCCAAATCAAAAACATTCGTTTCGGACACTAACCCGAATCCGACACCAAAGAAAAAAACGCCGTCGAAATCGTCTGCAACAAGCACGAAATTTAAAGATTTTCCGCACAGCGCACGGCAGCACAGCAAACTCGCCTGTAATACTTGTCATAAATTTCCATCGGCGAATTGGAAACAGGTTCGCAAAAAAGACGAAGCGTTTCCAGACATCACCGATTATCCGAAACACGAATCTTGTCTGAGTTGTCATCGCCGCGATTTTTACGGAAGCCCGAAGCCGACGATTTGCGCGGTTTGTCATTCAAATTCTTCGCCGCGCAATAACACACGTTTCGCTTTCCCGAATCCGCGCGAGATTTTCGATAAAACGCCAAAGGGAAAACAGGCGGTTTCCGATTTTGCCATCTCGTTTCCGCACGAAACGCATATCGAGATCGTTTCAAAGAATGAAACCGGAAAACACGAATTTATCAATGCTTCATTTTCGGCTAAAAGAAAGATTGCGAGCGAAGAAAGCTGTGCGGTTTGCCATCAAACTTATCAGCCGCAGGGCGATTCAGACGACGAATACTTCACGAAACCGCCTGCAAACTTGGGCGATAATTTCTGGCTGAAAAAAGGAACATTTAAAACCGTTCCGACCAGCCACACGACTTGTTTTACCTGCCATTCTGTCGAAGTCGGAATTTTGCCCGCGCCTTCAAACTGCGCGGCGTGTCATAAACTCGCGCCGAAATTACCGAATTCAGATTTCGATGCAAAATTTGCCGTGAAAATCGGCGATCTGGATAAACTTACTTTGAATGCGTGGCGCAAGAGAGATTCTTCGGCGACGTTTCGCCACGAATTTTCGAGCCACGCCGAACAGGAATGCGCCAATTGCCACAACGCGGCAACGATCAATACACTCGCCGCGGAGACAAAAAAAGTTGCGATCACATCGTGCAATTTGTGTCATATCACGGAAACTTCGGACGACGGCGGAATTTTGAATTACGAGATTGACGAACGAAAAAAAGACGCGAAATTTCAATGCGTCAAATGCCACATCGCCTTCGGGAAAATGCCGATTCCCGAATCGCATTTTAAAGCGGTCACGGGTCAATAAAAAAGAATGAAAAAACACGGGAACGAAAAATTCGCCAAATTGACTGCACAACGCAGACGCGAATTATTCGTTTTTATTTTTGCGTGTTTCGTCTTCGGCTATATTTTCAGTTCGTGTTCAAAACCGGAAAATCAAACGGAAATCATTCCGGTTAGAGAATCAAACGATTCAAACACCGCCGAAATTTCCGTCGCGCCGTCAATTGATCCGAACCTTGATTTTTCAAAATTCGATCACAAAAACGCCGAACACGCACGTTTTCCGTGTGCGCTCTGCCACGAACGCAAAGACAATTCGGCGATGCCGAAACCTTCCGGTCATCTGCCTTGTTCGAGTTGCCACACGGCGCAGTTTGCCGACAACAAAAATGCGATCTGCACGATTTGTCATAAAGACGCTGAAAGCGGAATAGTAAAAGCGTTTCCCGCTTTGAAAAGTTTCAACGTCCGGTTCGATCACGCGCAACATTTACGTCAGACGAATTGTGCAACTTGTCATAAACCAAGCGGCAAGGCATTTTCGATTCCGGCAGGTTTTAACGCGCATAATACCTGCTTCGGATGTCATTCGCCGGAGGCGAAATCGGGTGAAAAAGAAATCGGTTCGTGCAATACTTGCCACCAAATCGGAAGATTCGGTGGT
The DNA here is from genome assembly GCA_038251885.1 of Pyrinomonadales bacterium. Taxonomy (GTDB): domain Bacteria; phylum Acidobacteriota; class Blastocatellia; order Pyrinomonadales; family Pyrinomonadaceae; genus JAHCHG01. Next base: position 207 of record JBBSAX010000314.1, on the reverse strand, counting down.
TCGATCCCGACACAGGCAAAGGCATTTACGGCAACGCCTTTCAGCCACGCCAGCCATAAATTAAACTGCACGGCTTGCCACAATGTGAAAGCGGGCGCATCGCGTAGCAAGCAATTGACCGCACCACTCGCGGCAATGCACTTTGCGCCGAAAAATGTGCAAAGCTGTGCGAGTTGTCATAACAACAAACGTGCCTTCGGCGGCGAT
>JBBSAX010000313.1:0-4958 GCA_038251885.1 Pyrinomonadales bacterium | reverse complement strand
CCGATGGCTAAAACTACACGGCGCGGTTTGTAAGTTTGTTCCGATTTTTCCAATCCGCGCACAGTTTTGACAATGAAATAATCGCCGTCTTCGGCGCGGTTGACGGCTTGGCAACTTTCTTCTTCGTTAATTGTAACGCCTTTTTCCGCCATATTCGTCAGCCAGACATCGAGGATTCGCTCGCGCTGATCGCCCGGAATTTTTGTTTCCAGTTGATCGGCGATCTCTGCGCGGATTTGTGCAGAGACTTCTTCCTTGTTCGGCTGAAAATGAGTTTGATAAAGTGATTTCCAATTTCCTTCGCCCTTGGAATGCAGAAATCCATACAATTTTTTCTTTAATTGTTTCCCCGTTTTTTCGGCAAGTAAAGGTGTCAGTTCGGCGTGCAAAGCCTTCGGAATTTTCGGAATTAATTCGTCCCTAATCAATCCGGTCTGTTCGGCGATAAATCCGTCAAGTTCTTGTTTCAGTTCGGCTTCAAACGATTCGTCTGTTTCCTTATCACCGCCCGTATCATATTTGGCTTTTGCCAAACCTAAGCCGACATTTTTCAAACCGCCGGACCAATCTTTTGTGTCGGGTTTGAAGAAAATATATTTTCCTTTGGGATACATCTGAATTGTCGAAAGAATTTTTTCCTGTTCGATGCCGACATATTTCAAGCCTTTTTCGTGTGCCGTAACTGCCGCCGAACCTCCGCCGGGTCCGATACCGATGATTGCGACATCATATTCAGCTTTCGGTTCGGTTTTCGCAGATTTTAATTCTTGAGAAATATGCTCAATTACTTCCGCGCCTTCTTTGACAGCGTTTTTAATAAGAGGAACGCCGGAAACGTCGCCGATAATATAACAGCCCGGAACATTAGTTTGATAACTCGCGCCGTCGCGTGTCGGCGACGGACGTGAGCGAACTTCTTTTGTCGTGTTGATAACGATACAAGCCTTGGGATTGACGGGACATTCGGCTTCGCAAGCCGTATCTTCCATACATTGATCCGCCGCGACAACCGCCGCCGTTCCATCAACAATTGCCAGAACATCGTGCGGACAAGCATCAACACAAGCCTGACAACCGATACAGCGTTCGGTAAAAATTACCGGATGAGGAAATGCGGGACCCTTGTATTTGCTGATGCCGAGCTCAGCAAGTTCCTCTCCAGTCAATTTTCGCACGGGAGCGAGCTTTGCTGATTTGACATCACGACGTTTGAAAAAACCGGAGGCACGAACCGAATCATTAAGCATCAACACTAAACCGATGCCGACTAAAACTACAAACATACTCGTCCAGCCAAGCCATGATAAACCGCCGAAGGCTGTTTTTTCACCTGCGCCGAAATATTGATTCAACCAGATCAGAATGGTCAAAAGTGCCAGACAAATTAATATTTGATTAAGTTTCATCTTTGTTTCAAATTTCTTATTTGTGTTTCAATAACTTTCTGACGAACTGCTTGAGCATCATCGGTCAAAAAATTGCTCCAACGATTTTGACTAAATGGATGTTGAACGTGACACGAAACACAATTCGCCTGATTTTCACTAATTAAAATATGATTAGTATTTTCATCGGTCAAACCATTATGACATTTGGCACAGGTTTGATAGGGCGTTTCCCGGTCAACCGGATCGAAACTATTATGACAACTCGAACACGAAACGCGGTTTGAAGCGTCGGTTTTCATTCCCTCAGCCGGTTTTAAACGATAAAGGTGGATTGCGTGAAATTGTCTGCTCAGACGCATTTGATCTGTTTCGTCTTTAACACGCGAAGCGTTGACCGTCGGCATTGTTTCGGAAATTTCGGTGTAGGTTCCTTTCCAAATCCATTCGCCGTCTTTTGCCGGAGAACCGAATGTACCGTTATGAGCGGTGCGAACCGTTTTACCGTTATAAAGTTCTTTATTATTATCGCTGTGACACTGAGCGCAACCCTGAATTGCGGCAACTCGCGGTTGAAAATCTTCACCTTGATGTTCGAGATGGCAAACCGTGCAGGTAATTCCGGCTTCTTCGTGCGCTTTTGTGTTAGAAGCGTGAAATTGTTCGGCTTGATGACATTGGATACAAGCATTTTCCATTGGTTCGCCCGGAGAATGACAAGTCGTGCAAGAATTTTCGTTGGCGCGAACAGCGATCAAATTTGAATCAATCTTTTTAATATGCGGATTGGAAAGCGGTTTGCTGACATACGTTTGCGGAAAACGGTAAAATGCAAAAACAGCTAATACGCCGAAAATTAAAAAAGTCCAAATAAATAAGCCGAACCGCCACGGACGCTGTAAATCTTTGGTCGGTTTCCAATTAATCAAGGCTTTTCCGGGTTGCGGCTTTTCAGTCGGGCGCAGGCGCGTTCCCCAATCTTCTTTTTCGCGTGTTCGCTTTTCCCAGAAAACCTTTAAAACACCGGCGGCTTCCTGATTACTTCGGTCAGGCATAAGTTGTTGCAGGGACGGAAGATTACGGCTGGAATTTTTTATATCTCCCGTAAATTGATGAAGAACCGTAATTTCGAGTTCATTTTTAAGTCGTGCCAAAGCAATGGTAAAAGGTCCGATTTGTATAATATCGCCGTCCGCCAAAACGTCCGCTTCTTCTGCTGAAAGCAGTCTTCCGTTAAGTGTCAAGGAATTGGAAACGCTCAAATTTATCAAGATAAATTCATTATCAACACGGTTAATTCCGGCGTGAACACGCGAAACCGCGTGATGATTTAAAACAACATCGCAAGACAGCAAACGTCCGATTACCAATCCGTCTTTTTCTACCGTTACCGGCGAAGTTGAACGGTCGGAATACGAAATCGTAAATTTTCCGTTTTGCAGTTTCATCAAGTTGTAAAATAAATTACCTGAATAATATGAACTACCATTAAAATAAGCATCATCGAGGTAAAAAGAACGTGCGGCGCAAGCCATAATTTCAATGATTGATGCAAATAAATAAGCGCATCAATCCGGCGCAAAGTTGCCGCATTTTCAACCGCATCCATCAAACGCTGACCGTCGCTCTGCGACATATTTGTTTCAAACGGATGAAATTTTTCACGCGCTTTGGCTAACATCATTTTCAAATCTTCGGTGCGAAAATATTGTCTGAACAGATAACCTAACCCTAGATAACGGCGGCGCACCTGATTTTTAATTAATTGACGTAATTCATCATTTTTAGTTTCATCGGTCAAACGAAAAAGATCTTCACGCAATTCTTGGCGGCGGGCTTGCAGGTCTTCCAAAAGTAAAGGTTCGCCCTCGATGCGCGTCATAATGCGCGGCACGACCAAATAACAAAAAACTCCGAAAAGCCCGGAAGCAATGACCAGATCAAACGAAATCATCAAAAGGGAAGTCAGCAACCCGCCCGAATTTCTTCCGCCGTGAACTAATAATAAAACTCCGGCTAAAACGCCGATATAAATGTGCGACAGCAACCAGTAGCGTAAAGCACCGGCACGACGGCGATAAATTTGCTTGCGAAACGGATAAACCATTACCCAGACAATTCCGGCTAATCCGGTTAATCCGGTCGTCCAGCGCATTGTCAGCCAAAGGTTTTGATAAATCGGTTTGTCCTGTGTGAATTTATAGGTCGCCCACAAAGCCAAACCTCCGCCGATAATAATCAAAAGCATTCCGAATAAATGCCAAACTGTCGCTAACAAATCGAATTTGTGAATATTTTTTCCGATGGCGTGAGTTTTATCCTGATAAATCAAACCAATCGTATTTTTGACTTCGCTGAAATATTCACGCGGATTAACGCGGACTAACGCTCCGGTCGGACAATTTTCTTCGCACGAATAAGCCTTTGTTTTTGCATTCGGCGGATTCAAACCCGTATCTTGACAAAGATTACATTTTACCGCCAAAAGGTCATCCATTTGAGTTACGGGCGGCGGAAGCGCGACTTGATTGAGTGAAAAGACGGAAAGTATTTTGTTGAAAGCGCGTTTCCGGAGTTTATCGTCCGGCTCACTTTGGCGCGGAACCATCGTAATTGCGTTATACGGGCATTGTGTCGCGCAATCGCCACAGCCGATGCAGGTGTCGAAGTTTATATCAATTTCGCCGTTCGGAAAACGCGCAATCGCGCCCGTCGGACAACCCGTAAGACATTCCGGGTCTTGACAATGCAGACAAACCGATGGCATCAAGACGCTCTGTTCAGTTTTACTTTTAGGTTTAAACGGTCGTTCAATGTGAATGCCGCGCCGGACGAGCCGCGAATGTCCGTGAACTTGATGGCAAGCCAGCGAACAATTGCCGCAACGGATACATTTTGCCATATCCATCACAAGCAAATTAACGCTGTCCACAACGCCCGTTTCAATTACTTTTCCGGCAGATGTTAAGGTTCGGACATCAACAGGCGGCGGTGGTTTTATAGTATTGTCGGCTTTCGGAGTATTTTTTATTGAAGCAATTACAGCATCACGCAAATCTCCTTTTTCACGCAGGTAGGAAACGGCAATTTCGACAACTTCGGCGCGTCCACGGACAGTTGCCGTATATTGCCAGTCGGAAGGTTCTCGAATTGCTTCCAATCCCAAAAAACTGCCCGCTCCGAGAAAATCAAGACCGACATTTTCATTTAATCCGATCAGTAAATCAGCGGCTTTAGGATTATAATCTGCACCGGTAACGCGTTGAATCCAACCGTTTCGGACAAAAACTATTCTGTTAATCGGGTCTTTTTCGCGGAATAATACATAACCTTTTTCATAAACTGCAAAACGTGCCGCGTCACCTAATTTTTTAAGAATTTCGGAATCGAAGTATTCCGGTTGAAAATCCTTGAATTCATTTAAGGTCAAATCCAAGCCGTATTTGCGGTAGTTGCGGTCAAGAGCTTTGCCGAATTTAGGAAGTTTTCGCAAGAGTCTGAGTGCCGGACGGGTAAATTCAAGAACAATCGCCGGTTGCGTTCCATCGGAAACTTTGACGGTGGCGGTTCTTT
>JBBSAX010000312.1:0-4974 GCA_038251885.1 Pyrinomonadales bacterium | reverse complement strand
TGAACAATCTGGCAATCGGGATACTGAGAAAAATAGGATGGGAAAATATCGCCCAAGCCAGAAGATATTATGAAATTGAATTCAACAAAGGAATTGAATTAATTATCAATCCAATTATTGCCTGACTTTGCAAGAGCCGTAGATGGAAGATGTGATTGAAAGAGTCAAAACTAAACTCGAAAAAGAATATCCTATAATCGCAAATGGTGAAAAAATCGAATTGGAACAAAAATTTTAAGGCATCAATCCTTCTAGGGTAGATTGTAAAAATTCTAATAAATGAAGTGGGTAATATGAGAGTCAATTTAAAAATAATTCGTAAATACTTAGTTCCTGTTTTATTTGTTTTAGTAATAGCATTTAGCTTTAATCTGGTTTCAGCACAAGATAGTTCAGATTCGGCAATGGTCAAATTTTCTCCGCCGGTGCAGGAAAGATTTGTTGAATCTACAGGTTTAGTTATGCCGTGGCTTGCCAGTGGTTGTAATTATGTAAGGGCGTATAATGTGCCGGATTGCAGGTTTTTGTTTCCTGTTTCAACAGCCTGTGAAACTGAAAAATTTTACGGCGGTGAAACTTTAAGAAAGATTCAGAATTGTTATTATATTTCGCCGGAAGAAAGGAAAAGTAAGGAATTCACCGAATTATACAAAAATGACGGTTCACTTTGGTTTCGTTTTAGTAATGACAATAAAAGTCCTGAACATTTTGACGTATCAAACGAAAAGCCGGAGTTTAAACCATTTTCTTATAATGGATTCTATGCTTATCTTTACGGAGCAGCCGTTTTAAGATTAGTTAGTGAATCTCCAAATTGGTACGAAGTAGAAATCAATGAAGAAACTCGTGAAACAAAGTTTATCTGGAAAAAAGATTCTAACTGGACAAAAATTTCGTGGGATTATTGGTTAGGTAAAATATATGATTTTAATCTGGTTAACCAGCCTTTGAGAGATAAACCCAATGGTAAAATTATTGAAGAATCTGCTAACCTGAATTTTATTTATTTTACTTACCTTAATAGAACAGATGGAGATTGGGTTTTTGTGAAAGGTGAAAGGAAAAAAGATAACAATTCAAAAGAATACAAAGGTTGGATTAGATGGCGAAACGGAAGATATATATTATTTGTTCGCCCTAAATTCAGCGGAGTTCATTAATTGTCAACACGCGAAATAAATCAGCTATAAATTTGTTGACACCGGAAAATTATTTTAATTTATGCCGCCGAAAATCAAACAATTGATAATAGAATTGGAGAAAAACGGTTTCACAAATCGCGGTGGAAAAGGAAGCCATCGAAATTACTTTCATCCGCTGTGTTCAAAAATTGTTACTATTTCCGGCGGTTCGGGAAATGACGCGCAGAAATATCAAATCAAACAAGTCAAAGATGCGATCAAAGAGGTAAAAAGCAAATGAGAAAAGAATCCGATCTTTACAAAAAAATTGTTTATTGGAGCGACGAAGATAACTGTTTTATTGGAATGTGTCCCGAATTAATGTATGGCGGTGTTCACGGCGATAATGCTTTGGAAGTTTTTAAAGAATTGAATATAGCCGTTGAAGAAGTTATCGAAATATTTAAGGAAGATGGAAAATCTTTGCCAGAACCTAAAAACTTGATGTTAGAAACGGTTTAATTGGATTAAAATCAAACAAATAAAATTATGCAAACACAAAGAACATTAGACGAATTTAAGAACGAAGAATTTGTAGATTTTTCAACGCCGGAAAATAAACAGGCGATGGAAGAGGCGATTGAAAGAGTCAGAGGCGAATTGGGACGCGAATATCCTGTAATTGTCAACGGCGAAAAAATCGAATTGGGCGCACATTTTTATAGTGTCAATCCTTCAAAAAAAGAAGAAGTTGTCGGAGCTTTTTCGGATGCCGATGTTGATGCGGAAAATCTTGTCAATAAAGCGATTGATGCGGCGACTGAAGCATTTAAAACGTGGCGCAATGTTCCGGCGGAAGAACGCGCGGAATATCTTTTCAAAGCGGCTGAAATTATTCGCAAAGATAAACATTATTATTCGGCGTGGATGGTTTTTGAAGTCGGAAAAACTTGGGCGGAAGCCGACGGTGATACGGCGGAAGCGATTGATTTCCTCGAATTTTACGGACGCGAAATGCTCCGTTGGGCGGGCGAACAGCCGATTGTGAAATCGCCGTATGCCGAGAAAAACGATTTTGAATATATTCCGCTCGGAGTCGGCGCGATTATTCCGCCGTGGAATTTTCCGCTCGCAATTATGGCTGGAATGACGATGGCGGCGGTCGTAACCGGAAACACGGCAGTTTTGAAACCTTCGCCGGACGCGCCTGTGATCGCTTATAAATTTATGGAAGTTTTGGAAAAAATCAATTTGCCGAAAGGCGTTGTCAATTTCCTCGCGGGAAGCGGCGCAAAGGTCGGCGAATTAATGGTGCAGAGTCCGAAAACTCGATTTATTTCGTTCACGGGTTCAAAAGCGGTTGGTTTGCACATTTACGAAGAAGCGGCAAAAACGCGTGAAGGACAAAATTGGATGAAGCGCGTCGTCGCGGAAATGGGCGGCAAAGATGCGACGGTTGTTGCCGATGACGCAAATTTGGACGAAGCGGCGGCAGGGGTTGTTTCAGCGGCATTCGGTTTTCAAGGACAAAAATGTTCGGCTTGTTCGCGTCTGATCGTTGACGAAAAAGTTCACGATGAATTAATGCAAAAGGTCGTTGAATTAACAAAAAAATTGAGAGTCGGCGAACCGACCGAAAGCGATACAAATATGGCGGCGGTGATTAATCAAAAATCCTTTGATAAAGCGACCGAATATATTCAAAAAGGCGTGAAGGAAGGCGGCGAAATTCTTATCGGCGGGAAAGGCAACGATTCTCACGGTTTTTATATCGAACCGACGATTATTGACAACGTCGCGGCAAAATCAACAATCGAACAGGAAGAAATTTTCGCGCCGGTTTTGGCAGTTATTAAAGTCCAAAACTACGATGAAGCGTTGGAAGTTGCGAACGACACACAATATGGTTTGACGGGCGCGGTTTATTCGGAAAGCGATGAAAGATTGGATCAAGCGCGTCGGGATTTTCACGTCGGAAATCTTTATTTGAACCGTAAATGCACGGGCGCACTCGTCGGTGTCCATCCGTTCGGCGGATTCAATATGAGCGGCACTGATTCAAAAGCCGGCGGACGCGAATATTTACTACAGTTTATGCAAGGCAAATCTACTGCACGAAAAATTTAACAAAGCCACAAGGGAAAATTAACAGCGATGGACAGGATAGACAAAGATAAATACAAAAATGCCGAGTCGAATTCTTTTATCTGTTTTATCCTATTCATCCCTGTTAATTAATTTTTTGAATATAAAATTTCTGGAGAGTTTAATGAAAAAACGAAATATTTTAATAATTTTATCTTTGGTTTTACTGCTTGCTGCTTCTGTTTTTGCACAGAAACCTGTAGCGAAAAAAGATACGTTGACGAAAAAAGCGATTTTCGGTATTTTTAACGACGGCAAGAATCTCGAACCGATAGTTTTTGTCGAAAATGGGAAATTGGTCGAACTCGGCGAAGAAGCGAGCGGCGAAAAAACTTCCGCTTTTATCAAAAAATACTACAAACCTAAAACAAAATACAACGCGATTTTCGGCGGTGAAAATGTCGGAAGTGCAACGATTATCAAAGATTTTGCGGGAACGGATTGCGCGGCGAATCAAGCTGAAATTTCTACGGTTTCAACGAAATTTAAACCAAAAGGTTTTTTAATGGGCTTGGCAACCGATATGATTCCGAAAAAAAACACGAAATTAATTCGCCAATTGCCGACTTTTACCGAAAGGGGTGAAATCAATAAACTCGTGATGGATGAAATGCTGAAAAACAAAGTTCCGATCAAAAACACAGGCGAACTTCGTTATCATAATTTGACTAAACTCGATGTTGACGGCGACGGAAATCCCGAATTCGTCGGAACTTATTGGTATAACACCGCCGCGAAAAAGCGTTCACTGTTATTTTTTATCGCCGAAAAAAATGCTAAAGGAACTTATTCGATTCCGTTCACAAAATTTCAGGAAATCGAAGAAAAAGACGTGATGAACACCGATATAAAAGCCTTGGATGAAGGCACTTATCACGAACTTCTGCTCGATATGCTGGATTATGACGGCGACGGTCAGAGCGAGATTTTCACATATTCGCAAGGCTTTGAAGGAAGCAATTTCAACGCTTATAAACGAGTTGACGGCAAATGGACGCAGGTTTTGGAAACTTCAAATTATCATTGCGCTTTTTAGAAAATAGAATTTCAGTTTTTGTTTTAACTCTATAAATTCAATTGGAAAAATAGTTTAAATTATGAAAGTCTTTGTCTTAATATTGTTGCTAAACTCGGTCGTGTTATGTCAAACAATTGAGGATGGTTGGAAAGGAATTAAACCTTTAGAAACAAATAAAACTAAAGTTGACAAACTTTTGGGTAAGCCGGAAATTGATGATAATGGATATTATAATTATAGAACAGATGAAGCGTTCATTCAGGTAAATTATTCTGAAAATCCCTGTTCAAAAGATAACTATGGGCGTGGAAAATACACCGTAGCAAAAGATACCGTTTTAAGTTATTGGGTTCATTTAAAAGAAGGAATTAAACTTTCTGAGTTTAATTTTGATCGTGAAAAATACTATAAAGATACGAGTGGAGATCTAAAGTCTTCTTACGATTTTTATAATGATGAGGATGGAATTGGAATTGATATTGGTATTCAGGGAAGTACTGAAAAAGACCCAAAAAGTGGTAAGTATATTGTAAAATATACCGATTACATACATTACTGAGCGGTATAGAAATTGCGGCTACAACAAAAGTGTGAAAAAAGAGATATTTAAGTGTGAATCAAACACTATTCAACACACTTTTGTTGCCGATAACTTCAATGATCGAAGCTATCGCTTCCAGTATAGACCAC
>JBBSAX010000311.1:0-4979 GCA_038251885.1 Pyrinomonadales bacterium | reverse complement strand
CAAGATTGTATTCAAAACATTAAACGCCTGAAAATCCTTTTTCATCTCGCCCGTATCGAGATACGCCGGAACAAACTCCGCATTCGAATCAACATACTGCAAAACCTTCTCGACAAACGGCACGGATTTATCCTTCATCTTGGCTAAGGCTTGCTTATCTCCGGCTTCGAGTGCAATCAGATACGGCGCGAGTTTATCATTCAAAGTCTGCACCGCTTTGTTTATATCATCAATATCCGCCTGTGAAATTTCGATAGAAATGCGGTTTTCATTCATAATTTATTTCTCCTTCAATGTTCAATTTAAGATTGTTCATCTGACTTTGATCTCAATATTATCTGGCAAAAAACTGACAGCAAAAAGTTTTAATATCTTCATTTTTGGACATTGCTTAATAGCTTTCTCATTTCCTGAGCTGCCGCAAGTAATCTTTCACTTCCATTTGGAATCTTGGATTCAGAAGCTGCTTTCTCCAAATACAAAACACCTTCCATCATATTACCCCTAATAAAAATAAACTGAATGGTAATGCTCGCATTCTTGCTTCTCATTGAGTCCAGACTTTCTTCCTCCAACACTCTTACCAAATAGGGCAATGCCTCATTGCCGAATTGCACAAGCGACCCGACTGCTGGAAAACATTTTGTCGGAAAAATATCGTCTCGGTCAGTTATGTCAATGCTGTTTTCACTCCTTCTTAAACTCGGATCTTCATAATCAAGGTATTTTATTAATACCGGAATAGCCCGTTTTTTATTAGCGTTACCAAGTCGTTTGATAGCATCAACTTTTCTACTTGAAGTAACATTTTCTCTAGTAGTAGTCAAAATATCAATGTATTCTTGAATACCATCATCATTATTATTATCTTTTTTCTCTTTTGGTTTTTCAGACATCTTTGTATTTTTTATTGTCTGTATATCTTGGGAAGAAACTTTTACACGGGCGATCCATACCGAACAAATTAAAGCAAAAATTGCTGTAATAATAATTACAGCAGGTCTATTAAATTGGATGTTTCCAATTTTCATAACTTTTTTACTTCTTGTCTTATTCATTATAAATTTTAATTAACAAGTTTATTATTAGAAACTTTTTCCAATAACTCTCTTATTTTCTTAGCTGCCATTTGTAATCTTTCACTTCCGTTTAGGGATTTAGACTTTGTAGATGCTTCTTCCAAATATAAAACTCCTTTTAACCAATCTTCAATGAAAATTTGTTGAATAACAAACAAAGTATTCTGACTTCTAATGGAGTCAGGTTCTTCTTTTTCTATAACTTTTACTAATTCAGGCAAAACAGATTTGCCTATTTGTATCAATGCCCCGGCTGCGGGATAACGACCTGTCAATAGTAGGTCATTTTCCTCAGTTATAATAGTAACGCCATTAATTGTTCTTGGTTTTGACCTTTCAATTGCTACCTCATCTTTATAATCAAGATATTTTATTAGTAATGGAATCGCTCTTTCAACCCTTGCATCTCCAAGTCTTTTTATTGCGTTTATTTTTGAGTCAGATGGTGTGCTTTTATCATTGCTTTCTAAAACATCAATAAACTCTTGAATTCCATCCCTCTTTGGTTTAGAAATATTTTGTTCTTTTCCATGAATATCATTATCTTTCATAAGTTTTTCACTTTGAGATGAAACATTGACACCCCCAAAAAGTAATAGTGAAAATGCAACAAAAAAAGTATATCCCAACAAATATAGAGTTGTTTTTTCTAAAAAAAATCTTTTAATTTTCATAATAATTTCTCATAAATTATACATTTTTATTTTCGTCATAGAGCGGTTATCTTTTATTTAAAAAGGACCTCCCGATGATAAAGAAGTTGTTCCTGCACCATTTTGATTATCTCCCGTTACATCGCCCAAAACTTGGTTCGTATTTTGGTTGTCCGTAATATGAATTGATTCGCGTTGGAACCAAGCTATGTAATCTGAAACACGAACATTTTCAGTTATTCCACCGTTATTTTGGGAAATAGTTGCCCACTGGCGATAATTTTTTCTACGCCTAAAAATTACACTCATTGGTCCTGTTGTAATATATGCTCCGGGAGCATCTAAATCAAAAACTTTGCCATTATTGGGTTCAGTATCAAGTAATAGAATATCAGATGTATCTGGACAAGGCGGGTTAGAACTGTCTTCGCATTTCAGATTAGTTGTTGTAGTTTCATTGACAATCGTATATTCAGCGGTTGAAACGATTTCCCTTTGAAGGGTAATATCTTTTCTAAAATTAGTTGGTAGGATAGTTCCGACAATCTCAATACCTATCCGCCATTTTATAGCTGATGATCCTGAACTTAAAAACGGTCCACCCAAATTCATAGTTCCAAGAAAAGTTTGATAATTTGATTTCTTGGAGTTATCAGATGAAACCATATCGTTATTGCCGTATCTTAATGACAAAATAACAGAAATAACTGTAAAATCTTCATCACCCAACTTCTGAATGTCGTTATTACTGTTAATGAAGGTTGCTGTAAGTCGCATATTGTCTTTTGTGCTACTTTCAGTTATGCCCTTTATTTGAACTTTTTTGGTCTTAGTTATTGACATTGTTGACCCGATTGTCATACCATTCTTATCCACGAAATTAGCCTCTCCCGTGCCTGAATCTGGTGCTAAAGTTAAAGTGATTGGAATATCATTCGGATTTTTACGGACAATCACTTCGACCGTAGCTGAAAAGTTTGTATTCGGAGGATTTTTCCCGACAGCATCAAATTTGGCAATTGTTACTTCAGGCTTAACTTTTAATTGTGTATTCGGCGAAACTCCTTCGTTTTCACAAAGACAATCACACGGTTCGGGAACAAGATTAGTTTGATCATTATTTTTTTCTGCATCGGAATACTTATCAAAAATAAAAAACCTATTTTCAGCTAAATATGGTCCGCCCTCACACGAACCATAAGTGAAGTGGTCAGTAACTTCAAATTCTGCCTTAATAGTTGTTTGACCGGCTCCGATTGTTTCAAATAAGCCGTAACCAAGGCTGTTTGCGACATTCGTATCGCTGCTTGTCCAAGTTGCATCATTTGTTGTTTGATAACTGTAATAACCGTTATAACAACTATATCCAACTGCATAAGACTGATATTGGACAAAATCTTCTTCCGTTTCTATCGCGGTAGGTCCGATTGTTCCGCTGGCAGAATCTTCACAGCAGTTTTGGCAAAAATAGCTGGTGCTGATTCCGCTGACGGTATCGGTTTGCTCCATTTGTCCGACAAGCGGAATATCATTGCCGGACGGCGGCGGCGATGTTCCCCGCATTTTTGCCGTCCATTGAATTTGACCTTTGGAAATATCGGGCGGAATCATTCTGCCTTCCTCATCTGGAATCTGTTGATCACGAAGTTTTTTGACATCAATTTTAACCGTTTGATGCGCCGCGATTTGTTTGAGTCCGATCATATACATTCCGCCGTTTTCCCAAGTCAGATAGGAAACGTAGTATTTTGTTTCGTCGGTTACATTTTTGATGTAGGCATTGGTCGCCGAATTTTCTTCAACCAGCCACGGATAACCGCCCGTCGGACTTTTTTGCGCCTGTGCGTCCCATAGCAAAGTGCGGAAGGATTGTGCGCGGCTTTGGCTGATGCTCTGCATTTGTGCAATGATTACGACGTTTTCCGATTGATTTTTTATTTCGATTCCGGCGGTTTCGAGAATGCCTTTTTCGGCGGATTGCGAAAGGTCGTTAAAACTTATTTTTTTAATTTCATTGCCGCGCAGATTAACGACGGGAAGATTTAGAATTCTGTTTGTACCGTCGGCAAGACTATACGGAACACGAACATTGACGGTTTGATCTTCATTACTCGTATTGCGAAGAACAATTACAGGCGAAAGTCTGTCGCCGCCAATCGAACCGAGTCTTAAACCCGCGCCGTGAAGTTCGTTCGATCTTGCTCTGTTCGGATTGCTGAAAGTTACGACCGTCGAATAACCTTTTGTGATTTCACCAATCATCGCCCTCGCCAATAACGCGCTTGGTGTTCCGTCGTGAGTTAAAGAAATCCCGACTGCATCGGAATTGGCAAACGTATTCCCGAATGTTTCACGCAAGTTTATCAAACGGGTTGAATGCGGCTGTAAAATGAAAGTTTGCGGTGCGCTTAAAATATTCGGACGGCGTGAAAGAGTTGCCGAAATATTTAAAAGTTGATTGCTCGTGTTGGTTAAAACGATTTTCGATTCCGTCTGATTCGACGGCTGAAACCAAACGCCTTCGAGTCGGCGCGAATCGTAAGTTCCGATTTCAGAAAGTTTTTCTTCAAAACTCAGACTCCGCGCCGCATCTTCCAAATAAATTTGTGTGCCGAGAACCAAATCCTTGCCCGTGTGAAAAAGTTTTATATTTCCCTGTCTGAAATCATCTCCACCAATTTTTGCCAATTCGCGTAAATCAATCAAACGAAATGACTGCGCTTCAACCTGCACGGGCGGAACTTCCAAAATCTGTCCGTTAAGACTATAAAGCGTGGGGCGAACTTCCCGTGCAACCGTATCTTTGTTGTTCAATAAAAGTTTTGCGTTCGGAAAATTTTGCACATCATAAAATGCTCCAACCAATGTGTGCGGAATTTCCGGTGTTGGTGTCGGAGAAGGCAATAATGTCTTTAAAAAGCTATTGCTTGCTTGCTTGCTTGCTTGCTTGCTTGCTTGCTTGCTTGCTTGCTTGCTTGCTTGCTTGCTTGCTTGCGGCAGTTTCGTGTGTTTCGGTTTGATTCAGATTTTCATTTTCACTTTTTACAATGTTCGGCAATTGAGTTGCAAAAACGAAACCGATTGTCAGAAAGAAAAATGTAAAAACTGCAAAACGAAAAGAATTCGAGGTGCGACGGATAAATTTTAAACCCTGCATTTGATACTCTGTGAAAGTAATCCGAAAAATACAACTTAAATTTTCGGTTTAAGGTAATTTGGGAAAAAGTGTTTTAGGGAAACACCGATT
>JBBSAX010000310.1:0-4996 GCA_038251885.1 Pyrinomonadales bacterium | reverse complement strand
TGTCACTGAAGCAAAACAACAAATCGTCAAATTCGGCGCGGCAATTGATATGCCCGCCGGACCTTCGGAAGTCGCGGTTTTTGCCGATGAAACCTCAATTCCCGAATTTGTCGCCGCCGATTTGCTGTCGCAAGCCGAACACGGCGTTGACAGCCAAGTTATTTTAGTTTCAACAAGCGAAAATATTATCGAAAAAAGTTTAATCGAACTGGAAAAACAATTAGAAGTTTTGCCGCGCGTGGAAATCGCCCGAAAAGCTATCGAAAATTCAAAAGCTATTTTAGTTGAAAATACGGAAATCGCGCTTGAACTTTTAAATGAATACGCCGCCGAACATCTTATTTTAGCAATTGAAAATGCGGAAGAAATCGCCGAAAAAGTTATCAATGCCGGTTCGGTTTTTATCGGAAATTATTCGTGCGAATCTGCCGGCGATTATGCTTCCGGCACGAATCACACGTTGCCGACGAACGGCTACGCGAAAAATTTCAGCGGAGTTTCTCTTGATTCTTTTGTTAAGAAAATCACATTTCAAAAATTAACTGAAGACGGCATTAAAAATCTTGGCAGAACAGTCGAATGTATGGCGGAAGCCGAAGGTTTGCAGGCACACAAAAACGCAATTTCGGTAAGATTGGAGAAAATTAACAGGGATAGACAGGATGAACAGTGATTTTAAGAAGCACTATCTTATCCTTTTTATCCTGTCTATACCTGTTAATTAAATTTTGATTTATGTTCAATTTACAAAATTTAGTTCGTGAAAATATCAAACGATTAACGCCGTATTCTTCTGCGCGAAAAGAATTTACGGGCGCGGCGCAGATTTTTCTCGATGCCAATGAGAATAGTTTCGGTTCGCCTTTAGCGCGAAATTACAATCGCTATCCCGATCCTTTGCAGTGGAAAATCAAGGAAAAAATCGCGGAAATGAATTCGGTAAATCCGCAAAATATTTTCATCGGAAACGGTTCTGATGAAGCGATTGATTTACTTTTCAGAATTTTTTGCGAGCCGCGCAAAGACAACATTTTGATCTGTCCGCCAACTTACGGAATGTATCAAGTGTCGGCGGACATTAATGATGCCGAAATTAAACGCGCGAATTTGACGGAAGATTTTCAACTTGATTTTGCGAAAATCGAAAACGAAATTGATGAAAATACGAAGTTACTTTTCATCTGTTCGCCGAATAATCCGACTGGAAACGCTTTTGCTAAGTTTGATTTATCGAACTTAGCGCGAAAATTTAACGGAATCGTCGTCGTTGACGAAGCATACATTCATTTTTCACGCGAAAACTCGATGCTAGAAGAACTCGAAAATCTGCCGAATGTCGTCATTTTGCAAACTTTTTCAAAAGCGTGGGGACTTGCCGGTTTGCGCGTCGGTTTAGCATTTGCAAATGAAGAAATAATTCAACTTTTCAACAAAGTAAAACCGCCGTATAACATTTCCGAAATCGCGCAAAATGCTATTTTAGATGCGCTAGAGAATCGCCAAGAAGTTGAACATAACATTTCTCAAATTATAAATGAGCGCGAGAAATTGATCGAAAATTTATCAAAACTTTCGATTGCGATGAAAATTTATCCGACGGACGCGAATTTCATTTTGGTAAAAACTGTTGATGCAGAAAAGATTTACAGATTTTTGCTCGATGAAAAAATCGTTGTGAGAAATCGAAACAACGTCGAACTTTGCGAAGGCTGTTTGCGAATCACAATCGGAACGCCGGAAGAAAATGAGAGTTTATTAAAATCGTTGAAAAAATTATGAAAAAAGTTTTATTTATAGACCGTGATGGGACGCTTATTTTTGAGCCGGAAGATTTTCAGATCGATGCTTTTGAAAAGCTGCAATTCTTGCCGGAGGTTTTTACATACTTGGGAAAAATCGCCCGTGAACTCGATTTTGAACTGGTGATGGTTACGAATCAAGATGGACTCGGAACGGAAAGTTTCCCCGAAGAAACATTTCATCAAGTGCATAATTTTATAATGCAAATGCTTAAAAACGAAGGAATTAATTTCTCCGAAGTTTTTATAGATAAAAGTTTTGAACACGAAAACCTGCCGACGCGCAAACCGAATACGGGACTTTTAACGAAGTATTTTTCTGACGGATATGATCTGGAAAATTCCTTCGTCGTCGGCGACCGCGCGAGCGATATGAAACTCGCGGAGAATTTGAAGGCGAAAGGGATTTTTATCAAAAATGCGAATTTTGAACCCCAAGATAAAAATATTTTTCTCGCTGAAAATTGGCGGGAAATTTATGAATTCCTGAAATTGCCGCCGCGCAAGGTTTGGCACAAAAGAAAGACAAAGGAAACGGAAATTGAGATGAAACTCAATCTCGATGGCGACGGAAAATCTGAAATTTCGACGGGAATCTCGTTTTTCGATCATATGCTCGAACAACTTTCCAGACACGGAAATATTGACTTGAAGATCGAAGCCAAAGGCGACTTGCACATTGACGAACATCACACGATTGAAGACGTGGCGATAACTCTCGGCGAGACTTTTAATCTAGCGTTAAAAGACAAACGCGGAATGGAAAGATACGGATTTTGCTTGCCGATGGATGATTGTTTGGCGCAAGTCGCGATTGATTTCGGCGGACGAAATTGGTGCGTTTGGGAAGCCGAATTTAAACGCGAAAATGTCGGGAAAATGCCAACCGAAATGTTCTTTCATTTCTTTAAATCATTTTCGGATAAAGCGTTGTGTAATTTGAACATAAAAGCGGAAGGAACTAACGAGCATCACAAGATCGAAGCCATTTTCAAGGCGTTTGCGAAAGCAATAAAAATGTCCGTGCGGCGCGATATTTCGAGCGATGCGCTGCCTTCGACAAAAGGAAGTTTATGAAAATCGCCATCGTAAAATACAACGCCGGAAACGTCGAATCGGTTAAAAACGCTTTGAATCGTCTGGATATTGAACCGATTTTAACTGACGATTCAGAGATTTTAATGTCAGCTGATAAAGTAATTTTTCCGGGCGTTGGCGAAGCGTCAACGGCGATGCAGTTTTTGCGCGAGCGAAATTTAGATGAACCAATAAAAAATCTGACTCAGCCGGTTTTGGGAATTTGTCTTGGAATGCAGCTTTTATGTGAATTTTCCGAAGAAAATGACACGGAACTTCTCGGCATTTTGCCGTATAGAGTTCGCAAATTTGCATCGGAAAACCTAAAGATTCCGCAAATGGGTTGGAACAATATTTTTAATCTGAAAAGCGATTTATTTGCGGATGTTGAAGAAGATTCGTTCGTTTATTTCGTGCATAGTTTTTACGTCGAAACGGGCGTGGAAACTATTGCGACTTGCGATTACGGCGTGAAATTTTCGGCTGCCGTAAATCATAAAAACTTCTATGCCGTGCAGTTTCACACGGAAAAATCGAGCGCAGTTGGTGAACGAATCTTGGAGAATTTTTTAAATTTATGATCGAAGTAATTCCGGCGATAGATTTAATTGAAGGTAAATGCGTGCGTTTGTCGCAAGGTGATTTCGCGCAGAAGAAAATTTACAGCGAAAATCCGCTTGAAATGGCGAAAGAGTTTGAAGAGATCGGTTTGCAAAGGCTTCATATCGTTGACCTTGACGGCGCAAAGATCGGGAAAGTTACGAACTTAAAAGTTTTGGAAACGATTGCGGAAAACACCGATTTAACGATAGATTTCGGCGGCGGAATCAAGACGGATGAAGACATAAATTCAGTTTTCGATGCGGGCGCAAAAATGGCGAGCATCGGAAGCGTTGCAGTAAAAAATGCGGAAAAGTTTTTTGAATGGATTCACAAATTCGGCAGCGAAAAAATCTTGCTCGGCGCAGATGTGAAAAACGGAAATCTGGCGATAAACGGCTGGCAGACGGAAACCAATCTGAAAATCGTGCCTTTTTTGAAGGAATATTATGCAAAAGGTGTGCATCAAGTTTTTTGCACGGATGTCAGCAAAGACGGACTTTTGCAGGGTTCGGCAAATGAACTTTATGCAGAGATTTTAGAACATCTTCCGCGACTTCATTTGATCGCGTCAGGCGGCGTGAGTTCGATTGACGATATTGTCGCGCTCGAAAAGATCGGCTGCGCGGGCGTGATCGTCGGCAAAGCAATTTACGAAGGAAAGATAAAACTTAGTGAATTATGAATTGCGAATTGCAAATTGTGAATTGTGAAGATTCTTCAATTAATAATTCCTCATTAATAATTCACCATTAAGAAATATGTTGGCGAAAAGAATAATTCCTTGTCTTGACGTAAAGGATGGGCGAACGGTGAAAGGAACAAACTTTGTGAACTTGCGCGACGCGGGCGATGCTGTCGAGCTGGCGAAGATTTATTCCGCACAAGGCGCGGACGAACTCGTTTTTCTCGATATTACGGCGACGAATGAAAAGCGCAGAACTCTGGCAGAATTGGTCAAAAAGGTTGCGGCGAAGATCAATATTCCGTTCACGGTCGGCGGCGGAATAAATACGGTCGAAGACATCGAGATTTTACTGAATTCGGGCGCGGACAAAGTTTCGATAAATACTTCGGCGGTCAAAAATCCGCAAATTTTAGCAGACGCGGCGAAAAATTTCGGTTCGCAATGCGTCGTTTTAGCGATTGATGCAAAATTGGTCGGCGAAACGTGGAAAGTTTTCTTAAACGGCGGACGGGTTGAAACGGAATTTGAAGCTATAAGTTGGGCAAAACGCGGCGTTGAACTCGGTGCGGGCGAGATTCTTTTGACTTCGATGAATGCCGATGGCACGAAAAACGGTTTTGAAATCGAACTGACAAAATTAGTCTCCGAAAGCGTTAATGTTCCCGTAATTGCTTCGGGCGGCGCAGGTTCGGAAGAAGATTTTGTCGAAGTTTTTACATCTGGAAAAGCCGATGCCGGACTTGCGGCGAGCATTTTTCATTTTCGCGAAATCAAGATTCCGCATCTCAAAAACTATTTGAAAGAGCGAAATATTCCTGTCAGAGTTTGATTT
>JBBSAX010000309.1:0-5053 GCA_038251885.1 Pyrinomonadales bacterium | reverse complement strand
TAAACAACTTAACAATTGGGATATTAAGAAAAATAGGCTGGGAAAACATCGCTAAAGCAAGGCGATATTATGATGCTCTGATAGATAAAGCCTTGAGTTTGATAATGACTCCTTTAGATTCCCTACTTTGAATAAGCCCTATAAACCTTTGACTTCAATTTATGGTAATTTTCTAGGCACAATGAATTTAGATGTTGTAAAATCTATAAACGGAATTCCGATTCGGTTGACTTTTGAGCGATGGTTCGAACATATCGTCGAAAGACATCCATATATGAAAGGTTATTATGATGATGTTTTAATGACGATTGAAAAGCCGGAATTTATTCTGCGCGGACATAAAGGCTCGAAAATTGCGGTTTGCAATGTCGGTCGAAAGTAATGGCTTCACGTAATTTATCGTGAAATAAACGCCGATGACGGTTTTATTATCGCGCCATTTATTGATGAAAGCTATAATAAAAATTTAGTAATATGGCAATCAGACAAATAACAAAAAATCAAACAAACGAACTTATCGAACTTGCCAAAGTACGCGGCGATATTCCGAATGATTGGATAAAATTTGAATATCAAAAAGATGCGGATTTGCTTTTTATACTTTATTCGAGAGAGGTTTGCGTTCGCAGCAAAGGCGATATGGAAAACGGAATTATTTATAATTTCGATAACCATGACAAACTCGTAAGTATTGAAGTTTTAGAGATTTACGGGGTTTTTTCGGCGGTTTGAAGTTTATATTTCTTTCCTAAATTATTGAGGCATACCCGATTTGTATGCCTTTTTCAATTTCTATGTTTATTGCTTTAACAATTCTTATATTAATCACATTCGGCGGCGCGGCTTTGACTTATTTGTTTGCGGAAGATCAGACGCTTTTGTGGCGGTTTTCGGCAGGAAATATTGTCGGTTCCGCCGTTTTCGGTATTGCCGGATTTTTGCTGGCGTGTTTGATGGGATTATCAAATATAACGGTTTTTCTCGCGCTTCTTATCACGGTTTTGCCCTTGATGTTGCTTAACAAAGAATCTGTCAAAAAAAGATTTCGCTACGACAAACAAATGGCAAAAAGCCGTTTTCAAGGAACGAGTTTTAAGAAGTTTTTCCGCTTTTTATATTACGTTTCGATCTTTATAATGCTCTGGCTGTTTTTTGAACGCGCGATGCTTGTTAATGAAAACGGCATTTTCACAGGTGCGTCGCAGAATTTAGGCGATCTGCCGTTTCATTTGGGAGCGATCTTTTCTTTTACCGACGGGCAAAATTTTCCGCCGCAAAATCCTTCGTTTGCAGACGCGAAATTTACTTATCCGTTTATCGCCGATTTAATTACGGCGTTTTTAGTAAAAGCCGGCGCAAGCGTGGAAAACGCGATGCTCGTGCAAAACGCTTTGTGGGGATTTTCACTCGTCGTCATATTTGAAAAATTCGTTTTCAAACTGACAAATAACAAACTCGCCGGAAAGATCGCACCTTTGATTCTACTTTTCAGCGGTGGACTTGGGTTTTTGTGGTTTGCTAAAGATTTCTGGGAAAGCGGCAAAGGCTTGTTTGAATTCTTGGGAAATCTGCCGCGAGATTATACGATCAGCGAAAAATTTCGTTGGGGCAATTCGCTCGTCGTGCTATTTATGACTCAGCGGAGTCTTTTATTCGGAATGCCTTTGACGTTAATTGTTTTGACAAAAATCTGGGAGATTTTTACAGCGAAGAAAGAAAATTATCCACAGATAAACACAGATGAACACGGATTAAATGCAAAATCTAAAAATGCAAAATCTCCTTTTCTCTTTTTCTCTTTTTCTCCTTTTCTCGTCGGCTTGCTTGCCGGAACTCTGCCGCTGATTCACGCGCACAGTCTTCTTGTTTTATTTATTGTAACCGCGTGTCTTTTCTTTTTTCGTCCCGATAAATGGCGCGAATGGATTTCCTTCGGCATCGGAACGGCGATTGTCGCAATTCCCGCGCTTTTGTGGATCACGACGGGAAGTGCGACTCATCTGAGCGAATTTATTGCGTGGCATTTCGGTTGGGATTCGCGCAAAGACAATTTTTTGTGGTTTTGGCTGAAAAATACGGGATTTTTTATTCCGGTTTTAATTGCCGGAATTGTTTGGAGAATTTTAAACCGCAAAGTTGCGGGACAAGAAACGAATGACACGGGACAAGAAAAGAGAAACAAGAAAAAAATAACTAACAACGAACAACTAACAACGAACGAAACATTTGAAATTTCTCCGCTTTTGTACTTTTACGTTCCGTTTTTTCTGCTTTTCGTTGTCTCAAATACAATAAAACTCGCACCGTGGGAATGGGATAATATTAAAGTTTTAATTTATTGGTTTGTCGGTTCGATTCCGTTTGTGGCTTGGCTTTTGGCAAAACTTTGGGTAAAAGATGTTTTATTTAAGATCGCGGCAATCGGTTGTTTAATCGTTTTGATTTTTGCAGGTTCTCTCGATGTATGGCGAACGATTACCGGCACGATAAATAATAATGTGTTCAGCAAAGACGCGGTTGAAACGGCGCGTTTAATTAAAATCAAAACCGCGCCGGACTCTTTATTTTTGAATGCACCGACGTATAATTCGGCTGTGGTTTTGACCGGCAGACGCTCCGTAATGCGCTATGGCGGACATCTTTCTTCGCACGGAATTGATTACGCCGAACGCGAAGAAGATTTGCGAAGAATCTACGCCGGCGAAGGTTCGACCGAGATTCTACTTCGAAAATACGGCATCGAATATGTTTTAATAAGTCCCGAAGTCCGAAGTTATGCGGCTGAAAAATACCGACCGTTTGTGATAAATGAAGAATTTTTCAGCAAATTTCCGGTCGTCGCCGAAGTCGGTCAATTTAAGGTTTATAAAGTAAAATAATTTTTTGACTGGAGTGCAAGCAGCTCGCTTGCACGAGCGCATAAGCACGAAAAAGCGTTTGCGCTGAAATAAACTTGATTATAATCAAACGTCGTTCCGCCGCTACCGTGACGATGCAAGCGAGCCGCTTGCGCTCCAGTCCTTAAAACGAAAATGAATACAGATAAAGAAAATTTTGAAGAAATTCAAACAGCGGACAGAAATCAAATATCCGATAAATTATGGGTTTTCGGCTGTATTGCAGTTACAGCGATTGCGACGTTTTTGCGATTTTGGCAATTGACATTAAAGCCTTTGCATCACGATGAAGGCGTGAACGGATTTTTTCTGACGACGCTTTTTCGCGAAGGTGTTTACAAGTATGATCCGGCAAATTATCACGGACCCGATCTATATTATTTCGCACTCGCTTTTTCAAAAATCTTCGGTTTGAATACGATTTCGATTCGTTCGAGCGTGGCGATTTTCGGGGTTTTGACGGTTGTTCTCGCGCTTTATTTGTATCGTTGGATCGGCAAAATCGGCGCACTTTCCGCCGCGCTTTTTCTCGCGCTTTCGCCCGGAATGGTTTATATTTCGCGCTATTTTATTCACGAAATTCTGTTTGTCTTTTTTAGTTTGGGAATTGTCGTCGGAGTTTTATATTTTTACGAAAAACGCAAAGTCGGCGCGGTTGCAACGGCAACGATGACTTTGATTTTGCTCGTTTGTTTCCTGCCGACGGTGATAAATATTTCCACTTTTGCCGCTGGAGAAAATGCCGTTTTGCTCTGGGCTTTGCGTATCAGTTTATTTGCTGTCGAAGCGATTTTGGTTTTTATGATTATGCGGATGCTTTTCGCTTGGAACGATGGCAGACCGATTTATTTGATTTTAGCTTCGGCTTCGGCGGTAATGCTTTTTGCGACTAAAGAAACGGCGTTTATTACGCTCGGAACGATGGCAATCGCGTGTTTCTGCATAATTATTTGGCAGAAAATTTATAAAGTAAAACCGGAAGAAAACGAACTCGAATCTGTCGCTTTGACGTGGGGAAATTTTCGGACGCGCATCGGGGATTCGACCGATTTGCTCTTAACAATTGCGGCGTGCGCTTTCATTTTTATCTATCTCGGAGTTTTATTTTTCTCATCATTTTTTACATATCCGAACGGTATTCTCGGTGCATTTGAAGCGTATATGATCTGGACGAAAACCGGAACTGCCGATCACACGCAAAACGGAATTTGGGCATATTTCAAATGGGGTTTGCAACTCGAATTAGTGATATTTTTGCTTTCCGCGCTTGGAACTTCAATTGCTTTTATTAAAGGAAAACACCGATTTGCAATGTTCACGGGACTTTGGGCGTTCGGACTTTTCGCCGCTTACACGATTATTCCATATAAAACACCGTGGCTTGCGCTTTCGTTTCTTTTGCCGATGTGCATAATCGGCGGTTACGGCATTAATGAAATCGCACGTTTGCACGATTTTTGGTATAAAATTGCCGCCGGAATTCTTGCTTCAACTGCGGCAGTCGTGTTGGCTTACCAAACTTACGACATAAATTTTCTGCGCTACGACGACGATTCGATGGCGTATATTTATGCTCACACAAAACGCGGATTTCTTGATCTTGTCAATAAAGTCGAGTATTACGCCGACAAAAGCGGCAAAGGAAAAGAAGCGACAATCGAGATCGTTTCGCCCGATTATTGGTCAATGCCGTGGTATATGAATAATTACCCGAACGCGAAATTCGGCGGAAGTTTGATTGATGTGAACACAGCGGAAATGATCGTCGCATCAAAAGCGCAAGAGCCGGAACTAAACGAAAGATACGGCGCACATTACAAATACGTCGGCACATATCCGCTTCGTCCGGGTGTTGAATTAATGTTATTAGTCAGAAAAGACATTGCAGATGCGGATGCGACAGAACTTTATAAATTAAATGAACCTGTAGAAATTAATTAAACGGCTCTGAACGGCATTAAAAGCGCAGTGTTTTGAACTCTGAATTTCAAAGAATAAACGCCTTAAATCCATAGTTTTTCAATGAAATTGGACACAAAATTTCAAATTTATACCAAGTTGCGTAAATAGGATGATGTAGAAAACGAGATGCGAGGCGGAAACGCGACTGCAAAGGAGCGTGTTCAATAACACTAACAGCACGCTCCTTTGCAGTC
>JBBSAX010000308.1:0-5073 GCA_038251885.1 Pyrinomonadales bacterium | reverse complement strand
TGGCTATCGCGTTGCAAGGCAATTCAGGTTGAAAATTGTCGAAACTCGCCCCGCACTCGTGCCTTTTATTTTTCAAGAAAATTTTCCGGCAAATTTCAAAAAACTTGCCGGAGTTTCTTTAGATGCAAATGTTTCTTCTGGCAAAACATCGTTCCGCGAAAATATTCTATTCACACATCGCGGTCTTTCCGGTCCGGCGATTTTGCAGATTTCTTCGTATTGGAAACGTGGCGAAAAAATCTCAATTGATTTATTTCCTGAAAAAAATGCATCTGAAGTATTGAAGAGTTCAAATGAAAGCAAAAAGAATTTTACAAATTTTTTAGGCGAATTATTGCCGAACCGTTTTGCTGAAATCTGGGCGGAGGAATTTTCTACATCAAAACCGCTCAAAGGCTTTAGCGAAAAAGAATTATCAAAAGTTGCCGAAAAACTTGAAAACTGGCAAATTTCTTTTAGCGAAACCGAAGGCTATGCAAAAGCTGAAGTAACCGCAGGCGGAATTTCGACCGCTGAACTTTCATCGAAAACAATGGAAAGCACACGGGTTAAAGGATTATTTTTTATCGGCGAAGTTGTAGATGTAACGGGCTGGCTCGGCGGTTATAATTTTCAATGGGCGTGGTCTTCCGGTTTTGCCGCAGGAAATGCGATTTAAAACGAAAGCGGGGAAACGTCTCCCACACCGTCTCCCCTTTTTTCGCGCCGATTACAGGGTGCAACCGGCAACGAACTTTTATAATCTTTTGAACAATTGTGTAAAAAGTCTTAATAATTTAAGTTTTCCAGAAAAACTTTAAATCCTTTACTTTTTTTGTTTTTACAGTATATACTTATAAAAATTTTTACATAGTTTTGAACGACTGTGTAGAATTTTACACAATCATTAAGTTATGTCAAGGAAAAATTTAACAAATGTTGAAAACTCACATTTCGTCGCACGGTTCATCGAAGTGTGCGGCGGTTCTCAGCCCGCAGAAATCGCACGATTATTAAATATTTCCTACCAAGCGGCAAAAAATTATTTACAAGGCAGATTGCCTGATTCTAATGTTTTGATGTCAATTGCTGAACAAACTTCTTATTCGATTCACTGGTTATTGACCGGAAACGGCGAAAAGTATGTAAAAATTAATTTAGAAAAAGACGCACTCAAACTGTCCGACGAATTTAAAGCACTAATAAAAGAAGAATGCCAAAAAAATGTCGAAGAAATACTGAGTCATTCTAAAGAAAATGTTCAGGCAAAAGTTATTGTTCTAAAATCCGAAAATATTAAGGAAGAAAAAATAATCCAAAATTCGGATACCGTCTTAAAAGAATCCCAATAACTTTAATTTTCTAATAAATCATTAGATTATCTGAAAATTCCGTTAAGAAAATCTTTTACAAAAGTTAAAAGATAATTTTCTGATTTATCCACATTGTTGTCACTGATTATTGTCGTGTTTGTCTGTCCGTCTGCAAAACAATTTGTTGTGCAGGTTCTTCCGCCTGATGTCATTTCGCCGTCGGCAAAAGCTGTTGAACAAAAAAGAGCGATAACTAAAGCAAATTTGATTGTTAATTTCATTGAAATATTCTCCACTTATTTTGATTTTTTCTTGATACTTCGGAGCATCCCGTTTATAATACCAAAAATCCCGTTCCCAAGGATAAAATATGAAGAGTTTCCACACACATCCCAAATTATTAATCAATGAACTTTTCAAACTGGAAAGATGCGGTAAATATGACGAAGCACTTGCCGAACTGCGCGATATTTGGGAAGACACAACGACTTTTCCGAATGTTGATGATTTTGAACCGCGCATTGCGGCGGAGATTATTCTGCGTTGCGGAAGTCTGATCGGATTTCTCGGACACAACAAACAACTTCCGAATGCTCAGGAAAAATCAAAAAATCTGATTACCGAAGCTCATCAGAGATTTTTAGATATTTATGACATTGAAAAAATTGCAGAATGCGAAAATTATTTGGCTCTGGCTTATTGGCGAACAGGAGAATTAGTCGAAGCCCAAACTTGGATTGAAGAATCTCTGTCGCGTAATTTACCCGATTCAAGTACGATCAAAATTTACTCATATATAATCGAGAGCAAAATAGACTTTGCTAATAAAAAGTTTGAAAATATTTGCCAAAAATTTGTTTCCTTAAAAGATGATTTTCTAAATTTTGCTGACGATGGCTTAAAAGGAGATTTTTTTAATCATTACGGGTTAGTTTTAAGAAATCTGGGGAAAACAGCAGAAGCATTAGAAAACTACAAATTAGCGAAAATCTACCACCAAAAATCAGGTCATCAAATTTATCTCGGAACAGTTGAAAATAATCTCGCATATCTTTATAAATCAGAAAAAGACTTCATTAATGCTCATCAATCAATAGATAATGCAACCGAAATTTTCGGGGAGATCAAAGACAAAACAAGAATCGGATTTTCTCTCGACACCAAAGCACAAATTTATTTTGCTGAACAAAATTATATTGATGCGCTAAAAACTGTCGAAAGGGCAATCAAGATTTTACAAAAAAGTGAAAATTCCGGTTATTTAGTGGAAACTTATCTGACGAAAACTAAAATCCTGCTTTCTTTAGACGATTTTTCCGCCGCTACATTTTGTTTATTCGATGCAGTTCAAATCGCCAAAACTCATATCAGCGAAGAAACTGCTAAAAATCTCGTTAAAGAATTTGAAGCTGAAATTCTCAAGAAAAGCACTCAACAAATCACACAAACCTTTACGGAAAAAGAACTTGTTTCCGGTGATTTAGAACTTGTCCTGCCGCTTTCTATTTCTCATTACGGACAATATCAAGCTATTCGGATAAAAAATACTCATCTGGAGCAAATTGGTCTTAAACAAAATTCTCTGGCAATCGTCGTTGACGATGAGGTCAAGCGCGGAGATTTAGCCGCCATCCTGCAAATAAGTGATGAATCCGTTTATTGCGGATTTTACGATGCGGATTTCGGCATCGTCTGCCTTGAAGGAATTGATTCCGAACCGCAACTTCTTGACGAAAGCGAGATCAAAATCTTAGGCAAAATCGTCGGTGTCTGCGACAGCGAAAAGAATTCGGACGGTAAAATAATTGTTAAAGCACTCCAAATTTAAGACGATTTCCGATTCAATTTTCTCCAATCAATCTTCTTCTTCTCGCAATTTTTCCAAAACTGAAAAATCTTCGAGTGTTGTTACATCACCTGCAACTGTGCCGCTTGAGGCGAGTTCTCTTAAAAGACGGCGCATAATTTTTCCGCTTCGAGTCTTTGGCAAAGTATCCGTGAATCTAATATCATCGGGTTTTGCCAGCGAACCGATCTCTTTAGCGACATGTTGGCGCAATTCTTCTTTGAGCGCGTCGCTTCCTTTGAAAGTTCCTTCCAGAGTTACGAATGCGGCGATTGCCTGACCTTTCAGATCATCAGGACGACCGACGACTGCGGCTTCGGCGACCGCTTCGTGCGAAACGAGCGCGGATTCGACTTCGGCAGTTCCCAAGCGATGACCGGAAACATTTATTACATCGTCAACTCTGCCCATAATCCAAAAATATCCGCGTTTGTCGCGCCGTGCGCCGTCGCCGGCGAAATAAACACCGGGAATTTCCGACCAATATTGTTCTTTATAGCGTTCGTCGTCATTCCAAATCGTTCGAAGCATTGACGGAAAAGGTTTTGTAATAACGAGATAGCCACCTTCGTTTTCGCCGACAGATTTGCCTTCTTTATTTTGAATATCAATGGAAATTCCGGGAAAAGGTCTCGTCGCCGTGCCGGGAACGGTCGGCGTTGCGCCCGGAAATGGCGAGATCATAATTCCGCCGGTTTCGGTTTGCCACCAGGTATCAATGATCGGACATTTTCCTTTACCGATAATTTTGTGATACCACATCCACGCTTCAGGATTTATCGGTTCGCCGACCGTTCCGAGCAATCTGAGCGAAGATAAATCGTGTTTTAGAGGATATTGTTCGCCCCATTTGATAAAGGCGCGAATCGCGGTCGGCGCGGTGTAAAAAATGTTAATTTTATGGCGTTCGATAATGTCCCAGAATCTGTCGAAATCGGGAAAATTCGGTGCGCCTTCATACATAAAACTCGTCGCGCCGTTTGCCAATAAACCATATACGACGTAGGAATGTCCCGTGATCCAACCAATGTCGGCGGTACACCAATAAGTGTCTTCGTCCTTTAAATCAAAAATCCATTTTGCGGAAAGATGCGCGTGTGTTAAATATCCGCCCGTCGTGTGCAAAATGCCTTTTGGTTTTCCGGTCGTTCCCGATGTGTAAAGGATGAAAAGCGGATGTTCGCTGTCTAATTCTTCTGCCGGACAATCTGCATTGACTGTTTTTATCAGTTCGTGCCACCAATAATCTTGTCCGGGATTCATCTTAACTTTTGTGCCGGTGCGTTTGTAAACAATGACATTTTCGACCGTCGGACAACTTTTTACAGCTTCGTCAACCGCTTTTTTGAGTTCAATGACTTGTCCGCGCCGGAAACCGCCGTCTGCCGTAATAATTAATTTACAGCCGCCGTCGTTCACACGGTCGCTGATCGCCTCAGCTGAAAATCCGCCGAAAATTATCGAATGAATCGCGCCGATTCGCGCACAGGCGAGCATTGCAATTGCTAATTCAGGAACGAGAGGCATATAAAGCGCGACTCTGTCACCTTTGCCAACGCCGAGTTTCTTTAAAACATTGGCAAATTTGCAGACTTCCGTATGAAGTTGTTGATATGTGATTGTCCTAATTTCGCCCGGTTCGCCTTCCCAAATGAAGGCGGCTTTGTTTTTCCGAAAAGTTTCCAGATGTCTGTCCAAACAGTTATATGCAACATTCGTCGTGCCGCCGATAAACCATTTCGCGTGCGGCTCGTTCCATTCTAAAATCGTCTCCCATTTCTTGAACCAATGCAGACCTTCCGCCGCCGAAGCCCAAAATTCTTCGGGATTTTTCGCTGCTTCTTCATATATTTGTTCGTATTCCGCAAAAGATTTGATATGGGCTTGTTCAGCGAACTCCCGCGGCGGCAGAAAGATTCGCTCTTCCTGCAAAAC
>JBBSAX010000307.1:0-5084 GCA_038251885.1 Pyrinomonadales bacterium | reverse complement strand
CTTAGAACATTAGCCGACATCATCTTAAATCGGCAGAACTGTCAGAATAAAAAAGCCCAATTAGAAAATTTTGGAGATGACTTTGACAGTCTGATGATAGCATTAAAACATCTTAACTTTTTATGAGAAAGCCCTGCTTTTATATTCTACTAAAGACAGCTTCTTTCTAGCAAGATTTTTTTTTACGCTTCAAAATGATAAAATTAAAACCAAGGATAGATATTAAATTTTATGACGGAACAAGTATTAATAGATAAATTTATCGCCAACAAAAATGGTGAAAATAGCCGCAAGCGTGAACGGATTAAAAAACCGGATTGGTTGAAGATCAAGATCGGCGATCCGACGAATCAGAATGCGGTTTTGAAGTTGATTGACGGTTTGAACTTGCACACGGTTTGTCAGGAAGCGCGATGTCCGAACATTTTTGAATGTTGGACGGACAAAACCGCGACGTTTATGCTCGGCGGCGACACTTGCACGCGGACTTGCGGATTTTGCGCGGTCAATAAAGGCAAACCGATGGAACTCGATCCGATGGAGCCGACGCACGTTGCTGAAGCGGTGAAGCATTTGGATTTGAAACACGCTGTTATTACAAGCGTGAATCGTGATGATCTCGCGGACGGCGGTTCGATGCACTGGGCGGAAACGATCACGAAAGTTCGAGAAATGAATCCGACGTGCAAAGTCGAAGTTCTGATTCCCGATTTTCAAGGCAATGAAGATGCGCTGAATAATGTTTTAGAAGCGCGTCCCGACGTTCTCAATCACAACACGGAAACGATTGCGCGGCTTTATCGAAGAGTTCGTCCCGACGCGATTTATACGCAAACGCTCGAATTATTAGACCGTTCGGCAAAATTCCGCGATTCGCAGTTTCCGAAGATGCTGACCAAAAGCGGAATTATGGCTGGCTTGGGCGAAGAATTTGAAGAGGTCGTCGCGCTGATGAAGGATTTGCGCTCAGTTGATTGCAACATTATGACCATCGGGCAGTATTTACAGCCTTACGAAAAGCGTTTGCCCGTCGAACGCTACGTTACGCCCGAAGAATTCAATGAGTGGAAAAAGATCGGTTTGAGTCTCGGCTTCAAACACGTCGAATCTTCGCCATTAACACGAAGCAGTTATCACGCACGACAACAAACCGAAAGCGGTGAAAAGGCGAGCGTATCAGTTTAATAAAATCGTTAAAATGCCGATTTTTGAATGGGATGAAGAAAAAGAAAAATCAAACTTCCGCAAACACAAAGTTAGCTTTGCGGAAGGTGAATCAATTTTCTACGATTCATCTTCGTTGACGATTCCCGACCCGGATCATTCGATTGAAGAACAACGATTTATTGACATCGGAACATCCAACAGAAACCGGATTTTGGTCGTCGTCTATACGGAACGTGAAGATAAAATCAGAATCATCAGCGTCCGCAAAGCGACGAAAGCCGAACGTGAAATGTATGAATAAGAAAACCGACGAAATGCGCGAAGAATATGATTTCAGCAAAGGCGTGCGCGGCAAACACGCAAAGGCTTTGCGAAACGGGCATCAAACGATAATTCACAAATCGGATGGCACGACCGTCAAGCGTGAAATACGCCCGATAATTCTCGAACCCGATGTGCAGGAATATTTTTCCGATGCCGAATCCGTAAATCAGGCATTACGCGGACTAATTGCGCTCGTTCCTGAAAAACATACTTAAATCGAATCTTCGCCGCTGACGCGCAGTTCATATCACGCACGACAACAAACCGAATCGGGCGAAGCAAATGTTGCTTCGATCAGCCGATAAAATAGATTGATTAAAACAAAAGGTTCAGTCCGTTGATAATGCTTAAAATCCGATTGAAAACCGACGGCTCTTCCGAGACTTAAACAAAATCATGAAAATTACTACACAGACTTTAATCATATTTATTGCCATTCTAATTCTTCCTATAGTTTTATTCGGACAAGTTAAATCCATTACAAGCGAAAACTATTATACACTTCTAAATGAAGCGGAATCAAAAACGGATAAACAAATCAGAAAAAGAGTTCAGATTCAGAAACTTTATAAAAACGGAGAAATTACGGCGACTTTAACTGATACAACAGAATATCTTCCGCCCGACAAGTCAAGATGGATTTCTGTTCAGGACAGAGATAACAGTATAAAAAGGATTGAACAAATTACTATCGGAAACTCTGTCTATCGAAAGGAAAATAATGGCGATTGGCTGAAGCGGGAAAAAGGCAGTAGCGGTTTTGGAATCAGCGGAAAGGACAACAGCACAAGAGAATTTTTTATTGAAGAAGCAACAATAGGTAAAGAAAAGTTTCAAGTTATAATAGAGAAAAGAGTTAATTACAATAATACTTTTTTCGATGAAGTTAAGATTTGGATAGACAAAAAGGGGTTGATCCTAAAAAAGATGTCAACTACCAGTTTTAACGAACTCAAAAGTATTGTTTCGTCTGTTGAAGTTACTTACGATTACAAATTGAAACCGCCGAACATTGAAGCACCGATAAAATAGCAACGCTTGAGAAAGCAACACTAAAACGCTCGCTGAAATTAACGCACATATAACAAATTAATAAACGTGAGGCGCAAATGATGAGGAAAGCTGACGCATTTGTAAAATCCTCGTTACATTTATTTCTGTTATATTCCCGAAAATCGCGGAGGATTAAAATCTTCCAATCCGCGAATCAATCTGCCGAAGAACAATGAAAATTCTCGAAATCGAACGCTTAATCTTGCGCGAAATCGTCGAATCTGATGACGAATTTATTCTCGATCTGCTCAACTCGAAGTTTATCCATTTTGAAAAACACGAATGTCAATAAAAGATTTAAACTGATAATTTTGCTTTAGTGCTTCAAAAAAAATGAAGAAAGTCGAGCTAAGTAATCATCTGATTTTCTTCATCAATAAATGTTTGTTCAGCGACAATCACTTTTTCGCTTTCCGCTTCGTTATTTCCTAACTCCTTCGGCAGAAAAATCGCAACCAGCAAAGCAAGCCCGGAAACTACTGCACCGACCTGAAAGACTTTATGAATCGAAACCGCCATCGCTTCCTGCAAAACTTCCAGAGTTTCGGGCGCAATCGTTGATTTTGCTTGTGGATCAATCAAAGCATTAGGATTTGCAGCAAACTCTTGCGCTTGTTCTTGCGTTAAATTTGTGTTTCCGCTTTTTGCCGCTTGATCGAGTTGTGCAGCCAAGCCGACCGTCAAAAACGCGCCCATAATCGCCACGCCGAATGCGCCGCCGATGGCGCGTGAAAATTGATTCAGAGAAGTCGCCACGCCGAGTTTCGTTCGTTCAACTGCTTGCTGAACGGCGATCAGAAGCGTGAGCATCGTCAAACCCAAGCCTGAGCCAATCATCGCCAGATCAAAATAAAGCCAGAATCTCGGCGTATCGCGCTGAAACATCGAAAGAAAAATGAATCCCAGAGTCAGAATTATAAAACCGGTGATCGTAATTTTTTTGTAACCGACCGTCAGCAGAATTCGTCCGCCGATGATAGACATCAAAACCCAACTAAGCATTAGAGGCGTAAGAAGCGAACCGGCTTCGGTTGCCGTCGAACCGAGTGCGCCTTGTGCGAAAAGCGGAACAAACGAAATCGCGCCGAACATTGCCACGCCTGCGAGAAAACCTGCGGCGACCGAAACGGAAATTATACGATTTCTAAAAAGTTCAAACGGAATTATCGGATCGGACGCGCGTTTTTCCACCCAACCGAAAATCATCAAAAGAATGATTGAAGAACCGATTAAAATACTATTTTCCAATGTCAAAAGCGTTGCTAAAGATGCGCCGCCTTCGACCAGAGCGAGCATTAAAAGACTGATCGCCGTCATTAATATTGCAGCTCCGGCGTAATCAACTTTCGGTTTTTTGGTGAGTTTCGGCTCTTTCAAAGCGAAACCGATAATCAACGCAGCGAGAATTCCAATCGGCAAATTGATGTAGAAAACCCAACGCCACGAAATTTGATCGGTAATAAAACCGCCGATGACCGGACCGACGATGCTCGAAAGTCCCCAAACTCCGCTGAAATACGCCTGCATTTTCGCACGTTCTTCGAGTGTGAAAATGTCGCCGATGATCGTCATCGCCAGCGGAACGAGTGCGCCTGCACCTAACCCTTGAATCGCACGAAAAGTAATCAATTGCGTCATCGAAGTTGAAAGTCCCGAAAGCAAAGTTCCGAGCAAAAATATGGCAATTCCAATTTGATAAAGCAATCTGCGCCCGTAAAGATCGGAAAGTTTCCCCCAAACCGGAACTGTCACGGTCGAAGTTACGAGATAAGCCGAAAAAACCCAACTATAATGATTAAGTCCGCCGAGCGAAGCAATCACGGTCGGCATCGCAGTTCCGACAACGGTTGCTTCCAGCGCAGCAATAAACATTCCGATCATGACACCGATTGTTACCGCCCAACGCCTTTTCGCAGACATTTCTAAAAGCGGTTTGCTTTTTAATTTTGCCGAAGTTTCGTCTTTCACCCTTTTTATTCTCTATGTTCAAAGGCAGAAACGCGAGTGCGAACGAGCGTGCTTTAACATCGCAATTTTGCCGAAGTTTCGTCTTTCACCCTTTTTATTCTCTATGTTCAAAGGCAGAAACGCGAGTGCGAACGAGCGTGCTTTAACATCGCAATTCAGCACGCTCCCTTGCGGTCGCGTTTCTGCCTTTGATTTAATTAATCTAATATTGTTGGAAGTTCAATCTTCCTAAAATTTCTCTCTATCCTTTTCCGCCAGTTCGCCGATTTTCAACATCAGAAAATCAGCAATATTTCAATTATTTTCAAATAGTTTCTTAGCTCACAAATTCGATTTCAGGTTTACCGTCTTTAATTAAAATATTTACTTTTTTTACCTTAAAAGTTTTGATTCCATCTTCCACAAAAACATTACCTTTTGATTGAAGTTTCTTTTTATTCACATTGGGTATAATACCCCGTCAGCTTGCTGCGGCTTTATAATGGTTGAATGAGCAAGTTCATTCATAAGAACCATAATGTTTCGGTTTTGATGTATCACATTGTTTGTCCGACCAAATATCGGCGAGCCGT
>JBBSAX010000306.1:0-5136 GCA_038251885.1 Pyrinomonadales bacterium | reverse complement strand
AGTCGTTTTGATTCCGCCGACTTCGTATTCCTGCAAAGCGCGTCTGAGGCGATCAATCGCTTCTTCGCGCGTTTTGCCGTAGCAGGCGAGTTTCGAGATCATCGGATCGTAATATATCGAAACTTCTGCACCTTCATAAATTCCGCCGTCATCGCGCACGCCATTTCCCTGCGGAACTCTCAGGCGCGTAATTTTTCCCGGCGAAGGCAAAAAATTATTTTCCGGGTCTTCGGCATAAACGCGGCATTCGATAGCGTGTGTGTTCCAAGAAATATCTTCTTGCGTGAACGAAAGTTTTTCGCCCCAAGCGACGCGAATTTGCTCGCGGACGAGATCAATTCCCGTAACTAATTCTGTAACCGGATGTTCGACCTGCAAGCGCGTGTTCATTTCCAGAAAATAAAACGATTTATCAATGTCGGAAACGAGAAATTCGACCGTTCCCGCGCCGACATAATTTACGGCTTTTGCAACCTTTATCGCCGCTTCGCCCATTCGAGCGCGAAGATTTTCATCGTTTATCGGTGAAGGACATTCTTCGACCACTTTTTGATGACGACGCTGAATCGAACATTCGCGTTCGCCTAAATGAACGTGATTTCCGTGTTTATCTGAAAAAATCTGAATCTCGATATGACGCGGGCGAACAATTGCTTTTTCGACGTAAACTGCTGAATCACCGAAACTTGCGAGAGCTTCCGATTGTGCGGCTTCGAGCGCGTTTTTCAAATCGGCTTCATTTTCGACAAACCGCATTCCTTTTCCGCCGCCGCCCGCCGAGGCTTTGAGCATTACGGGAAAACCGTATTTTTTCGCAATCTCGATGGCTTCTTCCGCAGAATTTAAAGGCTCAGTCGTTCCCGGAACGACGGGAACATCGGCTTCAATCGCAATTTTTCGTGCCGACATTTTTCCGCCCATTCCTTCCATCGCTTCGGGCGAAGGTCCGATGAAAGTTATGCCTTGATTAGTAACTTCGCGGACGAATTCGGCGTTTTCCGACAAAAATCCGTAACCCGGATGAATCGCTTCCGCACCTGATTTTTTCGCAACTTCAATAATTTTTTCCGAGCGTAAATAGCTTTCAGAAGACGGCGGCGCACCGATAAAATATGCTTCGTCCGCCATCCGAACGTGAAGCGCATCTTTATCGGCTTCCGAATAAACCGCGACGGTTTTGATCTGCATATCACGGCAAGCACGAATGACACGAACGGCGATTTCTCCTCGATTAGCGATTAAAATTTTTTTGAACATAGAAATAAAATGGAAAACGGAAAATGTAAGATGGATAATAAAAAGCCCGATAATTACAAAATATTTTGATTATTCATCCTCATTTTCCGTTTTCCGTTTTCCGTTTTACACTAAAATAGAACTTCCGTGATGTTTCGGGTCATAGCGAACGCCGACGTGTGCGCCGGGAGCATATTTTATATGTGCTTGAAGTTGTTCCTCGCTTAAAACTTCCGAAGACTCGAAATCTGCGCCCTGCACGCTATAAACGTAATAAGCGACCGTTTCGCCCGTTTCCAGAACTTCGGTGTCAGTAATTATTCCGTCGGTTATTCGTCCGTTACGAAGCAGATTTTCGCGGTATTGAGTTTCTAAATCAACTTCTTTTTTTTTACGAAAAACATCAAAAATTCCCATATTAATCTAATTCAAGCGGAGGTTTATTGTAACGTGCGCGTAATTTATTGACCGCCGATAAAACCGCCGGACGTTTGATAATTCGCGCTTCGAGCGGACGTTTTCCGGGAATGTCCATCATTATCAAACCGAGCAGAATCGTTAATATTCCCTGTCCGGGAACGCCGGGAAGCGACAAAACCAAACCGAGTAAAATCAGAAAAACTCCTAAAAGATTTTTCAAGATTGTCGCGCCCCAACGAACAAGCCACGGTTTTCCGGGCATAAAATCCTGCACATAATGCGAGCTGAAATAATTAGCCGGAATCTTGACCATCACGATTCCGACCGCCAATGCGCTGATCGTAAATGAAAAAAGAAAAGTCCCGACACCGAACAAAACTTTGCCCAGAGTGAGAGATGCCCAAATTGCTGTAATCCATTCCATTTGCTTAAATTACTACTCCGCTTGTGCCTCTTCCATCTTTTTGAATTCCTTCCAGATATAAAACATCCGATGAACAAAAGTCCAGAGCGAACCGATCGCTAAAACCCATAAAACCTGCGGCATCCGATTAAACAAAAAGAAATCGGAGTTCCAATCCCAAGTTGATAACGCGCCGATTATCAGCAAAACAACCCGTTCGGGACGTTGCAAAAATCCGACATTTGCCTTGACACCCAAACCTTCGGAACGCGCTGTCGTGTAGCTGACCATCACGGAAAACATCATCGCAACTCCGGCTAGAATCGTGTTCAAAAGAGAGTGCTGTGGAATGTTGCTCGCGTAAAAAGCGATGATTCCCAAAAATACGACCATATCGGAAACACGGTCGAGCGATGAATCCAAGAATCCGCCGAATTTTGTAACTCTGCCTGAAATACGTGCGACGTTTCCGTCAAGCATATCGAAAAGATTTGCGATGATTAAAACGATTCCCGCCCAGAAAAACTCTCCAATGCCGAAAAGTACCCCGCAACCAACATTTATCGTTACGCCGATTATGGTCAGAATGTTCGGACTCACGCCGCCGGACGCAAGCCAGCGCACCATCGCATTGATGATCCGCATTGCGCCTTTTCCAATACTTGCTCCGAACATACTTTAGTTAAAAGTTCAAAGTTTAAAGTTCAAAGTTCAAAGTCTGTATCTAAGACTTTGAACTTTGAACCTGAAACCTTGAACTATTCTTGTTTATCGTGAATCGTATAAAGTTTAGCGATCTCGAAATTTCGCAAACCTTGTTCTGTTCTGACTTTTACTTCGTCGCCTTGTTCTCTGCCCATTAAGGCTTGACCGATGGGCGAAACCGTTGAAATCAAACCGTTGTCGGGATCGCTTTCTTCGCTTGTAACGAGTTTATATGTAATTTCAACATCTTTGTCCAAATCATAAAGGACAACTTTTGAACCGTAAGCCGCAGTATTTAGCGGGATTTTTGTCAAATCAACGTCTTTCAATTCGCTCAAACGCTTGCGGAGTTGTCCAATGCGCGCCGAAACCATTGACTGGCGTTCGAGCGCGGCTTTATATTCTGCGTTTTCCCGCAAATCACCGAATTCACGCGCTTTTTGAATTTCCTTCGGTAGCGTAAAGTGCATTTCTTCTTCTAAACTATCTAATTCTGCTAGTATTTTTTTCCTGACTGCTTCCATATTTTTATCTAATAAAACGATTTACGGCAGACAACAAATCTAACACAAAAGCCGTCTGCCAATACCGATTTTCCTTAATTATTATTTAATTATTTCGCGCAAGCGGAGCGGCAAATGAAATTCCTATATCGCGTGCCGTGCGAACGAGTTGTCCTTCGACATTAACAGTTTTAATATTGGCAATTGCTTCTGAAAGGGGAACTGTAGTCACTCTATTTGATTGCAATGCCACCATTTTTCCGGTTTCTCCCTCAACCAGCGCACGAACCGCGCAAGCACCGAAATTCGTTCCTAACATTCTATCAAAGGCATTGGGACTTCCGCCACGCTGAAGATGTCCGAGAACGACGCAACGTGATTCTTTTCCGGTTATTTCTTCAACCCGTTTTCTAACATAGTCGCCGACACCGCCCAATCTCAATTCTTTATTATCGAGATACATTTCAGCTTTTCCAATTTCGCGTGCGCCTTCGGCAACAACGATATTTGTAAATTTCGAGCCGCCTTTTTCGCGTTGATGAATTTTTTTGATAACCGCATCAAATGAATAGGGAATTTCGGGAATTAAAATCACATCCGCGCTTGCCGCTAAACCGGCGTGAAGCGCGATCCAACCCGTGTTTCGTCCCATTACTTCCAAAACCATCACGCGGTCGTGCGATGCGGCAGTAGTATGCAGACGATCTAACGCTTCGGTCGCAATATCAATCGCCGTCATAAAACCAAAGGTCAATTCGGTTGCCGATAAATCATTGTCAATCGTTTTCGGCACACCTATCACCGGAAATTCGCGCTGATGAAATTTTTCCGCAATTGCCAGTGTTCCTTCGCCGCCGATCACAATCAGCGCGTCAATCTCGTATTTCTTGAGATTGACCAAAGCCTCGTCAATCGGCATATCGGGAACTACCAATTCGCCTTCAATGATCTTGCAGAAACTACCCTTATTACGCGTTCCGAGAATCGTTCCGCCGCGCGGCAAGATTCCACTAACTGTTTTAGTTGTTAATTTTGTAAGTTGAGTTTCACCTAAAATACCTTCAAAACTGTCTTCAATACCGATGCACTTCATTCCGAATTTTCCGACCGCTGTTCGCACAACCGCACGAATCACCGCGTTCAAGCCCGGAGCATCGCCTCCGCCTGTTAAAATGCCTATTTGTTTATACATAATAGTTAAAAAGGTTAATAATAAAATGTTAATTGTAATTTACAAAATCACATTTAACAATAAAATTACCCATCTTTTTCTGAAATCTAACCGGCGTTTGTTTCTAACGCTCGTGAAAATCTCCGTATTCGGGATATTCCACCCTTTCAAAGTTGCCCGGACGTGTGTTTTGCATCAGCAAATTTAACTAATCTTTCCGAACTTTTTTTCGCGCAATTTTGCCGATAAAATCCTCATCTTCAAATTTTTAATAAGAAGTATTGAGATTCAAGTATATTTAGAAAATCACAAAGAAAAAAATCCGTAGAAAGTTCAAGTTTTTACTGACCTTTTTTCAACCACGAAACAATTGACACGGCTTGAACGATGATCACTAAACACGTCGCCGCTTTGCTTGCAAAAAATTCCCTTGAGTCATCTGAGGATGTTTCACAAGCACTTGCACCGATTCGCGATTGGCGGTGTCGAAACTGCGATCTGCGATCTGGAAGCAAAAAAAGGTGAACACTCCGCTTTGGAAACATTTAGGCGGAATTACTTAAGCACCCCAACAAATTTAAGTAAGGTTATCTTGACAAAAAAGGCAGAAACGCGACCGCGAGGGAGCGTGCCAAAAGTTCGGGGGTTGACACGCTCGTTTGCACTCGCGTTTCTGCCTTTGATTGTCAAAATAATCT
>JBBSAX010000305.1:0-5153 GCA_038251885.1 Pyrinomonadales bacterium | reverse complement strand
TTTAGATTTGGTGTATAATTGCGCCGGTATTTGTTTCTTTATCAATTTTCTGCAATCTTTTAACAGCATTTGTGCATCTATTTTTTAGTTTAGGTGCTGCTTGCCTATTATGCAGTTCTCTAAATCAATAAATAATTAATTGAGTTTGTATATAACCCGTTCATTCCAAAAGTTCTGTTTTTGTGGAGGAAATATGTTTATTAAATCAAAGTTGTTTCGTCTGATTTTTTTGTTTTGCATAGTTTTTTCTATGTCAATCTTGGGTTTTGCCGATACCATCCGGTTGAAAGACGGCAGCATTATAAAAGGCAAAATAGTTAGTTTCGGCGACGGAAAGTTTACCATTTTAATAGATGACGGCGTAAAACAAAGGACGCTTAATTTTAATTCAGATGACGTTGAATCAATCACGTTTGATTCAGTTTCGATTCCGGTGGCAAATACTGACACGACCAGAAATCCGCCTAAAGTCACAACAGAAGGAAATTCGACAATAATAACAGTCGGTCAAAAAAATCCGAATCAAAGCGATTTTCCAAACGATAATTCGACTAACACCGATATTCCGAAAACAACTATACCGAAAGTTATTCCAAATGATAATTCAACTACTTCGACAATAAATAATCCGCCAAATCCGACTCAAACCTCAACGGTTATAACGGTAAAACCGATTACAATTAAAGTTCCCGTGATGGCGGACAACACGACAAACGGTTGGACAAATTCGGGTTGGGTTGTGAGGAAAGGTCAAAAAATTAAGATCAAAGGCAACGGTCGGATTTCATTGGGCAATGGTCGTTATTCAACTCCGGGCGGAATTTCTTCGCTTCCCGATAACGACAAACTCGTTAAAAATCAGCCGACTGGAAGTTTAATCGCTGTTATCGGTGCGGACAATAATGACTTCATTTTTGTTGGTGATTCTTACGAATTCGTAGCAACTCGCGACGGAGATTTATTTTTGGGCGTTAATGAAGGAAATTTGAATGATAATTCCGGCAATTTCGACGTTACGATTGAAATTGATCCGAATATAAGTAATTAAAGTGCTTAATTTGAAAATGTCCAACCCAAAGCCGACAATTGGTATCTAAAGAAAAAACTTTAATGAGGCAAATTTATGAAATCTGTTTTTTCCGTTCGTAACTCGAAAATTGTCGTCATGGCAATTACTTTTTTATTGACCTTTAATTCACTATTTTTCGCTCAATCCCGTCCTCAAAGACCGGAAGTCACTCCGAAAGGCAATGATAAAGTTAATCAACGCCCGACACCGAAAACCGAAGAAGAAATAAAACAAGATGAAGAACAACGAAAAATTGATGAGTTGCAGCGAAATGCGGTAATTGATAAAGACGACATAATCAGCATCACAACAAATATCGTCAATGTTGACGCGGTTGTTTATAACAAAAAAACGGGACAAATCGTTACAGGATTGAAGAAGGAAAATTTTTCAATTTATGAAAACGGCGTAAAACAAGAAGTTACTAATTTTGCAACGCCCGAAGCCCCAATAACCGTTTCGCTTGTTGTCGAATACAGCAAATGGTCGGAGCTTTTCGGTTATCAACCGGGAATGGGCAGAGATGGCGGAAAACTCGAAGTAGTTCGCCCCGCAGCATATTTTCTTTCAAAATTTATCAAACCACCCGATGATTACGCGTCTTTGATCGCTTTTGACATTAGACCGACACCGATCACGGATTTTACAAATGATCCGAATAGAATAAATCAGGCGATAAATATTTTACTGCGAAACAGTCCGGCTTTTCGTGAAAATAATCTTTGGGATGCGCTAAAATTCGCTTTGGAAGGTGGGAAAGGCGACAACGTGGTTTTAGAAAATTCTGAAGAAAAATTTACGACTTACGCCGGAATGATTGATGTTAAAGCAAAACGTCGCGCAATTATTTTGGTTGCTTCCGGCATAGATACGTTCAGCAAGACAAATTATGACGAAATTCGCAAAATTATTCAGGAAGCCGGAATCCCGATTTATATTATCAGCACCGGAAACTTCTTTTTTAAGCGTTATGAAAGTCAACTTCCGGCAACTGATTCGCTGACCGGAATGCCCGGTAGATTGACATTTTTGCAAGCAACAAATGCAATGAATACAATTGCCAAAGAATCTGGTGGAAAGCATTATCAGATGACTTTTGAAGGTGAAATTCCAGATTATTTGCAGAGTATTAATGCTCTGCTTCGCAATCAGTATAGCCTTGCTTACGATGTGAACGAAGAAAATCAACCCGGCAAGAAGAATAAGTTAGAAGTAAAAGTTGATGTTAATGGCGACGGAGTTACTGATGAAAAACAATATATTGTTCAACATCGTCCGTATTACATCACACCGGGCAAAGCAGAAAAAAAAGGTAAAAAGTAAATTTCAGCAATAAATAAAGAAGCCGATTATTTAAATAATCGGCTTCTTTATTTTTAAATTCCATACATCTTTAAACGAAATTCGTCGCTTGTCGTGTAAATTTCTGCACGATTACCCGAAAAAAGTCTGGATTGCCTCAAAATCATCGGTAAACCGCCGCGCGGGACATTTGTTCCATATTCTCTGCGTTTGAAAATTGCGGCAATCTGCGGATTTATTCTTTGCGTAATGCCGTATCGAATCGCTTTTGAAGCCGGCGGAACAAAACCGTTTGTCCGGCGCGGATTAATAATTTCCAACGAATTATCGAAAATATTTATCTGCGTAATACCGTCGCGCAAAGCCAGATCACGATGAATTAAGGCATTTATGATTCCTTCGCGCACCGAATAAAGATGATAATTTTTTCTCGATTCAATCGGCGAATTCTCGTTGCCGTTTATTGTTTTCGGTTTGTATTTTTCAAGATCACAGTAGCGTTTGATAAAACGCATCGAAGATTCGTAAAGTGTCAAAAGATTTCCGTTTAATTCAGCTTTTTCAATTATTTCCGATTCGGTGTTTTCGCCTGAAAAGCGGATTGCAGTAATTCCCGAACGCGGGATGATTTCACCGACTCTTTCACTTTTACCGAAAAGCAAAACGGCAGCCACGGTCGGCAAAAACTCATCGGCACTTCCAACCGCCATCAATAAATCATTTTTCAGAAAATCCGCAGTTTGATATAGATTTTTGCCTAAAATTTCATCTTCAAAAGCGTCCGCAAAACTCCACAAAATTCCGTCATCAAAATCTTCTTCGGTCGCCGTTTGAACAGGAATATTTTCAAATCTGAGAGGACGTACTTCATCCAAAAGATCGGAAAGTTCTTCGCGTGTCGTTTCGCGTTTTTCCGCGCCGATACGAATATAAAACCTGCCGTCTTTTGTTCGATACGGTCGTTTTCTCGGCTCGATGTCGAGAACAACCAAACGTCGTCCGTTGTCGTATGAAATACAATCAAGCAGCGGAACGAGCGGAGGATAAATTTCTTCGCGGCAAATTCTCACTAATTCTTCCTGTACGCCTTCAGGATTGTTTAAGCCTTCGACGCGCAGTTGGTCGGAGACACCGAAAATCATCACACCGCCCGAAGTATTGGCAAGCGCGATTATTTCCTGTGCGATTCTTTCTGGATTGGAAAGTTTTACTTTTAATTCGAGAAATGTGTCTTCGCCGCCTTTAATAAGACGCAGAAGTTCTGACCGCGTGGTTGGGGGGGCAGGCGTGTTCAGAATATATTCTTGAAAAGAGCGTTCGCCGGTGGGTTCAAATCTTTGACTTCGACGGAATTTTTTTCGTGACATTTATTTCGGCGAGATATTTTTGTCAAGACGGCTCATCGTCTGCCGCCCGAATACTTTTCACAAGCATTACTGGAATTTTCAAACTAATACTATTGAATCATTTCAGACAAAAAAAGTAAAAGAACTGCAAAAATTTAGTTGTTCATTTGCGATTTACCGGAAATTTTCGCACACTAGAAATGTTTTACCAACTATTTCATATTCTAAAATTAAGTTTTGAGTTTTGAGTTCCGTCTTTAGGTGGCGTTTCCGCCAAAGAAGCGCGCCGAAAAGCATGCAGAAGCGTAAACTCAAAACTTTTCGCAAATTATCTTGTGGATACAGAAGTCATTACAGCTTACGTCGGTCTTGGTTCGAATTTAGGCGACAGAGCCGGAAATCTTCTTCTCGCCGTGCGCGGTTTGATGGAAGCGAGTTTTGTCGTCAACAAACTTTCCGCCGTTTATGAAACCGAACCTTACGCCGTCGAAGGACACGCGCCATTTTTGAATATGGTTGCGGAAATTTGCGTGAAAAACATTTCTCCGTCGCAAATGCTGGCGCGAATGCTGCGAATTGAATACCTGTTAGGGCGAAAAGACAAAAACCTAA
This sequence comes from Pyrinomonadales bacterium, assembly GCA_038251885.1. Lineage (GTDB taxonomy): Bacteria > Acidobacteriota > Blastocatellia > Pyrinomonadales > Pyrinomonadaceae > JAHCHG01. The sequence continues at coordinate 824 of JBBSAX010000305.1, read as the reverse complement.
AAAAACCACGAACGGTTGATCTCGATCTTCTGCTCTACGGCGAAATTCAAATGAAAACCCATTTTTTGACTGTACCGCATCCGCGTATGCACGAGCGCAGATTTGTTCTCGTTCCCCTTGCCGAACTTGATCCGCATATTGTTCATCCAGTTCTAAACCAGACAATTCAAGAGATTTTGAAATCTTTAGACGATCATCACCACGTTACACGCTGGAGTCCTCAATTATTAAATCACTGATTATTTTGCAGAAATTTGCGGATTTTCCCATTTGATGATCGCGGCTTTTCCCAAACTTTCGGAATCGTTCGGCAAATAATCTGAAACAAACGGCGATTACTTCAAAACTCTGTTTAAGTTGAAATGTCGCGCTTCCTGATTGGCTAGATCACGAACTTGCAGATCAATCGGACGTTTAATATCGCCTAAAGTCAAAAGTTGAACGGTAAAATATTCAGGAAAAACCATCAAATGACATTTATAATCAGCAGCGGTTTCAACAAGTGCTTCGACCCGTTCATAAAACTGCTTGAATGACTGAACAGGTCGGATAAAATAGTGCAACGAAGTGACTCTTATACCGAATAACACATAATAGGTTTGTTAAAGTTCAAAATAGCTGATAGCTGATAACTGCTTGCTTTTAGCTAATTTGAAAAATCAAAACCTACCCACTTACTGATACTGCGTATTATGCATTATAAGTTTTTCGTAAGTTTATTTTTAGTTTATATTTTCTTGACTTGAGAATCAATTTTCAGCTCAAATCGTAAACATCAAACTAAAAAGGGATCAACAGAGATAAATTTACAATTCTTTTCATCC
>JBBSAX010000304.1:0-5238 GCA_038251885.1 Pyrinomonadales bacterium | reverse complement strand
TTAAACTAATTCAAGTTTGCTGAAGAAATAAGCGATTTCAATCGCGGCATTTTCGTTGGAATCCGAACCGTGAACGGCATTTTCACCAATCGAACCCGCAAAATCCTTCCGCAAAGTTCCCGCGTCAGCTTCCGCCGGATTCGTCGCGCCCATCAAATCGCGCCACGCTTTAACCGCATCTTCCTTTTCCAAAGCCAAAACAACGCACGCACCGCTCGACATAAATTCCGTCAATTCGCCGTAAAACGGACGTTCCGCGTGAACCGCATAAAAACCTTGCGCTTCTTTTAATGTTTGATGAATCAATTTCATCCCGCGAATCTTGAAACCGTTTTCCAAAATTCTGTCAATAATTTTTCCCGTATGCCCTTTCTCAACCGCATCGGGCTTGATAATTCCAAATGTTAAATTACTCATTATTTATTAGTTTTCCTCTTTATTATTTTTATCTCTTTGAATTGTAATTGTGTTTATATTTGCAAAAACATCCAAAGCAAAATCTAAATTTACTTTTCCTGTGTAAGATGGAGCAAACTTGAAATCTTTAATTATGGTTTTTTCAAAATTTTCTTTTTCAACAATTATTTCATACTTTGCTATCTTAAAATCAATATTTCCCGAACTATAAGGATTATACGGCAGATCTAAAATATAAATTCCCTCATTATTTGTCTCTGTTTCAAATCTCTCGCCTTTTTCATTTATTGCCGTTACTTTCGCTTTGATAATTAAAGCACCATACGCATCGTAAACCGAGCCGCTTAAAATTGAAGTATTTTGTTCTTTGGCTAAAGGTTTGAGGTTAATTTCAAAATCTTGAATCTTACAAACAGGAAAATTAACCTTTTGTTGATGAATTTCAAAACCGTCTGCTGAAATACTTACTTGAAAATCTCCATTCACCGTTGTTCCAGCATGACTGTTAAAAAGATACGCACCATCTATTCTAATTAGTTTTACATAAGACGGGAGTTTTAATCTGTTATCTAAACTCACTAATTCAAGTTTTGCATTCTCTATTATGTTTCCTGCTTCATTTTGAACAAAAAACTTTAATCCATAACGACAATCTGCTTGTGCTTTAATACTAAAACTGCAAACTAGCACAATAACTAAAATCTGCAAAACTTTCATATTCACCTCATTTGAAATACTTCTTTTAGCTCTGATGTGATGCGCGTCAGTTTCGATGTTGTCACGCTTCAAATTTTTCTGAAACGATGTCTGCCGGCTTCGATAACGACAAAAGCCGATTTCAGTTTATTTTCGTCGTATTCAGTTAAAACCCGTTCGAGTTCGGCGTGGACTGAATTGATGTCGGACGGCAGAACTCTCAGATATAAAACGCCCGTTCTGATTTGCTTAACAAAAACCAAGTTTCCGTAATCTCTGTCGCGTGTGACAAAAATCCGTCCGAGTTCCAGAGCCTTGTTCAAATTTTCTTCATCAGAGGCTTGCGCCATTCCGAGTTCGGAAACCCGCACGACATCGTGTTTTAAGCCGATCAAAAACTTTACCGTGATTTCATAAACGTCTTGGTCAGTCAATAATTTCATACGGCGACTTTTATATCTTCCGCTGAAATCAGCGCGATGGCGTAATCAATACAAGCCTTTATATCTTCGGTTTCAAGGTCGGGATAATAATCTTTTTTTATTTCTTCAAAGGACAAGTCTTCATTAACTAATTCCAAAACATTTTGAACGGTAATCCGCGTTCCGGCGACACACGGTTTGCCAAAATGAATATTCGGATTTACTGAAATTCTTTTGTTCATAATTTACCTCATTTGAAATACTTCTCTCAACTCAGATGTGATGCGCGTCGGTTTCGATGTTTCGCGGTCAATAAAACACCAGATGCTTCGTGCATTTACCAGTAAATCTTCACCGCGTTTTATTTCCGTGAATCTTTCGCAAGTTATTCGAGTTGCTTTGCCAACCCAAGTTGTCGCAGTAATTTCTTCGTTTTCAAATGTTTGTTTTTTGTAATCAATCTCGTGGCGCGTCAGCATCCACGTAAATTTTTCGCGCGTTTCTTCGGTCGTTACAGCAAACCAATGAGCGACGGCGACATCTTGAATCCAACGCACGTAAGCGACATTATTAACATGTCCCTGCGCGTCAATATCTTCCGGTGAAACTTTAAAAGAATGAGAAAACCTCATAAAAAGATAAGAGCGCAAAACGAGTATTTTGCGCTTTACTTAAGGATTTATGCAGATGCTTTCGAACCGAGAACTTCCTGAACGGCTTTGCCGATGTCGGCGGGCGATTCGACAACACGGATTCCGGCTTCGCGCAGGGCTTTCATTTTTTCCGAAGCTGTTCCTTTTCCGCCGGAAATGATCGCTCCCGCGTGTCCCATTCTGCGTCCCGGAGGCGCAGTTTGTCCGGCAATAAAGGCAACGATCGGTTTGGTTACATTTTCTTTCGCAAACTCGGCGGCTTCTTCTTCCGCACTTCCACCGATCTCGCCGATCATTACGATTGCGTCGGTTTCATCGTCAGCTTCAAAAAGTCTTAAAGCGTCGGTATGATTTGTTCCAATGATCGGATCGCCGCCGATTCCAATAGCGGCAGATTGTCCTAAACCTAAAGCCGTTAATTGACCGACCGCTTCATAAGTCAAAGTGCCTGAGCGCGAAACAACTCCGATTCTGCCTTCTTTGTGAATATGTCCGGGCATAATTCCGATCTTGCATTTTCCGGGTGCAATGATTCCGGGACAATTCGGACCGATCAAACGGGTTGATTCTCTGTCTTTCAAAAATTGTCTGACTTTGACCATATCGGCAACCGGAACGCCTTCTGTAATACAAACGACGAGCGGCAAACCGGCATCGGCAGCTTCCATAATCGCATCAGCGGCAAACGGCGGCGGAACATAAATCACCGAAGCATTTGCACCCGTTTCTTTGACAGCTTCGGCAACCGTATTAAAAACCGGAACGCCTTCATGCGTCGTGCCGCCTTTTCCGGGCGTAACTCCGCCGACAATATTCGTGCCGTATTCGATCATTTGCTGCGTGTGAAAAGTTCCTTCTTTTCCCGTAATTCCCTGAACGATCAGGCGCGTATCTTTATTTATTAAAATACTCAAAACACTTGTCTCCTCTAAATATTTATGTAATAAAACCCGAAAATTATATCACGCTAAAAGTTTTTTGTTGAATTGCAAAAATAATAAGTTTTTTCATTGAAATGTGCGAATATGAACACTCGATTGGAATAAAAAGTCGAATATTGAAAATCATTCGGAAGTGTTTTGTGCATCCTTGATCAAAACTAAATCACTGTGAATATTGCCCCGCAGCAGCAACATTTCCCGTCCGTTTTTTAAAAAAGTAAAATTATAAAGAATGCCGGAGTTAAAATCTGTCAGAGGTTTATCTTTGCCGCTTTCGATTGAAAAACTCCAGAGATTCAGAAGACCTTTAGAAGTCACGTAAAAAATTAATTTATCGTCTGGCGACCAGTGAAAGACGAGAGATTTAAACTCAAAAGTTTTTTTCAATTTTACCGAACCATCTTCTAAAATTGAGGCGATACGCATTTCTTGTTTACTTTTTTTTGTATTTTCATCGATAAAGCGGGCAATATAAGCTACTTGTTTGCCGTCGTTTGAAACACTCGGTTTGATAAATTCGGTTTTTTCTCCCGGAAAAAGTTCTTGGACATCTGCGCCGTCAATTGAAACACTCGCCAAAGTTGAAAAATTATTGTCGGTTCTTACTCTTTCAAAAATAACCGCCTTTCCGCCATTTGCAATTTGCGGACTCATATCTCTGACATTTTCGCCGCTCGTTAATTGAACAGGATTTTCTCCGTCCGAATCTATTCGCCAGATTGAAGGATCGCCTTTTCTGTTTGAAGAAAAAACAATAAATTTTCCATCGGGCGTAATATCGGGTTTTTGGTTAAACCCGCTTTCGGATGTCAATTGTTTATCTTCCGTTCCATCCAAATTTTTTATCCATAAATTGTTTTCCTTCTGCGAAAGTTTGGTGTAAAGCAATCTTCCGTCAGGCATTTCCCCTAAACCGTAAAAGCCGTCATCGTGATTACTTTCGGAAGTTAATTGGACTAATTTTTTTGTTTCAGTTAAAAAACTCCAAAGACTTGAAATGCGTTGAACTTTTCCGGTCAATAATTTTGTCCCGTCTAATGTAATACTTAATGAAACATAATCGTCCAAATCATTTGTGATTCTTCTGGAAATTCCGCTTGGATATTCCTGAAACCAGATTTGCGATTTTTCATCATAATTCACTTTTCCCGTAAAAAAAACGCCTTGACCATTTTGCGACCAACTGTGATAATTAGCCTGCGCCCACAACCTATCACCGAATGGTTGAAACTTTTTATCCGCTAAAGAAACAAGTAAAAATTGATAATCGGGTTCGGGAGGCTTTGCTTCTTTAATTAAAGCCTGAAGCATCAAATTTTTTCCGTCGGGCAACCACGAAACTTCTTCAAATCTTTTGTAACCGATTTCGTCCGGTGTCAAAAAAGAATGCGCCTCAGAGCCGTCTTGATTGGCAATAAAAATCGCGCCGTCATTGATGTAAGCAATTTGTTTTCCGTCAAATGAAAAACTTATACTCGAATGAATATCGGGAAATCCCTTGACTTTTCCGCCAATTGTCGGGATTTGATAAAGTGTTGAGCGATCATTTTCAGCCATTAGAAAATAAATATAATTACTGTCAGGAGAAAATGTGGGATTTAAAACCGTCGGGTTTTCGGGTGGAATAATTTGCACCGAACTGCCGGTCGCAATTTGTTTAACCATTAAGCCTTTTCCGGTCGGTTCGGTATTGACATAAGCAACATATTTTCCATCCGGTGAAATTACCGAATAGAGTGCTTTCCCATTATAGGTTAATTGTGAAACTTTATATGATTGAAAAGGCACTTGCTGATCTTTAGTGAAAAATCCTTTGGACCAAGATAACCATTCCATCGAAAATCCGATTGTAAATATGGCGATTATACTCAGAATTACCCCAGCAATAGCGAAATAAAACCATTTACTCTTTTTTGACGAAGTTTTGCTTGAAATTGTATTGTTCTGTTTTTGCTCATCAGTAATATTTTCAGCTAAGTGCGTTTGTTGAATTAACGTCTGATTCTCACTTGTATCTTTTTCAATTCTTTCCAGTTGAGTAATTTCCAAAGTTTCTTTATTGAACCAATTTTTATCTAAATCAATTTTTTTAATATCCGTCAAAAACTC
>JBBSAX010000303.1:0-5256 GCA_038251885.1 Pyrinomonadales bacterium | reverse complement strand
GCGAGCAGAGAATAAATTACAAAAACACCGCCCCTCGAATGCCCGCTGACGGCGTTGATGCCCGAAACCTTGTAATTTTTTTTCATATACGGCATTAGTTCCGTTTCCATAAATTCCAAAAATTTATCGGCTCTGCCCATCGGACTATTTTCGCTTTCGAGATCGGATTTCAAATAAAGCGGCAGTAAATCAATGTCCCGGGTTTCTTTGACGGGACGAATTCCGACAAGAATAGTTTCCGACGCTAAGTTGTTCGCAGACAGTAATTTGAATTTAGCGGCAATGGTTTCGGCTGAATCGAGCATATACAGCACGGCGTATTTTTTATTCAACTTTGCATCGTAATTTTGCGGCAAAAGAATTGCAAATTCTCTTTCCTGATTCAAAATCCTCGATTTCACGTTTGCTCTTTCCATCTTTTGAGCATTTACCGAAGCGAATTCCTCATTAAGTTTTTTTTGATAACTTTTTTCTAAATTATCCAAATACTCAAAATATGCTTTTTTATCACCAAAAATAGTTGGATCGTAAAGCGAATCGGGTTGGCGCAGTTCGTGCAAATTGAATTGTCCGGCGTGAGAAGCCACCCATAAATCAAAATCTATGTTTTTCATCGCTTTGAAGGTATAAGCATAATCCTTTTGAATATTCGGATACGCTTTTACTTCAGAGAATTTTCCGTCAATTACAATAGACGGGAGATTGGCAATAAGAACTTTGTAAGTTTTGTTTCCATCTTTGACATTGACCAGATAACTGCTGGAGCCTTTGGTATGACCGGGATGACTGAGTAAGGTTAATTTTGTGCCGCCCATCTTGATCGTCGAACGATCTTTCAAAAGTTTATCGGGAATTACCGGTTCAAAAAGTTCGCCGTATTTTCCCATTTCATAATCAGTTTTTCCGCCGGATTTTAATACATCCGCGTCAAGACCGTTAACGTAAAGTTTTGCTCCCGTTTGCTTTTTTATTTGCGCCAGAACTCCTGCGTGGTCGTGATGCGCCTGTGTAATCAATAAAATTTTTGTATCATTTATTGAAAATCCTAAACTTTCGATACTATTTTTGATCAAAGGGTATGAATCACCCAATCCCGTATTGATTAGAATATTTCCTTTTGGTGTTACCAAAAGATAACAGGCTAAATCGTAAGTTCCGACGTAATAAAGATTTCCCGCAATTCTAAACGCCGGATAAGGTTTACTCCAATCAGGATTGTAATAAGGTTTTTTGGATTGTTGCGAGAATGCGGTCAACGCCGACAGCATTACCAAGACACTTAAAATAATTGCTTTTTTCACTTAGAGTTGCTCCTTCAATCTGAATAAAATAGGATTTATTGTGTGGGAAAAGTTCCGAATTTTCAACCATTTGAGCCGGTATTTTGTTCAATATAAATTTCTTTATGTTTTCATATCGCTTTTAGGCTATCACTCGCTTTTGAAATTTTTTATTTCGTTTAAGAATTTCATTGCCTCGGAAACTTTTTTGCCGCCCGCTGATTCGATTAGAACTGCAACCCATCTTTTATCAATATTTCGGGCGGATATTTGACGATAGGTCCAAATCGAAACCGGAATGAAAAGGACGCTCAATATGAGATTCGCCAAAAGCCAGTTTTTGTTTCCCTCAGTCCAAATATCCACGTTAAAAAAGACTTTGAAACCGATTAAGATGTATGCCAAAAAGAATGGAAGCTGCAACGCCATCAAGCGTAGAAAACCGATTATATGAGTTTGCAGAGCGACCAGAGCGGCTTGATTTTCAGTAACCTTTTTTGCGTAGTCAAACTGTGAAATCAAAACCAACTGGCGAACATTGTTAATGATTTCGAGGATCACGAAAAACATCAAAATAGCCGCCGAAATCGTCAAACTCAAACTTTCGCGGTTGGCATAAAGGAAACTTCCCAAAAATAATTGAACGACAACAGCAAAAATCAGTTCGATGATTCTCCAAAAACGTAAATTGTCGAGAGCCAACGCGGATTTTTGCATCTGCAATTCACCAAACAGCTTCTTGTTAAAGTCTGAGGTGCTTGTAATTTTTTTGTTAAAAGCCGACAGCAAATCGTTTAATTCTTGTTCTTTCATTCTATTTTTCTTCGGCAAACCGCCGTTTCAGATTTTCTTTGATCCGATTGATTTTGGTTGCTACATTGCTCGTCGAAATTCCTAAAATTTCGGCGATTTCCGAATGACTTTTTTCTTCCAAGTAAAGCAGCATCAAGGCTTTATCGAGTTCTTTCAGTTCGCTTATGAATTTTTCCAACAGCGAAAGATGATTTTCCGTTTCAGAAATTTCAGCCGGCGAAACGGCGATTTCTTCGTTTTCGAGTGTCGTTGTCCGGTTCTCTTTGACGGAATTTTTCCGATAAAATGAAATTGCTACATTCAATGCGATCCGGTAAATCCAGGTCGAATGTTTGAAATTCGAGTCATATTTATCAAAGGAGTGCCAAAGCTGAATCTGCATCTCCTGCACAACATCTTTGCGGTCTTCTTCGTTTTGGCAGTAAAGATTGGCAACCTTCCATAAAATACCTTGATGTTGCGAGATTATTTGTTCAAACGAATTGTCTTTATTCATTTCAAAAATGTTTCTGCGACCAATCTTTAATTTTTTTCAACGCTTCCGAATTGGTGCGGATTCCGTTGTGCGAAACGCCTTCGATTATATGAATTTCGCCTTTGCTGTTTTCTTTGACTGCACGCTCAAAAGTCGAAGCGACAAAGGCTTCATCTTTACTTCCGACCAAGACCAAAAGCGGCTTTTTAATAGCTTTTAGTCCTGCTTTGTAATCCGCCGGAGCCATACTTTCGTTGGCTCGGTAGCTGTAATTTTTCAAAGGCATTTCAGACGGAAGATTAAAGAAAAGCACATTCAATCCGTTATGTTCAGTAATCCCGATCGAGTTCAGCATCTTCAGACCGATCAGCCTTTGGATATTAATTTTCAAGAATGGCTCTTCAGTTGATTCAGCAGCAGCAGCGGAAGATTGCGGAATCGTTGGAGCATTTTGTCCGAGCAACGGAGCAAACAGCAGATAACCGTCAACTTTCGGAAAAGCCTTATTCTGAGTATATCGCAGAGATATTCCGCCGCCCATCGAATGCCCAGCCAAAATTATTTTCCCTTTCGGCTTGTCTTTTCTGATCTTTTTAACCACATCAGCCAAATCTGCGGCGTATTGGTCAATAAAATCAACATCACCGGGTTTGCCTTCCGATTGTCCGTGACCACGCAAGTCAACCGCAAAAACTTCGGCGTTCATCGTTTCACGCAGCAAACCTGCCGTTTTGTTCATCAAAAAAGCACTCGAAAGAACGCCGTGAACTAAAATAACAGATAACTCGCTCTCTTTTTCAAAATGATAAGCGGAAAGTTTTTTCCCGCCCGTCAACTGAAATTCGACTGCTTTATTTGGATAAACCTGCTCGAAACCCATCTCGGCAATCGCCTGCGGAGACGGCGCGACAAACTTCATCGGCTTAAAAGTCGGCTCCGGCAAATTGATAAGTTGTACGGCTTCTTCTTTGAACTTTTTAATGTCCGCATTAGATTTATTTTGGGCAAAAACGGCATTCACGCCGCAAAGAACAATAATAAAAACGAATAATTTGATGATATTTTCTTTCATAATTTTCACGAAAGTAACCACTTCCGCTTAATTATTCGCAGCCGAAGCCGAAATATCACATTATTTCAAAAAATATTCTCAAATCATATTTATCAAAAGAAAGATATTGGAGAGAAGACCTAATAGTGGAACATAGAAGCCATTTTACGCTTTCCCAGATTTTTATTTTATTGAAACGGAACATCGGCTTGATTGAATCACCTTATTCATTTGGCAAAAGTTTATAGTCTTGTCTGAAACGATAATCCGAAAAATTTAGGAATTGTAATTGAGAAATTATTACCGGGATAAAACAGGCGCATCTTTCACCTTTTCAAAGAGATTTGTTTTGACTCGGTTATTGTTGCCGGAAAAATGATTTTTCGTTTGGTTATTAAGCTCTTTTGAATCGGCTGAAATTCCCTTATCCTTTAAAGCAAAGATTTGTTTAGTTTGAATCTTTTCGACAATCTGACGGCTCAAAATCCCGACTTGTTTTCCGTCATCCGCGAGTTTTACAAAATCCGCTTTACTCAAATTGCTCGTCAAAATCTTATTTATCTGTCCTTCAAAATTGTTTTGTTTTGTATCTGGGTTTTTCTTGATCCAGTCCATCAAATCGGTCTTTATTCCATCACGCAGCAATGCCATTTTTTCATTTCGGTTGTAGTCTTGACGAATTTGGTTCAGCTTTCCCGCTTCACGGTCGAGTTTGGAAAAGACTTCGGTTACTTTTGCTTTGTCGCCGCTCGTTTGCCAAAGATTGGAAGCGCGTTCGAGTTGTTTATAAGTAGCGAAGGCTTGCCGACTCGCTTCCGGCGATATTTGCCGGTTGTCTGCGTTTAGTTCTTTCGGTTCTAGTTTTTCTTTGACAACTTCAATCGCTTTTGATTTTATCGCCCCACGTTCTTCGTTTGAAAAAACGGTTTTCGGATCGAAATTCTTTTCCAAATCGGCATCGGCGGTAAGTTTTTCTCTAAGACTTGCTCCGAGCAGTCCACTTTCGACTTTTTCCAATTCTTTTTCAAAAATGCGTAGGGAAACAGGTTTATTTTCGGCTATTTCCTGATGGGTAATCTTGTCTGAAAGATGTTGTTCTTTTTTGACTGATTTGACAGCTTCAGGAATCTTCAATTTACTTTCTTCCAGAACTTTTAGACTTGCGGAAATTTCCGCAAATTCATTTTTGATATTGGCTTTCATCTCGCCCAAAAACTTTCCATTCGCCGTAAATTTGTTCAAATCCGTAATGGTAATTTCCTTTTGCACGGCTTGTATAAATTGTTCATTGGTTTTGTTTGAAGGGAAATGATTTGAATTTTTGCCCAGAGCGGTTGAAACAATGGCTTTTTGCGTGATTTGGGAAGGAATTTCACGATTTTGAGGTTCCGTTTTAGTATTGGCGCGGGCAACGTATTTTTGAATAATGCCTTCATTTTCACGCAAGGCATTTCGGGCTTCAAATTGAAACTGTGCGATTTTACCGAGTTTTTCGTGAACTGCCGTTTCGGTTTCAATTATTTTGCCGGAATTATCGTTTTGATAAACATTGCCCTTAATTTCTTCCCGAAAATTGTTTAGAGTTTCATCTTGCCCTTTTTCACGAGTGCGGGTGATTTCTTTTTCGCTGAAATTTT
>JBBSAX010000302.1:0-5286 GCA_038251885.1 Pyrinomonadales bacterium | reverse complement strand
GCGACTGTGGTATCTTACTTCGTAAGCAGGAGCGTCGCAATGAACGCACTGCGGGGAAAGCATTTGTTTGTTTTTCATTAATTCAAAACTAACGCTTTCCCGTTAAATTTCAAATTTCAAATATCATAGGGGCAATACCAATTTTCCCGAAGGAACACATTTTATTAGATTTTCGTAGAGTTATGATAAGTTAGTAATAGTTTGGTATTCAGACAAACTGCTGTCTGCCAACTGCCTTTTGCAAACAGTTATGTGGTATTGGACAAAAATTATTTTTTTGGTTTTCGTCGGCGCGATTGTAGTTTGGCTGGCGTATGAATTTTTTACATTTCCGAGTATTTCAAAACTTCGCACCGAAAATCCGGTAACGACTTCGATGATCGAATATCGGTTGAGTGAAGCGCAGACAGACGGAAAAGAACCGACCAAATATCAAATTTGGATGCCGATGGAGCAGATTTCGCCTAATTTGCAAAAAGCCGTTTTAGCCGGCGAAGACGCGCGATTTTTTGAACACCATGGTTTTGATTGGGATGCGATTCAGAAAGCGTGGGAAGAAGCGCAAAAGGAAGGCGAAAAAGAAGCTAAAGCCGAAGGCGATTTCGATCCGAACGATTGGATTCCGCCGATGCCGAGTTTCAAACGCGGCGCGTCAACACTTACCCAACAACTTGCCAAAAATCTGTATCTGAGCGAAGACCGCAACTTTTTGCGAAAAGGACGTGAAGCGATTATTACGTATTTTCTCGAACGCGAATTATCAAAAAAGAGAATTATGGAAATTTATCTAAACGTCATCGAATGGGGCGACGGAATCTACGGCGCAGAAGCCGCTTCGCGCTACTATTTCAAAAAATCCGCGTCTGCTCTTTCGCCGAATGAAGCCGCGTATCTTTCGGCAATGATTCCTTCACCGCTCAATGTTTTTAACCCGAAGAAAAACCCAAAACGTGTTGTCCGCAGACAAAAAGCCGTTCTGCGCGGAATGAAATATATTCAACTTAAATATTAAATTTCTAACTTTAGTCTGAAAAAACCAAGAAAATTTTCCGTTGTTTTGTTTGCCAATTTTTCCAGTTCGATTCCGTAAAAATCGGCTAAAAATCTAGCAGTTTCGACCACTCGCGCCGGTTCATTTCGCTTGCCGCGAAATGGTATCGGCGTTAAATATGGGCAATCGGTTTCCATGAGAAGTTTTTCAAGCGGAACGACTCGCGCCGAATCTCTCAGATTTTCAGCCTTTTTAAAAGTTACATTTCCGGCAAATGAAATCAGAAAACCGATTTCCATCAACTGAATCGCCATTTCGGGAGTTCCGCCGAAACAGTGCATTATTCCGCCGCGAAAGTTTTTGTAATTGCATTCTTCGCGCAAAATCTCGACTGTTAAATCATCAGCATCGCGCGAATGAATTATTATCGGCAAATCTAATTCCCGCCCGACATTTATCTGCCGCCGAAAAACTTTTTCCTGAATTTCTCTCGGTGAATGATCGTAATAAAAATCCAAACCGATCTCGCCCCACGCAATTACTTTTTTACTCTTCTGTGTCAGCGTTATCAGACGTTTTTCAACTTCTTCCGTGTATTCTCTCGCATCGTGCGGATGAATTCCGACCGACGCGAAAATATTTTCATATTTCTCCGCCAATTCAACCGATTTTTCAAACGAATTTTCCTTCGGCGTTCCAGTTCCGATATTAAGCATCGCGCGAACGCCCGAATCAAGCGCACGTTGAATAACTTCTTCGCGGTCTTCATCAAATTGTTCGCCGTCAATATGGCAATGTGAGTCAATAAAATTCATTTGTTTGTAAATTTAAATGTTTCTACAATGTCTTCTAATTCATTAAGAACTTTCATGTCTTGATAACTCAAAACGAAAGATAATGAATATCCCTTTTTGATTGTTATATAAATTTTTTGTTTGATTTTTAATGAATTGCTTTGTGTTTGTACAACAAATATTGAAAACTTTGTGTTATCAATTACTAAATCTTTTACATCTTCGACTAATGTAATGTTTGGATTTGTTAAAAGAAAATCTTTTGTGCCATCTGCAACCATTCCGGCAGTAATTTGGTTATTCGGTTGTCTTAAAACACCTAAAACAAAAGTCCCTGTTTCTCCATCACTTTGTCCTTTTTTGGTTAATGCCAAAAAAATTTGTTCCTTTTTTGTTGATTCTTCAAATGCTTTATTTAATTTTTCTTTGTCTGTTTTAATTGCATCCAGACCAACTGATTTTGCTATTTCTATCTGTTCATTTTCTAATCGTAGCCATTTTTTAGAAAAATTAAGTGAAAAATTTAAGAATGTGTTTTTGTAGGAAGATTCAGAAATTTCGCCCAGAAAATCTTCTGGCACTTCGAACTGAGTTACAGAAGTTTTTTTATTAATTTTTAACGAATTAAAAAATCTATCAGTTTCATCAAAGAACTCTTTTTTTGTTTTCTCTCCAATTATGTGCCAATTCGTAATATCGGTATTCAGTTGATAAATTCGGTTTCCAACCACTAAAAGCTCTATTACAGTGTATTGATAACCCGACAAAACCTTGAATTCTTTGCCCTCATAAACTCCATTTGTAAATTCACTTTCAGAATCAATTCTGCTTTTTGGTAAAGCCATCAAATTGGTCTTAAACTTTTCAAAGATTTGGAGTTTCTGATTATCCAGATCAAAATTGTACTCTGTAATCATCAAAACTGAATTTGAGCCTTTTCGGTAAACAGAAATAATATTTTGCTTAGCATTTTCAGTTTCTTTATTGGAAATTTTTGGTATTCCCGGAAAGGTTATTTCTAGAGTTTTGTCTTCAAATTGAAAATTTTTAAACTCATTAATTCCCGGTGCTTTATAAATTAAGGGCGCAGGTGGAGGAATTTGTGATTGTCCAAAAACAGTAAAATCTACACAAAATAAAAGTATGAATATTGTTATAAATAGTGACTTTTTCATTTTCTTTGTTTAATTACTTTAATCTCGCGCCATTTTTCACATCTTCCAAAAACGTCGCCATTGCCGGTGCGAGATCGTCGCCGCCTTCGAGGCTTGCGGCGCAGATCATTCCTTGTGATTCAAGTCCGCGCATCTTTCGCGGTTTGAGATTGGCGACGACTACGACTTTTCTGCCGACGAGTTTTCCGGGTTCGTAATATTCCGCCAAACCTGCGAGGATTTGACGCGGTTTTTCTTCGCCGAGATCAATTTCAAAACGCAGAAGTTTATCCGCATTCGGAATTTTTTCCGCGACAAGAATTTCGCCGACCTTTAATTGAACTTTGAAAAAATCATCAATCGTGATGAAATTTTCTTCAATTTTCTCTTCCTCGACCGCATTTGCCGCATCAACCGCCGCCGGAGCGACCGATGAACCTTTTACCAATTCTTCTGTTTTTTCATTTTCCATTTTCAATTTTACATTTTCCATTATTCTATTTTTATCAACACGCGGGAAAACAGGTTTCGGTTCGCCGATTTTGTTTCCCGCTCGTAATTCTCCCCAAATTAGATTTTTCGGATCAAGTGTTGAAATATCTTCACTTAAACCGATTTGTTTATAAATTTCCCGTGTTGCGTCCGGCATTATCGGATAAAGCAAAACGCACAGCCAGCGCAGAGTTTCCGTCGCGCGATACAAAACCGCGTTCAAAGTTTCGGTTTGATTTTCGTCTTTTATCAATTCCCAAGGCTTTGAAGTTGTAATAATGTTATCAATTCGAGCGATTACCGCCCAAAGTGTTTCCAACGCGCCGCTGAAATCGTAATCGTCGAATTTTCGCAAAAATTCATCACGCGCCAGTTCCAAAACCGAAGCTAATTCCTGTTCATCATTTCCGACGCTTGCGCGTTTGGCGTGAATGAAATTTTCTTCGTGAATCGTCCCGTTAGGAATAATTCCGTCGCGGTATTTATTAATCATCGAAAGAGTTCTCGAAGAAAGATTTCCTAAACCGTTTGCCAAATCTGCCGTTGTTCGATCAATAAAATTTTCGTAACTGAATTTTCCGTCTTGACCAAAAACCATTTCTCGTAAAACAAAATAGCGAATCTCATCATTTTGAAAATATTTATCCAAAACCTCTAACTTGATAACATTACCAAGCGTTTTACCCATTTTACGACCTTCGCCATCAAGCCACATTCCGTGCGCGTAAACCTTCTTCGGTAAATCAATTCCCGCTGCCATTAAAAATGAAAACCAATAAACTGTGTGAAACCGCAAAATGTCTTTTCCAACCAGATGTGTTACATTTTGCCAATAATCCTTATAATTCTCAGGTTTTTTATATTTGATTGCCGTCCAATAATTAAATAGAGCATCCAACCAAACATACATAGTGTGATTTTCGTCATTTGGAACGGGAATTCCCCAAATCACAGATGATTTTAGACGCGATATTGAGATGTCTTGCAATCCATTTTTAATAAAAGCAACTATTTCATTTCGCCTTATTTCAGGATTAACAATTTCCGTTCCTTCAATAGTTTCTAACAATACTTGTGCATAATCGCTCAATCGAAAAAAATAACTTTCTTCTGAAACTAATTCCAACTTAGTTAAATGTATCAAGCAATATGGCTCGTCATTCTTAATTTCATATTCCTTTTCTGTTTTAAATTCGGCACATGCCGCACAAAACCAAGCTTCATAAAAGCCTTTATAAATACATGAATTTCTTTTTGGTGTCTTACTTTCTGCAATTTTAAGCCATAATTCCTGAACATCGTCAACATGAAAACCATTTGTTGTTCTCATAAAGAAAAAGTCATCAATCCCAAATTGTTTAAACAACTCTTTGAATGTTTCGGAAACCCGAAGAATTTCAAAGACTTCTTGCATCTCAGTTATTTCAACTTTATGCCCGACCTCAAGTTCAATTTTTCGTTGAATATTTATTCCATGTTCATCCGTTCCTGTAAGAAAAAACGTATCGAAACCACGTTGTTTTTTATAACGGTTAACTGTGTCCGCAACAATCGTCGTGTAAAGATGTCCGAGATGCGGTTCGGAATTGGCGTAGTAAATCGGTGTTGTAATATAAAAAGTGTTCATTAAAAAAGTTTGGTAAATCCTTCCTGTTCGAAATGATGATCGTTGGTTAAAACTTCTGCAATTCCGAGTTCGCGCATCGCGTTCATTGAAACACAATCGGTCAAACTGTAACCTTTATCGAGCCGCAGTTTGTAAAGTTGAAGTGCTTTGAGAAAATCTTCGTGATTATGCAAAATAACAAAAGTTTGGTCATCCGTTAAAATTGCTTAGGTATAATTTGCAACATAT
>JBBSAX010000301.1:0-5298 GCA_038251885.1 Pyrinomonadales bacterium | reverse complement strand
TCCGCTTTCCCACATTTTGATCTGCGCTTTTTGCAGGGCTTTTGCGGAAGTCGTTTTTTCATCAGCCAAAATCTCATAGAAATTTTTCATCAATTCGACGGTCGCGGCATCTTCGACTTTCCACAAACTCGACAAAACCGTCTTTGCGCCGACTTGCAAAAATCCGTTGTTCAAACTCAATAAACCTTCGCCTTTTTCTTCCTTGCCGATGCCCGTTTCGCACGCGCTCAAAACGACGAGATCAGCATTAAGATTTAAGCCGTAAATATCTTGCAGCCGCACAACTTCGTCCAATTTTTCGCGGTTTTCATTAAAACGTGAAAAAATAATGCCGGAAAGTTCGGGGCGATTTTCGTTGATTAAACCGTGTGTGGCAAAATGCAGAATCTTATAATCGGAAACATTTGCATTCAGAAAATGTTCGCGTGTCGCCGCAAAACCCGTGAAAATATCGGTTTTCGACGAACCGGCGATGTCCAAAATCGAATCGCCTTCATCTTTCGATTCGGTCAGACGCGGCAGCGAATTTAATGATTCGGCAAAGCGGAGTTTATCGGTAGAATCGGAATTTTCGGTTAGATTTTGCGCCGTTTCGGATTTATTCGAAAAGCGCGAATCATCTTCCGTAAAAACCGGATCGGAGAAAACGAGAAGATTTTTCGCCGCGATTTTAGTTTGTTTTTCATTTTTTGAAATCAAAGCCAGCGTCGAAGCCGAAGGTTCATAAACCACTTCATTTGAAAGCAAAATCGGTTTGTCATCCGTCGAATTCGGCAACGGCAACGCGGAAACCGGAAAATAATGAAGTTTACCGTCCGGCACGATTATCAAGCGTTTGTTTGCTAATTTACCTGAAATTTGTCCGAAAAGGTCATTGCTTAATTGTCGCGCCGTTTCGGGAAATTCTTTGTCTGCTTGGGCAATTCGTGACTGATAATCTTCGATGGTTTCATCTCTTTTGCGAACTCGCGCCGCGATCAATTCGCGTAGATTTTCAACTTTCGATTCGATTTCTTTGCGATTTGGAAGAACGTAAGAACTAATTTCATCTTTGCTGACAAGCCACAAATAACTTTCAGTTTCGCCAAGCGAAAATTCCAGCAAAACTGAATTTTCATCCAAAACTTTATCTTGGAATTCCCTGACATCAAACGGTTCGGGATTTTTAATCGCCGAATAAATCGGACTGTTTTGTTTCAAATTAGCTTTTATTTCTTCGAGTTCGTGTTCGAGTTCGTTGATTTCGTTATCCAATTTATCAATCTCGCTTTTTTCGGCAATCTGGCTCAACAGGTCGGTTAATTTATCAGATTTCAGATTGAGCAAACTGCGAATTTCCTTCTCACGTTTAACGGTTTCAGGATTCGCGTCTTTTGTAAAATTTGCCTCCGAAAGCGAAATGTTCTCTAACATAATTCGCGCCCGCGATTTTTCCGCCGCTTGAAATGCCTCAATCAAGTTAGTTGTATTTGGAACTGCTTTATTTTTCCTCATCAACAGATTGATATAAAGTTCGTAACGGTCATATACGTTTGAAAAATAAATGCTTTGAAGTTTTGAATTGAGGACATCAGAATAGAGCGATTCAGTTATGACAATTGATTCTTTAGCCGAGTTTAGAGAATCTTCGAGTGTTGATTGTTGTAAATTTAACTTTGCCAAATGATATAGAGCTTCCGCTTCGCCGAATCTATCTTTAACGCTTCTACTTAAATTTATTGAATCTGTAAAGAATTTTTTTGATATAGAAAGGTCATTTTGCATTTGATATATTTGACCCAATTTACTGAAAACACCGGCAATTTGTTTTTGATAAATGCGGCTTTGAAAAAGTTTTAGTGCCTTTTTAAAGAAAAATTCGGCTTTTTGAAAATCGTTTTTCTTAAAATAGATATTTCCGATCTCCTCATTAACTGTGGCAAGGTAAAATTTGTCATTAAGTTGCAGAGCAAGTTTCTCTGCTTTAAAAAGATAATTTAAGGCGGATGTGTCATATCCTATTAAAGAATTGAGTTTTCCCAAACTTGGAAGCGTAGCAAGCTGTCCATATAGATGTCCGTCTTTCTCAAACAAATTAAATGCCTTTACCCGAAAACTCAATGATAAATTCCAATCACCGTAATCTTCAAAGGCTTTACCGAACCAATTGTAAAGCGTTGCTCTTTCAGTATAATCAATTTCTGCCGGAAAGAGTGATTCGGCTTTTTGAAAATTTTCCAATGCCTTTTGGTTTTCATTCAGATGATTAAAAATAGTGCCGATACCTTTATAGGTTAAAGCCTGACCTCTTATATCGTCTGCCTCTTGAAATTTAGATAATGCCAAATTAAAAGCGTTTAATCCCGAGTCAAATTCGTTTCTTATAAGATAGAGATAGCCGAGACTTAAAAGAACTTTTCCTTCGCCTTGCGGATTTTTTGCTGCTTGCCATTTTTCGATTGAACGGAGGTAAAAATCAAGGGCGACGATTGTATCGTTACGAAAATAATAAAATTCTCCCGCACTGTAAAATGATGCAGCTTGGGCGGCATTATCATCGGTCTTTTTTGAAAATAATAAAGCTTTTTCAAAAAAATTGCGGCTGGTCGTTAATTCTCCTTCATCCAAATAAATTAAGGATAATTCGCTGTAAATTTTAGATTGTTCGGCAAAATTTGTTTCGTCTTTCAAAATGGAGAGTGCCGAATCAAAGAACTGTTTAGCTTTGTTTTTGTTGCCGAGAATAACCCAAAGTCTGCCAATTTCACGTAAACAATAGGCAGCTTTTTTATTATTACCTGTTTTTTGTGCATTCTCGGAAATTTTTGAATAAATTTCAATTGATTGATTAATAGAGTTACGATTCCATTGCAGACTGAGTTTTTTGGCATCAGATTCCGATTGCAAATCCTGAATTTGTATAATGTTTTCTGAAGTCTGAAAAAAAGCGGTCTGAATAAAAATTAAGTAAAAAAGCAAGAAAAATAATTGTGAGGGTTTTATTAATAACTTTTTCATAAAAAATAGAACAAGAGACACTTTAAGTTTTATAAAAATAATAATTTTAAAATGTCTTTCATTCATTATATTTTAATTTTTATACAAATCTCAGAAAAATCTTACATCTACTTTTTTGCTTTAGCCTTACCGGACGAATTAAGTATAGGATTTTCATTAAGTATATTATGAACTTCCTCCGTAGGTTGCCAAAGAGTCGGTTCCCACGAAACATTTTTCATTCGTCCGAAGTCTCCAATGAACGAATTTGACGCACTTCCGTCAGCAAGTTTATTTGGCGAATTCAGTTTATTTGGCGAATTCAGTTTATTTGGTGAATTCAGTTTATTTGGTGAATTCAGTTTATTCGGTGAATTCAGTTTTAATAATTTTTTTTGCGTGCTGCTCAGAGAAACTCCATTAAGTTTAAATAAGTAAAATTCCTTTTCGGGATCGCCATTTGCGGGTCGCATTGTCTTAACAAGAAAACTATCTAAAAATTTTATCCAATCGCTTATATCTAAATTCTTTTTGAAATATGCTTCTTTCTTGCGAGATTCTTGAAAAGGAGTTCGCTTCTCACTTGCAAAATCAAAACACGAATATCTTCCCCACACCATTAGAAAGGATATATACGACCACGGAAAATATAATGAAATACCGTTTGAATACTGAAATTCAGAGCCTAAATAATAGCTTTTTATATTTTCACCGATTATTTTCTCGATTTGTTTGCAAGTTTCGGAAACAGCATTCATTGCATCTTTGATTTCAACAGCTTTTTGAATAAGAGCTGGTTGTTTTTGACCGTCGAAAACGCTTATAAGTTCGATTTTCTCTTTTGCTATCGTTTCACACTCGTTTCTTAAAATTTCACAAAAATCTTTGATGTCAACCGATTGCTCAAAAAGATGTGTTTGACATCGGTAATGGCTGTTGTGAACGACCTGTTTGATAATATTTCTTAGTGTTTCTTTTCCAAAAAAGTTTTTCAATTGTTTTCCCAAAGAATTAATTTCTTTAGCAAGATCAGGCATTATTTCCAGATTACAACGGCATATATCTATTGAACGTCCACTATAATACGCATATTCTTCATTGGATTTAATAAATGACTTCAAAAGAACATCGGCAATTTCATCCTTGCTAGGTTTTTTATAATTTTTCAAACCATTAACTACTTTTTTGTAATCCCAACCTGCATTGGGAACAAATCCTTGTGAAGCAACCATAGTTTCAGCGACATCTGCCATTTCAAATGCCACTTCTAAAGTTCCCATAACACAACTGTCAAAACCAAGAATGGAAAACTTTTCACCTTTCAAAAGATTTTCTTTCATCCAATCGAGATTTCGGTGAAGTTCTCGAACGGTAATATGACTTACCGGATTATCATCGCGTAGAAAAGTATCAGGTTGAAATCCATCACCATGACCTGAAAATATCAGAGCATAATTTTTTGCCGGATGTCTTTCAACACAAAGTTTGACAAAACCGGTAATTGAATAAATCGAAATTCGTTCATTATTGATTGCTGTAATAAACGGTCTTGGTGAACCGGGGATTTTACGGGGATTAAAATACTGAAACTTATCTTGCTCTTTAGTAAAATCAACGATAACCGTCGGAAAGTTAGGTGCGCCGGTATCATAAAAAGCCATTAATGCAATATTACTATCTTTTTCAAGATTGGTTTCCATACCAATAAGACCTGTCACCATATCTTCACTTAAATTATTATCACCCGCCATATAGACCATAATTGTCCAGTCTTTTTCTTCCATTTTAGTTTTCTCCTTTTAATAATTTTTGATAAAGCCGATTTTGTAAAAGAATTTAGAAATTCTTTCTGTCTATTAATGAGTTTTTCAGCAAAAACCTTACAAAATAAAATGTAATCTCGAATTTACAGAATCCAATAAATCTAAACAATTACGGATATGTGAAAAATAGCCGAAAAAGTTCAAAAATTGATTTAGTTCTTTTTAGCATCCTTTAAAAAAGTTTCGTAACTTTCCTTTAATGAAGGCGCGAGTTGAATGGCTTTTGACAGATCGGCGGCGGCTTCGCGTTTTCTCTTTTGGGCTAGATAAATCAAGCCGCGTCGGGCGTAAGCATCGGCTAATTCGGGGTCTAATTCGATTGCTTTGGAAAAACTGTTTAAGGCTTCGGGAAAATTATTTTTGTCTTCGTAAGCCAAGCCGAGGCTGAAATATGTGTAGGCGTATTTTGGATTGAGTTCGGTGGCGGTTTTGTAATCTTGAATCGAGCCGTCGAAATCTTTTAATTCCAACTTGATTCCGCCGCGATTGAAATAGGCTT
>JBBSAX010000300.1:0-5312 GCA_038251885.1 Pyrinomonadales bacterium | reverse complement strand
GGAGCGCGTTCGGTAACACCGAGACTTAGAAAATCTTCCGTAATATCGGTCGGTAAAGGAACACCATTATTATAATCAAAATTAACCAGCTCAACTTTAATCCACATTTGTTTGCCGGTATTAGCAAATCTTGTTCCGTTCAATGCCGTTGCCTGGTAGCCGTCCTGCATTGCTCTTGGTTTATATCCACGCGATGAACCACTCGTACTTGTTAAAGGAGCATCGAGACGAACTCCGCATGGATTAGCTGTCGGAACTCCGACACATCCCGGAAGTTTGTCTCTGCTGTCTGCCAGAGAAATTCTCAAACCCTCTTTATTAGTAAATCTTTCGCGTGAAACAACGCTTGAATCTCGTGTTGTGGCATTAACGGGTGTTCCCGTGGATGTTCCGTCAAATTGCAAATCACCGACATTTTTGCCGCGTTTAATTAATTCAGCCAGATTGATATTCAACCGATATAAGGGCAAATCGAGACGAGGTGCATTAGTTTCGAGATTGCCCCCGAAGGCGGTCTTTTCAGTCGCCCAAGTGGTTCTTTTAGTGCAATTCGGCATATTAGGATTAGATGCAAAGACATTTGTTCCGCTTGGTGTACGACAATTTACGCTGCCTTTGCCGGTCAGAAGCTCACGAAAAGTTCCGGCTGCATCGGCAATGAAAACACCGTTTTGATCGTCTGTTCCGGCGGCTAAAGCAGCTTTGGTTTTCCAAATATCATTAACTAATTCGCCTACGGCAGTCGCTTTTGATTTAAAGTAAATGCCGCCGCTGGACGCAACCGGAAATGCCGTCACAAAAAAGTTTTGATTGGTATGAACCCGACCGCCAAACGTGAACAAAGGCGGACGGTTAAGTTCTAAATCGTCTTCAAAAAAGATACCGAATTGAAAAAGTGGAATACGGTCATTCAAAAATCTGCGTCGGTATTGCGTTTGAACCCTGCTATTAAGGTCAGTTGCCGTAATATCAACTTCATATTCATCGCGCAAGGCATACAAACCGGAATAAATTCCGCCCGTTATTTCTTTAGCTTCCGAATCACTTGTTTGTCTGATGACCGGAACGATAGTGTAATTATTAGTAAGATCCGTAATCGGAACTTGCTTGTTTTGGACTATTGTAATATCTGCCTGAGTCGGTGAAAGTTTTCTTTGAAAAACATCTGCAAAATCTCTCGTTGTAGATTCCAGACCGGCGATGGCGGCTGCCGTTGAACGATTTTCCGCAGAATCTACGGAAGTAATAATAGTTTCGCTCGAAACTCTTGAAATGACTAAGGTGACAAAGGCTGCCATCAGCAGCATTACCATAATCGCAATGATTAAAGCCGCACCTTTTTCAGATTCGGATTTAGAAGGTTTGACCATTTTTTGTGAATCTACTTTTAACTTACGCATCTTTTTGAAACTTCCTTTTAAATTAACCAATATCGTAACTAAGATTTTTTGTGCTGAATGTGGATTTAATTTCTATAAGATTATTTATCGTAACGCCGTTTTCGACAGCCTGAACTTTAGCAGTAATGGTTACATCAATCTGAACAACATTATTAAAATTTGACTGATTCAAACCACCATTTGAAGGATCATTAGAAACAGTTCCGTCTCGGAGCAAATATTTAACTTGAAAATTCTGAACATTTGAAGCAATGGGCAAAATTTGAATTTGTTCGGCGGCAGGTCTGCCCGTGTTATTACCGAAAATAGTTTTGTATAATGTGCCGTCCGAAGTTACGCTATAGCTAACCCAAATTACTTTTTTTGCCGTCACCCGGTTGGCATAATCCATACAATCGTCCGTGATTGGCGGTGACGCTGCCGCATCACAAGCTATAAGTTTACTTCTCGTGCTTACGGTTCCGGTATAGAGTGAATTGACCTGCAAAGGGTCTGCGGAGCCTGCCTCAAATCTCAAAGTATTTCCACCCGCCGGAACATTTGTAGCTAAACCTAAAGACGTTCTCGAACCATCCGATATTAAAAACAAATCATAATTATTGGTTGTCGCCGTTTGTCCCGCTAGTGTCGTGATTAAAACTCCATTTCCACCATAATTAGCAGCTGAAACAAAATTTAAGGGTTGACCGGCATTAAAATTTATATCTCGAAAGACAAATGAAACAACATCCGTTCTGCCTGATGGCAAAAGTGTATTTGTATTGACATCATTTCCTCCGACGACTGCCGTAATTAAATCGTGGGTTGTATCTGCATCGGGCGGAATTCCCAGTCTGAGATTTAAGATGTTTTCAGCCCCATAACCTCCGGCGCGACTATAACCGAATCCGGCATTGACGGCATCCCGACCAATCGTATTTAAGGATAAACGGGCATTTTTGACCACTTCGGTTTGTGAACTCGCTGAAGTTTTCATGATAGAACCGATTTTTAACAATCCGTAAATAACGGACATAAAAACCATGAAAATTATGATTGAAACCATCAATTCGACAAGGGAAAACCCTTTTTCGCCGTTTGTATTATTTTTCATACCGGATTGAAAATTTTGCATATTTATTTAAGGGTCTTAAAATCGAAATCGTAAAATTACTGATTATCAAATGGTAGATTTGTAATAAGAGTAGTAATGGTTTCTGTTCTTGTTTGTTGACCCAGAACATATCTAACACTAATATCTATTCTCTTTTTTCTAATATCCGGGATTCCTGTTTCTGGAATATTCGTAACAACTATTTGCCGTTGAACATTTGGGACCTCTGGGCTTGAATTGGTATTTGCCCCAACGGTGCAATTCGTTCCTGTTGTGCAAGAGTCATCGGCAGTTCCATTAATTCCGTCTGCACCGGCATCAGTTCGCACAGGTCTCCAGCCGGTAAGAAATATTCCGGTGGACGTTCCGCCATTATTAATTGCTTCCCAGTTATTTAACTGATTATTATTGCGGAGGTCGCGGGCGGCAAAAATTGATTCTAAAGCCGATGAAGTTATCTGGCGAGCGACGTTCTTTTTATCCGATTCGGCTTCACGAATCATTGCCAACGATATTGCCGACATCATTGCACCGATGCCGATAGTCATTATCATTAAGGCAAAAATTACTTCTATATATGTAAAACCCTTTTGGTTTTGCGTTTTTTTCATATCTCTAAAACCTTATTTGAGTATTCAAAAATAAAATCAATTAAAAAATTTGTCGGGAAATTATTTTGTCCAAGTTGAACAGGCTTCATTTGTGAACAAGCACTTCCACATTCTGATCGAACCTGAACCTCCCAAAACTGTAACTGCCCGCATTACCTGAGCTTTTACAGGAGTTGCCGAATTATCATTAGGATATTTTGACCAAACGTAAATTGTCGCGCCCGTCGGTGTCGCGCCATTTCCGACGGCATTTGATCCGGCATTTTCAACTGTTCCTCTACGCGTAAAACGCAAAACGATTACGCTGTTTCCATTACTTAATGGATGATTGCTGGAGGAGAATGTCGGAACGGGAACAGGCGTTAATTCAGTCGGCTGACCTGTTACATTTGTCGGCTTTGTGCCGATAAGTGTTACTTCATCATTAAATACGGCAGTTTTGATGATGACATCATCGGTAGCGACTGTCGGTGTTCTTTCATCTATTAAACGAACGGCTCTGAGAGATGCGTTCAATTCAACCCGCATCGTCGTTCTCTGACTTAGCGCACGTTGTCGGGCTTCTTGCAAAATATCAATTATTTGAAGTGTTCTTGTTTCGGCTTCATTCATCTTCTTCGCCGTTAAACTAAATAAGGCAAAAGTGCTTAAAATAGTAATTATTGTAACGACGATAACCATTTCGACAAGTGTAAATCCCGCTTCCGATTTTCGGTTTTCAAGATCATTATTATTCTGAATTTTAATTTTCATAGTGCGATAACATAATTTTATTATTGAGTATAAATAAAAAACGCCTTTTATAAAATAACAAAAAGTTTTAACAATTGTCAACAATTATTTGAAAATGTTTTAAGCGGAAAAGTTCGTTTTTTATTTTTGGGTGTAAAATTATTCAGACCTTTATTTAATCAATTATTTGAGATAAAATTATCGGCAAACTTTCGGAAGTTTTTTTCGTAGATGGAAAATGAGTTCATTATGGAAAACAATCAATCACTAAAAACGAAAAAAACAATTTCACCGGATTGGTTTTTAAAGGGAGTTCTAACAAAAATCGGTGAAACTTTTGATCGTTTAACCGGAAGAAATTGGAAACCTTCGAGCAGTCTGGCGACAAGCGAATTAATCGAAAAAGTAAAATTAATTCTCGATGCCGAGATAAAGGATTTGGGCAAAGAAGGGAAATTTGTGCCGCACAACATTAAGTTGAAAATGCAATGGGACAAATTTTCAACTGATTCCGATAAAGCCATCGAAAAACTCAGAAGCGAACTCCATATTGCTGCGATTGACCACATAAATGATAAACGCTATTACACTTACGCCCCAATAAACATTGAAATAAAACCCGATTATTTTACCGAAGGCGTAAAACTTCTAGTAAGTTTTGAAAAATTTGATGAGGAAGAACGCGAAGTCGGTGTAAATGTCACATTACCTGATTTAAAGGTTAAGGATTTGATACCGACTCAGGAAAAAGGCATCGAACCTGAAAAGGAAGTTTTTGTCGTTGTATTTTCCATAAACGAAAAACAAAAAGAAATTGAACTCAAATTTGGTTTAGGCGAAAGAAAAAGCGTCGGTAGAACAAAGGAAAACGATTTAATGCTTGAAGATTCAAGCATTTCAAAGATTCACGCGGCATTTGTTTTTAACAGCTTAAGTCAGTTGATGCTTGCCGATACGGGTTCGACCAACGGAACTTTCATCAACGGAGAACGTATTGCTTATGGCAGAGCATTTAACGTAAATGACGGCGATTCTTTGAAATTCGGAACGGTTGAAGTTTCGCTGAAACATATCGCTAAAGAACCGGAATTAGTTGAAATTGAAGAAGTTGAGGAAAAAGAATTACCGGAAGCAAAATTTGAAAGTGATGAATCAATTCTATCAAACACAGAGATAGGTTGGAGTAAAAATCCTTCAGATATTTCCGAGGTTATTCAAATTTCGGAAGAAAAAAAAGAATTCTCGGATTCGATTGATTTTTCAAATGAAGAATTTAATAAAAGCGATAATATAAAACCGACACAGCAAGGAATAATTTTGGATTTCGGCGACAATAAGCCGAATTGAAACAACGGAAATTATTTAACGAATGAAAATTCTTTTATTTCTCTTACAAATTGATTGGGAAAAACTTCGTCCCGAAAATCTTTTCGGCAGACAGATTCTCGAACGCACACCGGCGGGTTTGACAGTTTT
>JBBSAX010000299.1:0-5322 GCA_038251885.1 Pyrinomonadales bacterium | reverse complement strand
TAGTAAAATTTCCGCCGTAAATTTTACCGATACAGAATCAGGCGAAATTTTTCAAGCAAAAACAAGAGTTGTTATCAATGCAACGGGTGCGTTTTGCGATTCGATTCGCAAATTTTCCGACGAAAAATCTGAAAAAATAATCGCGCCGAGTCAAGGAATTCATCTCATTTTCGACAAGTCTTTTTTAAACAGCGACGATGCGATAATGATTCCGAAAACGAGCGACGGCAGAGTTTTATTTGCAATTCCCTTTCACAACAAAACGCTCGTCGGCACGACTGATACGCCGATTAAAAATGTGAAATTAGAGCCTGAAGCCTTTGAAAAAGAAATTGAATTTATCTTGGAAACGGCGAAAAATTATCTAACAAAATCGCCGACGCGCGAAGATATTTTAAGCGTTTTCGTCGGAATTCGTCCGCTCGTAAAATCCTCCGAGACAAAAAATACCGCCGCACTTTCGCGCGATCACACGATTGAAATTGACGATGCAAATCTGCTGACGATCACGGGCGGAAAATGGACGACATATCGCCGTATGGCGGAAGATGCGGTAAATCAAGCGATAAAACTCGCGGATTTGCCGGGAAATAATTGCATTACGAAAAGTTTAGAAATTAAGAATGATAAAAACGAGTTTATTAAAAAACTGATTGCAGAAACTCCCGATCTAGCCGAAAAAATTCACAAAGATTTTGAATATCAGAAAGCCGAAATTGTTTATGCTGTCAGATTCGAGATGGCGCGTTCCGTTGAAGATATGTTGGCGCGGCGCACAAGGATTTTATTTTTAGACGCAAAAGCGGCGATAAAATCTGCGCCCGAAGTAGCTGAAATTATGGCGAAAGAACTAGGCAAAGATGAAAATTGGATTGAAACACAAATTATTGAATTCAACAAAATCGGGGCAAAATATTTGATTTAGAAATTAAATTATCCCAATAAATCCGGCAGTTTGCGTATATTTTCAAGTTGAATAAAATTGTGTTTTTCGATTTCGTCCGCTTCCGCATCCTCGTGCGCCCAAGTTGTTTGATATGGAATGTGAACACCGGTTGCTCCAATTTGTGCAACGGGAAAAACGTCGGATTTGAGAGAATTTCCGACCATCATAAAATTTTCGATAGGAATTCTTTGTTTTGATAGAATTTTCTCGTAAATATCTGTCGTTTTTCTCGGCACGACTTCAACATGGGTAAAGTATTCGCCGATTCCCGAACGCGCGATTTTGCCTTCCTGATCAAACAGATCGCCTTTTGTAATGACCAATAATTTATAAGTTTGAGAAAGCGTTGAAATTATTTCTTCAACGCCTTCGAGCAGTTCGACGGGAGATGCGAGCATTTCTTTGGAATAACCGATTATTTGCCCGATTTCATCGCCGCCGATGCGACCTTCGGAAAGTTCGACCGCCGTTTCGATCATCGAAAGCGTAAAACCTTTTACGCCGTAACCGAAATGTTGGAGATTTTTCATCTCGGTTTCATAAAGTTTTTTATCAATCCATTCTTCCGTATGATATTTGAGTAAAAGCTGTTTGAATTTGTTTTGCGTCAACGTAAACAAAGTTTCGTTGTGCCAGAGCGTATCGTCGGCATCGAAGGCAATGTACTTTATGTTTTGTAGTTCAAACATTCCTTTACAAATTCAAGGACTTCAAATATTTCCTGAAATCTCCGCCTAAATCTTCGCGTTTCAAAGCAAAATCAACTGTTGCTATTAAAAATCCCAGCTTGTCGCCGGCATCGTGGCGCGTGCCTTCTAATTTCACGGCATAAAAATCTCTTTCTTTCAGCAAATCGCGCATCGCGTCGGTAATTTGAATCTCGCCACCCGCACCTTTTTTCGTGTTTTCAATCGCTGGAAAAATATCAGGCGTTAAAATATATCGTCCAATAATTGCGAGATCAGAAGGTGCATCTTCAAATTTCGGTTTTTCGACCATATCTCTGATCTTGAAAACATTCGGCTCGACTTCTTCGGCATCAATCACGCCGAAACGCGAGATTGCTTCGCCTTCGACCTGCATTGTCGCAATGACAGGCGCGTTATATTTTTCGTAAACTTCGATCATCTGTTTGAGCGCAGGTTTTTCCGCATCAACGACATCATCGGCTAAAAGAACGGCAAACGCTTCGTTTTCGGCAAAATCTTTTGCCTGCAAGATCGCGTGTCCGAGTCCGAGTGCTTGTTGTTGGCGCGTGTAACTGATTCGGGCAATATCTGCAATGGCGCGAACCATCTTGAACATTTCCGTTTTACCTTTTTCCTGCAAAATATGTTCGAGTTCAAAGGAAATATCAAAATGATTTTCAATTGGCGATTTATCGCGTCCCGTAACAATTAAAATTGATTCGATGCCTGAATTCACGGCTTCTTCGACCGCATATTGGATCAGAGGTTTATCAACTAACGGAAGCATTTCCTTCGGCGACGCTTTTGTTGCGGGCAAAAATCTCGTTCCCAAACCTGCGGCGGGAAAAACTGCTTTGCGAATTTTGTGTGTCATAATAATTCTGTTAAATTTTGATACTTGTCAGTTTTTTGTCCGGCGTTATAAAATTTTAATGAAACGTCCCGCAAAGTTAGAATTGTAGGTGAAAAATGTCTGAGAAACAAACATTCAAAGTTTTGCTGGAAAAGTACGATAAATCGGAAGCGACCGGAATTACAGTTCCCTTTGATGTGGAAAAAGTTTTCGATGCAAAGCGCGTTCCTGTAAAAGTTTGGATAAACGGCGCGGAACATCGCTCGACAATTGCGCGAATGGGCGGAAAGTA
Source organism: Pyrinomonadales bacterium (assembly GCA_038251885.1). GTDB lineage: Bacteria > Acidobacteriota > Blastocatellia > Pyrinomonadales > Pyrinomonadaceae > JAHCHG01. The sequence goes on along the minus strand of JBBSAX010000299.1, from coordinate 2,542 downwards.
TTTAATTGTCGTGCCGAAAGTTTTCCGCGAAGCCGCGAACATAAAAGCCGGCGACCAAATCGAAGTCATTATGCAACGCGACACCGAAAAACGAATTGTTGAAATCCCGAAAGATTTAGCTGACGCGCTGAAAAAAGCTAAACTGTATGACGTTTTTTCAAAAATGAGCTGTACGCATCAGAAAGAATATGTAAATTCGATAAATGAAGCGAAAAAGGAAGAAACTCGCATCAGAAGAATTGAAAAAACCGTTGAAATGTTGACGGCAAAGATTAGATAAATCCTTGAATGTTTATGAAAGTAATATTTTTTGCATTAATTTTCAGTATGTTATTTACATTTGAGGCGTTCGTCGTCAAAGCACAGATCGCCCAATGTACACAAGCAAAAACAACGACGCTTCCGCTTCCGGGCGATTATGGAAGTTTCGGACAGTTCGGTGTGACACGGCAGGTGATTCCGAATCCTGACACCAACGCACCCGCGCCGATCTCGGTTTTCGTGCCAAGCAATGCGACGGCGCAAAATAAAGTTCCGGTCATTTTCTTCGCCCACGGGTTCGGCGGAATCAGCTATCAATTTTACGAAACATTGATGCGGCAATTGGCGAGCAATGGTTATATCGTCGTTTTTTCGCCATACACGTCTAATCTTTTTGCAACTCACACAATCCGCTATAACCAACTCTGGAACGGATTTGTAGTCGCCGTACAGCAAAATGTGGCGATTATGGACACGACAAAAGTAGGATTCGCAGGACATTCTTACGGCGCGGGAGCAACGCCCGAAATGGCGCGGCGCGGCGTTGCAGAAGGTTGGGGATCGAACGGTTTGTTTTTATTCTCGATGGCTCCCTGGTATAACTGGGGAACAAATCCCGAACAAATTCCGGCAAGCGCAAAAATGATAGTGCAGGTTTATTGGGACGATGAAACGAACCAACATTTGATCGGACAAAATGATGTATGGAACAAATTACCGCAAATCACCGAACGGAAATGGCAAGTTATCCGCGCCTCGCAAACATTTTGTTCGCTGAACGCGGGACACAGCGTGCCTGTTACAGAAGGATTGGGACAAACTGATGCCGTAACTAACGGTTATGATTCGTGGGGCATTTGGCGCAGACTTCACGCGCTTTCAGTTTATACTTTTAGCGGCGATCAAACGGCGAGAAACGTCGCTTTTGGCATTGATGCAAAAATGGGCAGATGGCGCGGAATCTTCGGCGTGCGACAAATTTCACCGCTTGAGTCAACCGATGTTCCGGTCGTGAATTCGCAAAGTAATCCCTCATTTTTGTGGAGTCAGAAATGCAATTACGCACAGGGTTCGCCGTGTCCTTAAAGCTATAATTTTCAAAGATCATTGCAGCGGTCTTTGACCGCTGTTTTATTTTGAGTTGATAATAATAAGTCGTTAACAACGATTGATAAGGAAATTTTAAGAAAATGCTTGATTTACATTACGTCAGAGAAAATTTAGAAGAAGTAAAAACCGCTCTGGAAAACCGCAACTTTCCGACCGAAAGTTTAAATAATTTTGTTGAATTGGATAAGACGCGCCGCGAAATTATCAGCGAATCGGACAAAATAAACGCTCAGAGAAATTCCGTTAGCAAAGAGATCGGTACATTGATGCAATCGGGAAAACGCGACGAAGCTGAAGCGAAAAAGTCGGAAGTTAGCGGATTAAAAGATCGTCAGAGCGAACTCGAACATCTTCGCAAAGAACTCGAAGCAAAAATGGACGAACTTCTCGCCGGTTTGCCGAATATACCAAAAGCAGAAGTTCCAATCGGCGCGGATGAATCGGCAAATGTTGAAATTAGAAAATGGGGCGAGCCGCGCGAATTTGATTTTGAAGTTAAAGATCACGTTGATCTGGGCGAAGCGTTGGGAATTTTGGATTTGGAACGCGCAACGAAAATCGCGGGCGCAAGATTCGCAATTCTAAACGGCGCAGGTGCACGGCTTGAACGGGCTTTGATCAATTTTATGCTCGATGTTCACACGACCGAACACGGCTATACCGAAACTCAGCCGCCATTTATTGTCAATGCAAAAGCACTTTTCGGAACGGCGAACCTGCCAAAATTTGAAGAGGATTTATTTAAATTAGAAGACGAACGAGAATTTTATCTGATTCCAACGGCGGAAGTTCCGGTCACGAATTATTACGCCGGAGAAATGCTCGAAGCAAAAGATTTGCCGATGAAATTTGCGGCTTACACTCCGTGTTTTCGCTCGGAAGCCGGAAGTCACGGTCGCGATACGCGAGGTTTGATTCGCCAGCATCAATTTGAAAAGGTCGAACTCGTAAAATATGCTTTGCCGGAAACAAGCGAAGAAGAACACGAACAATTAACGCAAAATGCCGAAAGAATTTTGCAGCTTTTAGGACTTCCCTATCGAACGGTCGTTTTATCAACCGGCGATATGGGCTTCGGTTCGGCGAAAACTTATGACATCGAAGTTTGGATGCCTTCGCAAAAAAATTATCGCGAAATTTCAAGCTGTTCCAATTTCGGCGATTATCAAGC
>JBBSAX010000298.1:0-5324 GCA_038251885.1 Pyrinomonadales bacterium | reverse complement strand
TAATAGCTTTTGAATAGTGTTACTTGTTCTTGTAAATTTGATTTCTTCTTGGCAAAACATCTTGTTTTCCGATGAAGTGGCGTTACATGCAATCGCATTGTTCCGTTCAAACGCTCAATATGCGACGTGATAACTTCTTTCAAGTCAATTGTTTCTTCTTCGCCAAAAACAATTCGTTTTTCAATTCCGACGACTCTTCCCCATTCCCTTTGCTTGATTACTTGAGCATATCTCAAACCCGGATGTGGAATCATCTTCGGTTTTGGCGGTCGTCCGCGCCCCGAGCGTTTGATCTGATGAACAAGCCGATGAAACTGCAACAGAAGTGCGAAAATATAGGCTTTCCATCCGTCCGAAACCCACAATGGATAACAGTTCTCGCTTAATCGGCACTTCGTCCTGGCAATTAAATCTCGTGCTAGAAGTTCATCTCGTTCGCCCACTTTAATCTCTAAGATCAATCTTGTAATGCGGGCAAATGAGCAATGTGTCCAATGCTTGCCGGTTTCTGAGAGTCGCGTTTCGACCTCTTGTTTGTTGCCCGCAAACGAGTAGAGTTCATCTACTTCAATGATTTCAAGCTCAAGTCCCTGAACAAGTTCCTGATCAATCAAAGTGGCTTGATGAGCCGCTCGTTTTGTCCATCTGGCAACGGTTTCCGAACAGAGTTGCTCAATTCTGGCAACGGCTTCAAAAGATAAGCCTTCGGCAACTTGTTGAATCGCTCTGGCAACCTGTTTGGCGGGTTTTTTCAAATCAAAAAAAGCCGTCCCATACCGGTCATTGAAACACTTGCGACACGCTCGACACCGAAAAACAAAACGTTCGCCGTCGAGCCTTTGGTAGCGACTGTGGTATCTTACTTCGTAAGCAGGAGCGTCGCAATGAACGCACTGCGGGGAAAGCATTTGTTTGTTTTTCATTAATTCAAAACTAACGCTTTCCCGTTAAATTTCAAATTTCAAATATCATAGGGGCAATACCTTTTGTCTTTATCTATCAGTTATCATCTATTATCTTTTATCTATTCCGAATGTTTTTAAGTTTTAATTTGAAAAATATGAATTCAGATACAAACAATCGCAAATCGCAAATCACGAATCGCAAATTAACCATCGGATTAGATTTTGAAAAACAGGCACATGCCGAAGGTTTCAGGTTTGTTGCCGGAGTTGATGAAGTCGGGCGCGGATGTCTGGCAGGCGCGGTCGTGGCGGGCGCGGTGATTTTGGATTTATCGAAACCTTTGCCCGATTTTCTGAACGACTCCAAGAAACTCTCCGCAAAAAAGCGCGAAATTATTGCCGAAGAAATAAAGAAAACCGCTCTTTGTTACGCCGTCGGGCAGATCGAAGCCGACGAAATTGACCGCATAAACATCTTAGAAGCGACCAAAAAAGCAATGATTCTCGCCGTCGAAAAACTCTCGCCAAAATCTGATTTTCTTTTAATTGATGCGCTTCAACTCAAAGATTTGGACATTCCGCAAAAAGGAATCATCAAAGGCGACGCAACAAGCGCATCAATCGCCGCCGCTTCGATCATTGCCAAAGTTTACCGCGATAATCTAATGGCGGAATTCGACAAAATCTACCCCGTTTACGGCTTTGCCAAACACGCCGGATACGGCACAAAAGCGCATTTTGAAGCCTTAAAAACTCACGGCGCGTGTCCCCTTCACCGCAAAGGTTTTCGCGGCGTTTTGTAAATAAATATTCAAAAACGATTAATTAGATAGTTTTTAATTCTTTTTCTTAAAGTTTTTTAACTCAGTTATTCTTGCCTGATATTTTTCGTCATCTTCAAGCGTTTTCCAAAACCTTTCGGCTTCTCTTTCGCGTTTTGCCAGATAAATATCAATTTTTGCTTTATTCTTTAAATAATATGCAATTATCAGATAAATGTCTGCGACCGTATAATCATTTGAGGGAAGCAAATCGTGAATTTCTTCAGGGCATTCTCCGCGATTATGTGCGCCCACGATCATATCAATCAGCAAACAAATGCCTTTGACACGAATTGTACCGTCTTTCCAAACCGTGAGCGGAACTTTTTGCTTTTTTTTGAGTGTAATCATAAAAGTTCGGTCTTATTATATTTCGACAGCCAAACAGACACAATGATAAGTAAAGAGAAAATTAACCACGCGCATTATGCTTTACATCAAATTTTCGTTAGAGCCAGATTTATGGCTTACACGAAAGAACCATATAAAGATATTGCGAGATTGCTTGATTATGCAGAAAGACTTCCAAGTTTTTTCGTTTCCGAAGAAGATGAAACCGAAAAATTCAAAAAATATCTTGAGTCAATAGTCGAAACTTTTTCGCAATTTTCTTACATACTTCAAAACTTCAACTCTGATACTGCACCGGAAAAGTGGTAAAATTTTTATAAATGAATAATCGTTACAGCCGCCAGATTTTATTTAGCGAAATCGGAAAAAGCGGACAGGAAAAATTATTAAATTCGCGCGTTTTGCTCGTCGGTTGCGGTGCTTTGGGCGCGTCACACGCGGAGATTTTGGCGCGTGCCGGAGTCGGTTTTTTGCGAATTGTTGACCGTGATTTTGTCGAGTTTTCTAATCTTCAAAGACAAACTCTTTATTCAGAATCGGACGCGAAAGAACGCTTGCCAAAGGCGATTGCAGCAAAAAATCGAATTGCAGAAATTAATTCGGAAATCGAGGTCGAAGCAATTGTTGCAGATATAAATAATTCAAATATTGAGAGTTTTGTAAAAGATGTTGATCTGATTTTGGACGGAACGGACAATTTTCAGATTCGATATTTAGTAAATGATGCTTGTGTAAAATTAAACAAACCTTGGATTTACGGCGCGGCGGTTTCTAGTTATGGAACAACAATGACAATTTTTCCGAACGAAACGCCGTGTCTGCGCTGTATTTTTGAAGAAATGCCGTCTGCCGGAAGTGCGCCGACGTGCGACACGGCAGGCGTGATTCAGCCGATAATTACGAGTATTTCGGCGATTCAAACGACCGAAGCATTAAAGATTTTAATAGGAAATACGGAGAAACTTCATAAATCTTTAATTCAAATAGACGTTTGGCAAAATGATTGGCGGAAAATCAAATTAGGAAAACCGAACGAAGATTGCGAAACCTGCGCGAAACGCAATTTTGAATTTCTCGAAGCCGAAAACGCAGACTTTTTCACCGCACTCTGCGGACGCGATGCCGTTCAAATCCAACCGCAAAATGCTGCGAAAATTGATTTAGCAAATTTAGCCGAAAAATTAAAAAATTCGGGCGAAATCAAACTCAATGAATATTTACTGCGTCTGACAATTGAAGATTTTGAATTAACTATTTTCAAAGACGCGCGAGCGATAATTCGCGGAACTGCCGATATTTCGACGGCGCGAAGCGTTTATGCAAAATATATCGGGGTATGAGATAATTTTCACATACATTTTTCTGCCTTAGATAAAGAGGAAAATTAACTTATGGGAAATAAATCAAAAGTGGTGATTATCGGCGGCGGATTCGGCGGTTTGGAAGCGGCAAAAAGATTGTCGGGAAAAGATGTTCAGGTAACTTTGATTGATAAGAAAAATCATCATACTTTTCAGCCTCTGCTTTATCAGGTAGCGACTGCCGTTTTGTCGCCGGGTGAGATTGCCTCGCCGATTCGACGGATTCTTTACAAATCTAAAAATGTCGAAGTGATTTTGGGTGAAGCGGTCGGCTATGATTTTGAAAAACGAACCGTCAAAATGCACGATGATTCGGAACTTTCGTTTGATTATTTGATCGTCGCGGCAGGCGCAAGGCATTCTTATTTCGGACACGACGAATGGGAAGATACCGCGCCGGGACTTAAAACGATCGAAGACGCGCTCGAAATTCGCCGCAGGGTTTTGCTGGCTTTTGAATTTGCCGAGCGTGAAGCGATTTTGACCGGAAAACACGAACCCTTAAATTTTGTCGTAGTCGGCGGCGGCGCGACGGGCGTTGAACTCGCCGGCGCAATTGCCGGAATTGCGCGTCAGGCTTTGGCAAAAGATTTCAAAGCGATCAATACAAAAGAAGCCCGCGTAATGCTTTATGAAGGTTCGGACAGAATTTTGAACTCTTTTTCGCCAGAACTTTCTGCACGCGCAAAACGCGATCTGGAAGATCTAGGGGTGGAAGTTTACTTGAACAGTTTCGTAACAGATCTGAAAGACGGAAATGTAAAAGTCGGTGACAATTGGGTCGAATGCGATGTGGCAATTTGGGCGACAGGCGTTGCCGCTTCGTTTTTGGGCAAGGAATTGGGAGCGGAAACCGATAAAGCCGGACGAGTTTTGGTCAACGATGATTTGAGTGTTCCGAATCACAAAAATATTTTCGTTATCGGCGATATGGCGCATATTCAACAGGAAAACGGTAATTTAGTTCCCGGAGTCGCGCCCGCTGCACAGCAAATGGCGCAAACTGCTTGCAAAAATATTCTGCACGACTTGAAAAATGAAAAGCGCGAGGATTTTAAATACTGGGACAAAGGTTCGATGGCAACTATCGGACGAAACCGTGCAATTGTCGAAGCGGGAAGATTTAAGTTGACGGGATTTATTGCGTGGCTCGCGTGGCTTTTCATTCACATTATTACTCTGATCGGTTTTCGTAATAAACTCTCGGTTTTAGGCGATTGGTTTTGGGCTTATATTTCGCGCGAACGAAGCGCGAGATTGATTACAGGCGATGCTGATGAATTGGAAGACGCGCTCAGATTTCTCGAAGCCAAACCGATCGCTAAAGCCTTACCGAAAAAGAGTCGAAAAGAGGCGGTGAAGTGACAAAAATTCTCGAAACACAGCGATTGATTTTGCGAATGTGGTCAAAATCCGATGCTGAAAGAATGTTTAAAATTTGCATCGATGCCCAAGTAATGAAACATATCGGCAATGGCAAACCGTATAAAAATCTTGAAGATGCCGAAAAATTTTTGAATTGGGTGGAAGTTTATCAACAAGAAAACGGTTTCTGCCGTTGGGCGGTTGTAGAAAAATCGAGCGACGAGATTATCGGGAGTTGCGGTTTCTCTCGTCTGACTGAAACAAAAGAAATTGACTTGGGTTATCTTTACGACAAAAAATCTTGGGGCAAAGGTTTTGCAACGGAAGCGGCGCGGGGATGTTTGAAATACGGTTTCGAGAAATTAGGTTTTCGTGAAATAATCGCTCTGACGGATTTGGAACATATTGCCTCGCAAAATGTTTTAGAAAAAATCGGCTTTACAAAAAGAGGCATCGAAATTTACGATAACGAAAAAACTCTGGTTTATTCGGCAAAAGATATTTAATGAAAAAATTTATTT
>JBBSAX010000297.1:0-5335 GCA_038251885.1 Pyrinomonadales bacterium | reverse complement strand
TAAGGTTATCTTGACAAAAAAGGCAGAAACGCGACCGCGAGGGAGCGTGCCAAAAGTTCGGGGGTTGACACGCTCGTTTGCACTCGCGTTTCTGCCTTTGATTGTCAAAATAATCTAATCTATTCCTGTTGGGGTGCTTAACAAAGATTTGCTGTTTTTTTTGCCCACGAATAACACAAATAAACACGAATAAAAGCAAAAAAATAAAAGAATTTTGATAGATAAACGACATTTTGATTGAAACCGAATAAAATTCGTGTTGATTCGTGCCGATTCGTGGGTAAATTTCTTATTTCCAATAATGTCTATTATAGCCTAGCGAGAATCGCTAGGAATGTCGCCACCAATTTAACCGCTCGCTGAAAGTGAGCAACAGTTAGTTAGTGTTATTTGTTCGACGCTTTCAGCGTCGGGACACCGATTTGACAAAGACCTAGCGATTCTCGCTAGGCTATAATGTTTGTCGCCTTTGGCGACTTTGAATAAACCCTAAATTTAACTCAATATTATGTTGCCGTTTTTATGGCTGGCACTTTATTGCTTGACTGCCCGTGCCGAATTTAGAGATAAACTGTAACGGCTGCGGTTTCCCTTTTCGTCGCTGATTTCCACGCCGACTTGTGAAGAACCGGAAGAAATCTGCAATTGAAACGAACCGTCGCCGGTCGCATAAGTTTCGCGTCCCGAAATTCTGACGGTTGCGCCGGGTTTTGTTTTTCCGCTGACGATATAGATAGTTCCGCCAATGCTTTCAACCTTCCAATCACTTGCCGAAGGCTCATTTCCCGATGCGCCTCTGACAATTGTAAATTTGCCGGGTTCGCTCCAATCGCTGACTTGTCCCGAATTGGTATTTGAACGAATGCGCCAGTAATACGTTCCGGGCGACATATTGGCAAAGACAAAATTCTGCGCGGTCAAAAGGTCGCGCACCAAAACCATCGAATCCGATATAAAAGCGGGCGATCTTGCCACTTGTAAATTAAAACTCGACGGCGCAATTCCGCCGGATTTTTCCCAACGGAAATTAATATCGGCAATTCCGCTGCCCGAACCTAAAACCTGTTCGTTTGATGAAGGCGAAACGACATTCGGCGGATTAACCAAATTTTCTTTTGTGGCAATTTTCCCATTATTTACTGCGGCAAATTCATTTTCTTTGATCGTAGTTTTTTCGTCTCCTATCTTTGTTTCAACGCTTCCACGGCTAATGCGAATCTCGCCGCCGTTCGTTTTTTCGTTGATATTAAAACTCGCGTCGGTTTCGGGGTTGACGTAAGTTTCCGAATCTCTGACCTCGACGACGTTTTCCGTTCCGTTCGGCTGATCTTGCGTTCTGACATTCACCTGTCCTTGGTCGAGCGCGACACGGACGTTTTTTCCCCCGAAAATCGAAGTGCTGTTGCGAATAACGACCGTGCTGTTCGGACGAATCGAAAGAACAGAGCCGTCAATCATCTGAATCTTTGCGCGTCCATCGGCTTGCGTCTGAATCGTGTCGCCCGCCGAAACGAAGATTTCTTTTGTTACGAGAACCGTTTCCCGCGTCGCAGCGCGAATTACCCGAACTTCGCCTTCGAAATAAACGAGCCGCGCCGCATCCTTCGGACCTTCTTCAATCGTCGGATTCGTAAAAAGTCCTTCGTTTTTCCAAAGCCACCAACCGCCGCCGACAATCGCCGCGACGAATACAATTATGCCGATAGTGCCGTAAACGGTACTTTTCTTGATCTTCCACCAATCAACATAAAATTTGCGGTATTTGTTATCCATTAGTGAATCAAAACTTTCCGAGTCTAAAGAGTTTATTCTTCAATTTCTTCGATTATCTTTTCTTCTTCCGTCTTCGATTTTGCAGGGAAGACTAGTGATAATATAACAGATAAAAAGATTGCGATAACGACGAAACCGAGCGATATGTTGATAAATTCCTGTTTAAAATCGCCCGCGATAAATCGTTTCGTAAATATCGCAAATCCTGTCTGGCTTTCTGCGCCCAGTATCAATATTAATCCTTCGGCAATCAGCGGCAAGAGCATTTTGAAGCCGATAAATGTCAAAACGGTTGCCAGACCGTATTTCAAATAATGAAATTTGTCCGCCAGATCAGCCAGCAAAAAGAAAAATGTTCGTAAGCCGAGAATCGCAAAGATATTCGATGTATAAACGATAAATCTATCGGTCGTGATGCCGAAGATCGCCGGAATCGAATCAACGGCGAACACGACATCGGAAATTTCGACGACGATCAAAACCAGTAAAAGCAGAGTTCCCGCGCGTTTACCGTTTTCGATGATGATAAATTTTTCTTCTTCGTATCTTTTCGTAATACGAACATAGCGCGTGACGAGCTTGACCATTTTGCTTTCTTCGGGATCAAACGAATCTTCGTCATCAGAGAACATTTTGATTCCCGTGTAGATCAAAAATGCGCCGAAAACATAGAGAATTGCGTGAAAGCGTTCGACAAGTTCCGCGCCGGCAAAGATCATCGCCATCCGCATAAAGATCGCGCCCATAATTCCCCAGAAAAGAACGCGGTGCTGATATATTTTCGGAACTTTGAAAAAGCTGAAGATCAATAAAAATACGAACAAATTATCAACCGAAAGGGAAAGTTCGATCAAATATCCGGTGAAAAACTCTTTTGCTTTAAAAAGTCCCGTGTCGTGTCCATAAAGATCGCCCACGATCCAGTAAATAAATACGTTGAATGCCAGCGCAAGCGAAATCCAGACGACACTCCACGTAACCGTTTCCTTGCGGCTCGGAACGTGCGCGTGGCGGTTGACGATAAAAATGTCAACAAATAAAGCGATCAAAACAATCGCGAAGAAAAATCCCCAAACCCAAAGCGGGTATTCAATAGCATTCATAAATAATAATTAAAGTTAAAAAGTTAAAAAGTAATTCTGTTTCTCTGTTATAAATTTTTATAAAAAAAAGAATGTTTTTGTAAAAAAATATAACTCATCAATCAAACAAAAAACTTTTTCACCTTTTTTCTTTTAAACTTTCTGACTTTTTCATCTTGTAAAAAGTTCCTGAAAATCTTCCTCGCCCGTCGGTGCGATTTTCGCCAGTTTCATATTTTCCTCGACATGCTTTGTTTGACTCATTCCGATCAAAGCCGTCGTTACGTTCGGAGTCGAACGCACGAACTGCAAACCCGTTTGCGCGTCCGATTCGAGATTTCCGAAAATTTTTCGAATATTTTCCGGCAGATTTTGCGAAAGTTTTCCCTGCATAATCGAACCGCTGATTATCACCGAAACGCCCAAGTTTTTCGCCGCTTCAATCGCTGAATAAACTTTGCCTTCAAACGCCTGATTGTTAAGCAAATACGCTTCCGGCATCGTCAGATTAAATGGCATTTGAACAAATTTAAATCCGTGATTCGCACCGCTGACCTGTTTGGCAATATTAACCATTTTTTCAAGCGAATGATAACCTGCGTCCTGCGGCGAAGCGCGAAAACCATTCCATGTCGCTACGCCGTAAAACTGCAATTTTCCGTTTGCTCGATTCTTTTCCAACACTTCAAAAGCCTTTGAAAGCCGCGCTTCAAATGTATGTCTGTCAACTCCCGATAACTGCGATTCGGGATTATGTATGTAATACACATCAACCGCCGAAATCTTCATATTCTGCAAAGATTGATCGAGTTGATTTTGCAAATAATCCGGAGACATACAATGGCTTCCACCAACCAAATCTTCAAAACTTGCGATGCCTTTTTTAACGAAATTCTCTTCGAAATAAGCGCGCACATCGCTTGGCGGTTCATTATCAAACGGCAAATAACCGCCTTTTGTGCAAATCAAGAGTTCATCGCGTCCGAAACCTTTTTCGCTCAAATTTTGCAATGCGTTTCCGATGTTTCGCTCGCTGCGCTGAAAACGATAATTCGCCGCCGTGTCAATCACATTTCCGCCGGATTCGACAAATTTTTCGATTGCCTGCGCGTAATTTTCATCGGTTTCTTCATCCCAATTTCCAAAGTAAGTTCCGATTCCGATTGAAGAAATCGTCAAACCCTGCGCTTTCCGAAAATGATTTTCTGCCGCGTTCGGAAAACGTGCGGCAAATTTTTCAGTTCCTTCGGCGGTTGCAAATTTTGAGTCCATAAACTTTTTTATCCGTGTGAATCTGTGGCAAAAGTTTTCTCTTCCACATTTTGAGCGATCAAATTTTCGATGATTTTCACAATTTTGCCCAAACCTTCCGCATCAACGTCAGAAAAATCATCGAGTTTTTCGCTATCAACATCCAAAACCATCGCAACTTGCCCGTTTTTATCAAAAACCGGCAAAACGATCTCGGATTTTGAAGCCGAACTGCACGCGATATGTCCGGCAAACTCTTCAACATTCGGCACGATAACAGTTTCTTTCGTTGTAAAACAATGTCCGCAAACGCCTTTGTCAAAATCAATCCGCGTGCAGGCAATCGGACCTTGGAAAGCGTTTAAAACGAGTTGATTTTCTTTTTTGATATAAAATCCGACCCAGAAAAAACCGAAAGCTTCCTTCAAAGCCGCCGTAATATTCGCCAGATTTGCGATCAGATCAGTTTCGCCCGCAACCAGAGATTCGATCTGCGGCGCGAGTTCGTCGTAAATCTTTGTGCGGTCGGATGTTTCAGGAATAAACAAACTTTCAGCCATAAGCAAAGAGTTTATCACGTTTGATTTGGATTTGAAGAATTAAAACTCTATCCAATCGGTCGGAGTTTTATGGTAAGAAATCGTGATGCGCGTTTCCGCCTTGAAAAGCGGATTTCGCATTTCGAGCGCGGATTGCGCCATCAAACGCGCAAGATGCGGTTCGTTAGCGCGTTGCGACAAATGCGCGAGAACAATGTCGCGTGCCGCGCCGTCAAAATCGTTTGTCAGCCAATCAGATAAATCTTCGTTGGAAAGATGTCCGGTGCGCGAAGCGATTCGCTGCTTCAAATCCCAACTGTAAATCGGACAGGTCATCAGCATATCGCGGCTGTGATTCGATTCGACAATGATTCCGTCGCAGCCCATTAATTTTTCTTTGACAAGCGTTGTAAAATGTCCGAAATCCATCAAAGTTGCGACTCGCAAGCCGCGATTTTTGGCGACGAAACCGAAATTATCAGCCGCGTCGTGTGGAACGGAAAACGGCTCGAAATCAATATCGCCGATACGGAAATCTTTGCTCGATTCGATTTCGACTGTTCGATTTTTGATGACATCGGCACGTTTTTGCGCTTCGTTGTTTTTGGCTTTTGTATCTCTCAAATAAGCGTCGTGAGTTTTGCCGGAAATAAAAACGGGACATTTTACGCTGCGAAGCAAAACGCGCAG
>JBBSAX010000296.1:0-5466 GCA_038251885.1 Pyrinomonadales bacterium | reverse complement strand
AGCCTTCGGCACGTTGCAGTTTCTCGGAAAAACTTCTACTATTTTCTTGACAAGGCAGCATAATTGGTTACTTTTCTGTTTCGCAAAACTATAAAAATAACTCTTTGCCGCCTTGTTTTCAATTTTTATGAGAAAGCCCTGTACTTTATTATTAACGATAAGTTCGTAATTATTATTTTTACGTGCAAATTCATAATTATATAAATCAATTAATTTCTGATTGGGTGTAGCATCAAGAATTTGCAATCTCTTAAAGGTTTCGTTCATTGGTTCTATTTACTTTGCAGAAGAAAAACAAAGTATTTTCTTTCAATTTATATTTCCTATTAATTGATTACGATGTGAGAACGTATGACCATTGTTCTCTAGAGTTGCTGTTTCGACAAACTACTTTGTTGAAACCAACATTAGCCATCATTTTTGACCAGTCACTGACAAACTTTGAACAATCATTCCGCTCAATAAGTCTTGATTGGATTGACAAAATTTTGTTTTCAATTCCTTCAGTATCAAATATTACTTCTGAACTGCCATTTTCTATAGCCATTTGTTTAAAACCATTAATAAAAATTTTTCGACCGGCAGGATTATTATAGTCCTTTGGGTCTTTCGAGTTTTTAGGTGGGTTAATAGGAGTTGCCGCAGTTGCATACTCCGACGATGTGGATGTTGTTTTATTAGAAGTTGATAAACAGCAAAGAATGGGAACGGCTAGAATTACAACAAGCACAAACCAAGTAAAAGGAGTTGTCTTTTTTGGCGGCTGTGTAATATATACAGGTGTAGGATTAAAGACTTTCCCACAACTTGGACAATTTGGTGCAGTTTTTGAACAAAGATTTTGACAATCAGGACAAGTAAAAAGATTAGTCTTTTTAGGAGAATTAAACTCCGTGAAATTTGTCCCGCACTGTTTGCAAACTGTAGCATCCGCAAAACTTATTAAATCACAAATCAGACATTTTTTAGATTGCATTGAGTTAATTTCCTGTGAGGTAGTATGGAGTAGAGTATTACCACTTTCAGAATAACAAATTGATAAGTTCAAATCAACAATTTTTAACACAGTTAAATGCCAAGTTAAAATTTTCTTAATCACCTCAGTTAGAATTTCAATTTCAACAATTAAAATACATTTTCTTTTACAACAAATTTGTTGTGCAACAGTTTTGTTGTAAATAGGAAACCAAAATAAAAAGTGGAAAGTTTCAAACCTTCCACTTTTTTCCTTTTGCCTTTAAACACCTGAGCCGTGGCATTTTTTGAATTTTTTGCCTGAGCCGCAGTAACACGGATCATTCGGTTTTACTTTCGGTTGATCGCGGACGAACGGCGTGTGTTTTAGAGCTTCTTCGCCGGCGGCGGCGACTCCTTCATAAGCACCCGTGAAAGCCATTCCTGCCGCTTGGCGGCGGGCGCGTTGCCGTTCGAGGCGTTCGAGGCGTTCCATTTCTTCCTGTTCATCTTTGACGACGATTTCAAGGTTGAATAATGCTTTTGTCGTGTTTGTGTCAATGCGGTCGAGCATATCCTGGAACATATCGAACGATTGCTTTTTATATTCGACGAGCGGATCTTTTTGCCCGTAGCCGACCAAGCCGATTCCTTGTTTGACGTGATCAATTGAAAGCAGATGATCTTTCCATTGCGAGTCAATAATGTTGAGCATAATATAACGCTCATACGCCCGCAGAGATTCCGCGCCCGCCATTTTTTCCTTTTCTTCGTAGTTTTCAATTCCCTTTTTCCAGATCGCTTCTTCGACCTGTTCGGGATTCATTTTTTTGAAATCTACATCTGCATCAACCGCCGGGTCAACAGCGTAAATGCTTTCGATTTCAGCGGCATAAGTGTCAACGTCCCACTCTGACGGTGCAACTGCCGCGTTTAGATATTGCGCGGTCAAATCGCCCAAAAGATCGCGGGAGACTCCGTTTTCGCCCAAAAGATATTCACGGTGTTCGGGTTCGAGCATCAATTGGCGGCGCAAACCGTAGATCGTTTCGCGTTGTTTGTTCATCACGTCGTCGTATTTGAGAACGTGTTTACGCGTTTCAAAGTTTCGTGCTTCGACCGCTTTTTGCGCTCTTTCGATTTGTTTGGAAACGGTTTTCGATTCGATGGCAACGCCTTCTTCCATTCCGAGCCATTCCATCATCGAACGAACTTTGTCGCCCGCGAAAATTCGCATTAAATCGTCTTCGAGAGATAAAACGAATTTCGTTTCGCCCGGATCGCCTTGACGACCGGAACGTCCGCGCAGCTGATTATCAATGCGGCGCGATTCGTGGCGTTCGGTGGCGAGGATTTTCAAACCGCCAGCCGCGATAACTTCCTTGTGTTCTTCTTCGACAACCCGTTTTGCTTTGCGAAGTTGCTCTTCAAACTGTTCTTCGGTCGCTTCGTCGGGATTGATTTCCTGACGCTTCAGATAATCGCGGGCAAGGAATTCCGCGTTTCCACCAAGAATAATATCCGTTCCGCGTCCAGCCATATTCGTCGCAATTGTGACCGCGCCTTTGCGTCCGGCTTGCGCGACGATTTCGGCTTCGCGTTCGTGATATTTCGCGTTCAAAACATTATGCGGAACGCCGACTTTCTTTAATCTTTCGGCAACCAATTCGGAATTCTCGACCGAAACCGTTCCGACCAGAATCGGCTGACCTTTTTTGTGTAACTGTTGAATTTCTTCAACAATCGCATTCCATTTTTCCGGCAAGGTTCGGTAAATTACGTCGGATTTATCAACACGAACCATCGGGCGATTCGTCGGAATGACGATAACTTCGAGTTGATAAGTTTCGCCGAATTCCTTTTCTTCCGTTTCCGCCGTTCCGGTCATACCGGAAAGTTTCTCATACATACGGAAATAATTTTGCAAAGTGATCGTCGCCAATGTTTGATTTTCGCGTTCGATTGTTACACCTTCTTTGGCTTCGACCGCTTGATGAAGTCCATCCGACCAACGGCGACCAGCCATTAAACGTCCCGTAAAATCGTCAACGATAATAACTTCGCCTTCCTGAACGACGTATTGGTGATCTTTTCTATAAAGCGTGTGCGCTTTCAAAGCCTGCTCAACGCAGTGCAAAAGCTCCATATTTCCCGGATCGTAGAGATTGTCAACGCCGAGAAGTTTTTCCGCTTTTGCAACGCCTTGCTCGGTCAAAACCGACGAATGATTTTTTTCGTCGAGCAGATAATCGCCCGTTGTAACCTTTGTTTCTTCATCTTTATGTCCGCGCTCAAAATGCGGAATTATCTGATTTGCCGTGAAATATTTATCGGTCGCATCATCTGACGCGCCGGAAATGATCAAAGGCGTTCGCGCTTCGTCAATCAGGATCGAATCAACTTCGTCAATGATCGAATAATAATGATCGCGTTGAACGAGTTGTTCGGGATCAAATTTCATATTATCGCGCAGATAATCAAAGCCGAATTCGTTGTTCGTTCCGTATGTGATGTCGGATAAGTATTGCTCTTTGCGTTCGTAATCGTCCATATCATTTTGGATACAGCCGACGGTCAAACCCAAAAATTTGTGGATTTTGCCCATCCATTCTGCGTCGCGCAGAGCAAGATAATCATTGACCGTAACAATGTGAACGCCGCGTCCGGTAAGTGCGTTTAAATAAGCCGGAAGCGTCGAAACCAGCGTTTTACCTTCACCTGTCCGCATCTCGGCGATTTTTCCCTGATGAAGTGTGATACCGCCAATTAACTGAACATCGAAATGACGCATCTCTGTAACTCTGATGGATGCCTCACGCACGGTCGCAAACGCTTCAGGCAAAATGGAATGCAAAGCCTCTTGCTCGGCTTTGAGCCGTTCCATTCTGTCGTCAATTCCCGCAATCGCATTTGCTACTTTTTCCTTGAATTTCGCAGTTTGCGCTTTTAATTCATCATCCGAAAGTTTCTGAATCTGCGGTTCGAGATCGTTGATTTCCTGAACGGTCGGTTTAACTTTTTTCAAAAGTCGGTCGGTCGCCGAACCGAAAATTTTATTTACTACTTTATCTGCAAAACTTGCCATTTTTTTAATCCTCTTTAACTAGCCGATTTAGATTGTTTAATTTTCAATCGTAAACCTATAAAAATATTTAAAAATCAACGCCGACGCACACGGCAAACCTCTAACTTTAACGGATTGTTGCGAAAAGAAAAGTTTGGAAATGAGTTTTAAGTTGGAAAGATACGTTCCCGCGTTTTTAAAATGGAGACATTCGCGCTCGAAACTCTGGTTTGCTTATCTTTTGCTTTTGACAAGCGTATCTAGTGAGCCGCGTGGAAGGCGTGTGATGACCGAAACGTATTGATTTTCAGCTTTTGCTTCGGTGTTTTGATAGAATTTTTTAGTAGAATTTTTTTGTGCGCTTAGTGCTTTTGTTGAAAAGCCGTTATTTAAATCATTCGCAGTAACTGATGCTTGCTGCGTTGAATTCTGCGTAAAATTAACTTTTACTTTGAGTTCTTTTTTATCCAGAGAAAATTCCAGACCGAATTCTTTGCATTGCCGATAACCTGTTGCGTCAACCGGATTTTCGATAAATGAGGCGAGTTCGCTGTATTTCTTGCCGTCGGCAATGTCGAGATTTTTTCTGAGTTTTTCCAGTTCATCCGAAACCCACGAAACAACGTAACTCGATGAAGCATCAACAATATTATCCGAACAAAAAGTGTGTCCGCTGCCGATTATTATTTCTTCCTGATTTTTATATTTCGATCTGCTGTTAAATTTATATTTGCCGCGCCGGTTTAATGCTCGCAAATCTTTAACAAAATCGTCCAGAGCATTGTCAAATCTGGTGAGAAAATAATGATTAATGCCTTCATCTTCTCCGGGATTTTTATCTAAATCGTCTTCGATACTAACTTCATTTTTAATCTCGAACCTGCTCGTCAAAGCCGCTTGCTGTGCTAAAACAGACGGCGATGCACCTACCAAAACCAAGCCGAGATAAACGCTCAAGGTTGTTAAGAAAAGTATTGAATTATAGCTTTTATTTTTGCTCATTAATTCTTTCTAAATGAAAACAGGAAATGCGGCAAGCATCAGCAAGCCGCAGAATATAAGGGTTAGTTGGCTTAATTTTTTCATTTGCCCGTATTCGAGTTAAGAGTTTGCGCCGTGCCTTTTAGCGGATTATTTTTTTTTTCTTCTTCGGCTTTCTTTTTCGCGTCCTCTGCTATTTTGCGAACGATCATTTCTTGTATAGCATCTTTCGGAAGTTCGACATTTAAAAGAAGAATTTTACCTTTGCTTGTCGGTGGTTGTGCTTTACTTAGCAGAAACTTTTCATCTTCACCTTTAACAATAAGTTTAGCACCTGCAATCAGACCGTTTAATCCGCTTGCCAGAGTTTGCGCTCTTTCCGGTGTCGGTTGTTCCGATTCGATTGCGGCAAAGATTTTGTCATCTTTTTGAATAAGCGTGATCTTCAAATCCTTCATTCCCAAATT
>JBBSAX010000295.1:0-5513 GCA_038251885.1 Pyrinomonadales bacterium | reverse complement strand
GTTTTATGTTGAAATCTGTAACTTATGAGTCATAAAATATTTATCGCAGGTTCGGGCGGCATCGGTAATGCGGTTGCCGTTCTTTTACGTGAATGGTCGAAGTCGGATGTGGACGTTTTTCTTGGTGATATTTCCGAAGAAAATTTATATAAAACAGAACAGTTTGTAACCCAAAACTCAAAGCAGACAAGCCGCGTCGAAAAGGTTTTAATGGCAAAGGTCGGCATCAATGACGCGATGAAATCGGCGTTTGAAGAATGTGAAATTTTGCTCGATTGTTCGCCGGGTTCACAAGCACCGCGAATGGCGCAGTTTGCGAAAGATTTCAAAATGCACTACGCGAATCTGACCGAATATGTTGCCGAAACCGACGCGGTTATCGAAATTGCAAAAACTGCCGATACCGGATTTGTCGTGCAAACGGGACTTGCTCCGGGATTTATAAATGTTCTGGCGATGTCGCTTTACAACGAATTCGTCGAAAAGTTTGAAAACGAAAATGTCGAGCGAATCGGAATGAAGGTCGGCGCACTTTCAACTCACGCACACGCACCGCATTTTTACGGTTTTACGTGGTCGCCAATCGGTGTTGCAACCGAATATGTCAAAACTGCGCGAGTTTTGCGAAATTATAAAAATGCGGAACTTCCCGCGCTTTCCGAACGCGAAAAAATCATAATTAACGGGTTTGTGTACGAAGCCGATTTAACTTCAGGCGGCGCGGCAAATTTACCGGAATTTTTTGAAGGAAAAGCGAAAAATCTCGATTACAAAACCTTGCGCCACGCCGGACATTACAAATGGGTTGAAGGTTTGCTTAAAAAATTGCCGTTTGACGAAAATCTGCCGCAAAATCTGGAAGATGTGATGCTCGAAAAAGTTCCTTCCGTTGAAAACGATTTTGTGATCGTTCATTCATCGGTCGAAGGTTTTGATTCACAGGGAAGACGCAGAATGGTCGAAAAAGCGTTTCACGTTTCGCCGATTGAAATAAACGGACAGCATCTTCGGGCGATTCAAACAACAACCGCCGCGCCTTTGATCGAATGCGCTGATATGCTCGCTTCAAACAAATACAAAGGTGTTGTTATGCAGAGTCAGATCGAGCCGAAAGAGTTTTTGAACGGAAATTTTGTCAGCCGTGTTTATAAAGATTAATTTATTTAATGAAAATCGTCTGTCTTTCCGACACGCATAATTGTAATGAACAAATCGCCGTCCCCGACGGCGATATTTTGATTCACGCGGGCGATGCGACGATTCAGGGAACTCAGTTTGAAGTAGAAGAATTCTTAAAATGGTTTTCTTCATTACCGCATAAATATAAAATCTTTGTCGCCGGAAATCACGACTGGCTTTTTGAAATAAATAATCATTTTGCAAGACTTTTAACAGCAAAATTTAATATCAGGTATTTGCAGGATTCTTCAACAGAAATCGAAGGTTTAAAGATTTACGGAAGTCCGTGGCAACCGAGATTTTTCGATTGGGCGTTTAATCTAATGCGCGGCGCGGAACTCGCGGAAAAGTGGGAATTGATTCCAAATGACACCGATATTTTAATTACACACGGACCGCCGAACGGTATTTTAGATGAAGTTCCGCGAAAGTTTTTTGTTGAAAATACGGGTTGCGAAGAATTAATTAAAAAGGTTGAAGAATTAGCACATAATAATCTCAAACTCCACATTTTCGGACATATTCATTGCGGCTACGGACAAACTGAGAAATTCGGCGTGAAATTTGTCAACGCTTCCAATTGCGATGAATCTTACGAGCCGTCGCAACCGCCGATTGTTGTTGATTTATAAATCATTTAAGATAAAAAACGAAAATGAATCAAAATTTACAAACACCCCGGGCAAACAAACTCGCATTTTTTCTGCTTGTTGCTTTGATTATCTTTACGGCTTTGGCGTATGGCGCGGTTCATCAGCCGATAATTGCGCTCGTTTATATTTTTTCTGCGATAATAATGCTTTTGTGGGCTTTTGATGCTTTCACCGGCGGTGTTTTGAAAATCAATAAAAGTCTTTTGCAGATTCCGCTCTACGCTTTGTTTTTTTATGGAATGATTCAGATAATTCCGTTCGGATCGTCGGAAACTGCCGGACTTGACGGAATTTCGCGGACGATTTCGCTCGAACCTTTTTGGACAAAGTTGACCTCATTTCACATTCTCGCCCTCAGTTTTATTTTTTCGGCTTTATTAATTTTTCTGGATAGCGCAAAACGGCTCAGAAAAATAGCTGTGATTATTACGATTTTCGGTTTTATTTATGCTTTTTACGCGATTTTGCAATCGGTTTTGAGTCCCAACAAAATCTATGGAATTTATGAAACACCATTTGCGGTTCCGTTCGGATCGTTTGTCAATCGTCATAATTTTGCCGCGTATATGGAAATGCTGGTGGCTTTGCCGTTGGGCTTAGTTTTTGCCGGTGCAATTCCGAAAGACAAGCGATTGCTGTATTTTACAGCAATCGGTTTGATGGGAACTGCCTTGCTTTTAAGCGGTTCGCGCGGCGGTTTAGTGGCGTTTCTGGCGGAAATTTTTCTAATGGCAATTTTGACGACTAACATAAAAAGTTACGGTCAAATCTTTTTAAAGATCGGACTGGCGGTTTTGTTGGTTGCGGTAATCATCGGCGGTTCAATATTTATCGGCGGCGAATCTTCGTTGACGCGTTTTGCAGACACGGCAAATTCAAAGGATGTGACGACAAACCGAACGCATATTTGGTCAGTAACGCTCGATGTCATCAAAGAAAATCCGGTTTTCGGGGCGGGAATCGGCGCGTTTGCTGTAGCTTATGCAAAACACGACACCTTCAACGGTGTTGAGCGAGTCGAGCAAGCGCACAATGATTATTTGCAGGTTTTGGCTGATGCGGGAATTGTCGGTTTAATAATCGGTTTATTTTTCCTTGCCCAACTTTTTAAAACCGGACGCAAGAGCATTCAAACACAAAATCTTTTTCGACGCGGAATCGCTGTCGGTGCCGTTGCCGGTTGTTTTGCCGTGTTAGTTCACAGCCTTTTCGATTTCGTGTTGCATACAACGGCGATCTCTTTAATGTTTTTATTACTTCTCGCCATAGTCGTCCGCAGCGGAGATTCCTTCCCGGACGACAGTGAAGAACGCATCGAACGCCACAAATCCCGCAAAAAATCACGTTCCGCAAGTGTTACGCCGATTGATAAAGGTAGAAAAAGAATCAGCGAAGAAATCGAAACTTAAAGTCGAATTTTCAATCATCATAGATACTATCCAACTTTCACCAAATCAAAATTGTTTTGAACAAATAAATACTCATTCGCGTAAAAATTACCGGAAATTAAATATTTCGGTAATTTTTTATGTTAGAAACGATTAATCTCTACAAAACTTACAAAGGCGAAAACGTAGATTATGAGGTTCTGAAACACATCAATCTGCAAATAAATCAAGGCGAATGCGTTGCCATAATTGGAAAATCCGGCAGTGGAAAATCAACATTAATGCACCTTTTGGCGTGTCTTGATGATCCGACTTCGGGAAGCGTCTTATTTGAAGGCGAAGAACTTTCTCAATTAAATGAAAAGCAGAAAGATTTGCTCAGAAACCATAAATTCGGCTTTGTTTTTCAGCAATTTTTCTTAAACGGACGCGAAACCGTTTTTGAAAATGTCGTTCTGCCGATGAGAATTCGCGGTGCAGACCAATATGATTTGACGAAAAGTGCGATGGAAGCACTCGAAGCGGTCGGTTTGAAAGACAAGGAAGAAAAACGCGCAAAAGACCTTTCCGGCGGCGAAAAACAACGTGTTTGCATTGCACGGGCTTTGGTCGGAAAACCGCAAGTCATCTTCGCCGACGAACCGACCGGAAATCTCGATTCAGGAACGAGTGAATCAATCGAAAAAATGTTGTTTCAATTAAACAGGGAAAAAGGAATAACGCTGATCGTCGTGACGCACGATATAGATTTAGCAAATAAATGCGAGCGAATCATCGAATTAAAAGACGGTGAAATTGTTTCCGAAAAGTAAAAAGTTATGAAATTTTGGGACTTAATAAAAATTGCGAATCGAAACTTGTTCCGCAGCAAACTCCGCACATTTTTGACAGTAATGGCAATTTTCGTCGGTTCATTTACATTGACCTTGACCAACGGTTTGGGCGACGGTTTGCGTGATTATGTTGATAAACAGGTTAAAAATACCGAGGGCAATAACGTGCTGTTTATTCGCAAAAAATTTGAACGCAGAAACGAGCAGTTGAATCCCGACGAACCCGTCGAATATAAGGAAAAAAGTCAGGGCGAAGCCGGAAATAAGTTTGACCAAGACGCGATAATTATTTCTCAAGAGCAAATCGAAACTCTTCGAAATCAACTTCCAGAAATCAAGACGATTACGCCGCGCTATTGGATGAAGGGCGAATTTATCACGATGAACAACGCGAAAAAATATCGGGTTTTTCTCGATATGTTGTCCGAAGGAGTTTCGCAAAAAGTCGAAGCGGGAAAAACGATTGACGGAGCAAATCAAATTCTGCTTCCACTTGATATTGCCAAAGCGTATGATGAAAATCTTAATAATTTGATCGGCAAGACGGCGACCGTTGCTTATAGAGTGAATGAAAAAACCGATGAGATTAAAACGCTGCAATTAACAATTGTCGGTGTTTCGACCAAAGGAATGATGACGAATTTCAGTTCGTTTGTGGACTCGGAAACGGCAAAGCGCATTTATGAAGATCAAAATCAACAGTCTGATGATTTCAATCAATTTTCAAATCTCACTTTACAATTAAAAACGGGCGAGGTGCAGAAAATTGCGGAGGTCAAAAACAAACTCGACGAATTAGGATTTTCAGCCGACTCGATTGCCGACCGACAGAAAAGAGCTTATGACGGAGTTGCCATTTTACAAATCGGTTTGAGTTTGTTCGCGTTCATCGCTCTACTTGCCGCGTCCTTTGGTATTATCAACACGCTGGTTATTGCGGTTTTGGAACGCACGAAGGAAATCGGTCTGCAAAAAGCTCTAGGAATGGGACGCAGAAAAATTTTTCTGCTGTTCTCGTTCGAATCAATTTTAATCGGTTTCTGGGGCGCGGTTTTGGGAAGTGTGGGCGGAATAATCGTCGGCACGATTGTCAATATTTTCGTGGCGCGGACGTATCTGGAATCGTTTGAAGGTTACAGCATTTTTGTTTTCAAACCGCTCTCGATATTTCTCGTAATGCTTTTAGTTTGCATGATTGCCTTTGTCGCCGGAGTTTTTCCGGCATTTCGCGCCAGCCGTTTGAATCCGATTGAGGCTTTACGCTATGAATAAAAAATTAATGGTAAATTGTAAATGGTGAATTGTTAATTAAGATGTTGAATATTTTGAAGGGTAAAATCAATTAATATGGAAAATCAGAGAATAATAATTACAACCGGAATCGAAGTTGCGGGAACTGAAATCGTCGAATACTTGGGCGTTGTGCGCGGAATTGTCGTTCGTGCAACCGGAATCGGACG
>JBBSAX010000294.1:0-5557 GCA_038251885.1 Pyrinomonadales bacterium | reverse complement strand
TGTAGTAGCTTGCATTTATAATTACTCAAACCTGAATTCATCCACATTTTGAAATCAAATTATTTGCGACTATAAATATTTTTGAAATCAAATTAAGTGAGAATGAAACCACATTAATTGCGACCAACCTGCAATCATAATTTTTGAAATCAAATTATCTGCATCTATAAATTTCGGTTTAAGACCGCTCTAAAACTGGTAATTATTAGGTTACAGCGGCAGACCTGCCGCCAGCATTTGTTCTTGTAGTTCGCGCATCCGGGACGCTTCGAGTTGTCCGCGAAACAGCAGCCGAATTTCGGTCGGTTTCGCGCTGAACTGCTCCGCCAGACTTTTGATGTTGTAGCCGTGTCTGGTCAGCCTCGGTTCGAGGTCGTCGAGTTGTTTCGACAGCACGGATTCGATAATCGAAGCGGTGATCGGTTTTTCGCCGATCTGGTAGGCGGCTTCAAATGCCAGAGTCAGATGCTGCTCGATTTGCAGAGGCGTTCGCAATCGGTTCGCCAGCATTTCAAGAGCTTCCCGCTCCATTACGTCTTCGGGTTGAATATCCAGATCGAGACAGGCTTTGACCAGCCATTCGACATATGAGGTTCGGTCGCTGATCATATTATCGAGTGAAAAAACGGTCGTTCGATAACCGATTTCTTCCATGGTCGGGCGGCGCAAATCATTCTTCAGTTTCGGATGACCGGCGAGAACGATGGAAAGTGTTCCATTACCGTCCTCGACCATTTCTATCAGTCGTTTGAGTCCGGTCAGAGTCGTGCTGTGCAGATCGTGGGCTTCGTCAACAAATAAAACGACCGGCTTTTTGCCTTTTTTGATGAGATCGCGCAATTCGCGTTCGCGTTTTTCGCCTTGTCCGGGAATTCTCACATCCTTATCGGGCGACAGATCATAAAAAAGCGCGGCGATCAGCGTGCCGAGCGTCGAGCGGCTTTTATCAACCGAGAGCGATTTCGAGACCAGAACTCTGCCTTCCTGATTTAAGGATTCTTCCAGTTTACGCAGGGTGACGGTTTTGCCGCAGCCGATGATGCCCGTCAGAGCGATCAGTTTGCCGGAATAGATGTCGGCTTTAATGTCCTTGAACATTTGCTGTTGATCGGCGGTTTCAAAGTATCCGGCTCGCCGGAATTCTTCGATCAAACCGTAATGCTCCATTACTTCAGTTAACATATTCTTCTTTTTCCTCCAATTCGTTGAGCGGCAGATGCTGATATTGCGCCGGCTGAAAATACTGCCGAACGCGCTCAATGACCATTTTTTTGCTCAGAGAGTCGGCGAGCAGTTCGTCAATAAACGCCTTTTGTTCGGGGAGCAGTTTGGTCAACGGCTGACCGAGAAAATCGGCAATCGCCATTTTCGCGGCAAAGACGCTCGGATAGGCAAATTCCCGGAACGGATCGGGATCGTCGAACGGTTTGACAACCGGCGGCGGAGCCGGTTGATTCGACACCGGAGCGTTCGCTAAAAACATCAAGTCGCGGTTGCCCTCCAGAGCGGCGCGGGGCAGATCGAGTTGTTTGGCTAAGGCACTGATCCGGTCGGCGCGTTCCTCCGTTTTTGTTTTCTTGAATTTTCGGTAGCGGTGGAGAGTGGACAAGCCGCCAATCGGCGCGAACGGTCCGTAGCGGTTCTCATTTAATTCGACGAAAAGCTGATTGTCAAAAAGTCCCCACCACAAAAGGACGGTTTCGCCCGCCAAATCCGGTTCGACTTCATAGATCACGCCGTCGCTCGTAATTCTGGCATCATTTCCGACTTTGGCGCGTTCGGGTTCGCGGGCGAAAGTTCCGAATCTTTCCCAACTGCACATCTCACGCAAACCTTCAGGCGGCGGATTTTTGAGCCAGTCAGCGAACCGCGAATGATTTTCTTCACGATGCTTCTGCTCGTTATAACTCAGCAAATAATTGTGCAGCCAGAGATTGGCTTCCGTCTCGGTTTCCGGTTCGTGAAAATGATAGAGCGTTTCGTGCGCTTCCTTGACGGTTCTGAACGGACGTTCGACTTTGCCCTTGGCGCGGGCGGTGGTTTTTCGTTCATCCGCTCCTTTTGGCGGATGCGTCATTATCTTGACTCCGAGACATTCCATCACATTGAGAAAAACGCGGCTTTTTGAAATGGGACCGTTATCCATATAGATCATTTCGGGAATGCCCCGCAACGGAAAGTTTTCGGTCGGTTTGGCACTCATCGCGTTAAACAGAAATCGCAGAGCGGCTTCCGTATCTTCGCCGTAAACGCAGTGATATTCCTGATAACAGACACCGCTCCGGTCATCGGCGATGCTGTAGAGCATCAACGTCGGATTTCCGCGTCCCGGCTCAACCCAAGGGGGCGGTTTTTCGAGATGTTTCAAATCCGACGGACTCAGATCGAAGTGCCAGCATTGATTACTGAACTCGGCTTGAAAACGCGCCGCCGGAGATTCCCGACGTAGTGTGGATTGATCGTAACCCCATAGTTTAAGGTAACGGTTGGCGGTCGAAGAGGATAAAACACCAAAAGGTATTCGGACAAAACCGTTCGGCGTATTCATTCCGTATTTTTCCAAAATTTCAATTGCCCGTTTGGTTGAAACGTGCCGACCTTTTTTGTTGAGCGTGCGGACTTTGAAGGCGGCGATCACTTCGCAGAACCGCTCCATTTCGGAAGCCTTGAGTTTGCGCGGTTTGCCGCAGTCCGAGCGATGGGCGGAAGTTGAATGAATCCGCTTTCCGCGCAAACGGCGGTATAAAGTAGAGCCGGAAATGCCGAATAGTCCGGCAGTTGATTCGATGAGATCGCGCCGCTCGCGGCAACGCGCAGGCAGAGTGTCGAGCCGCTGGCGCAGGCTGACCAGAGTTTCCGCCGGAATTTGCCGGACGCGTGTCATATTCGATTACTTTATCTCTTCCCTCAATTGTAATTTCTATCTGGCAAAGTTGTCGTTGACGAAGGCGCAATTAACTCCAAAATCAAAGTTTGGAAGTATTATAGTAACTTTTTTGTTCATTGCACAATAAAACATCAAAGTCTGTAAACTTTTAATAAAACTTGGATTTACAAGTTACAGAGAAGTTACAAAAGAATTTTTTTATTACAAAATATTTCAATAAGTTTTAGTCATTGAAATTAGAATGGTAAATCTCATTTTAACAACAACTTGAATAACTCAAAACTTTTTAGAATTCAAGTAGTCAATTAATAATTCGTCAAAATGTTTTTCAAAAAATCTTGACAGTCGAAAATTTTCTTGATACGTTTTTTTTACCGACGATAAATTGATCTTGAAAAAGTATTTTAGGGGAAAATTTGTAAATTAAGAATTAAGAAATACTTTTTCAGGAAAGAAAGACCAAAAGTAAAAAAGGGGAATTTTGAACAGCTTTTGATTTAGAAATGAAGTTTTTTAAAATACTTTATTGTATCTAAACATTGCATTTACTTGATTTGGTTTATTTGAGCAATTAACTGAACAGTTTTTTTGCTGAAATAATCTTGGTATGAAAAAGAGATAATTTAGATGTTGGACGACTCCTACAACTTATTTGGAAAAACCCAAAAATCTTCCGCAAGATATTGGGTTGAGATTTGCCGAGGGCAAATCAACATATCGGCAATTAGAGATTCAAATCTTTTTAAAAGAAAGCTAGTTATTCATTGTTTTGGATAAACGGCTTTTTTTATTTGTCGTGGGTCTTTAATTATTGAAAAGAAAAGAAAATTGATTTTGGTAAGGTAAATCAAAAAAGAAAAATCAGGGCTAATGATTCCAGTCATCAACCCTGACTTTGAATGTTTTATCTTACAGAAACGGAATGTTTCAAAAGATGCACACCCTGAACAAGTCTGCATCATAATCATTCCAACTATAAAAATCAAGACAAATTAGACTTATTCCGAAAAACCTGAGCTGTATTTAAACTCAGAGGGATTACGGTCTGACTTGTCCTACTTCACCGTAGAAGAAAATAAAAATTTCTTTTGAGAATACAAAACTTAATTTGTCGGTGAATCATCAAACAAGGAGAACAAAAGAAAATGAAAAAAATTATTATTGTTGCAGTATTAATGACAACATTGGTTTTAGGGGTTTTCGGGTTTGGAATTGATAAAAATCCGGTTGTTAATTTTATAAAGACGAGTCTTTTTTCCGAAAATTATCCGATGGAAAAAGGATCAGAGAAAATTGTCAATAATAGTCAAAAAACCATTGTTAATTCAACACCAACAGAGGAAGTAGCTTTTGATATGTTTTTTATCAAAGTTGTTTCTTTAGAAAAAGTTTCTGAGAAAGCGAAAGCGAAAGGTAAAAGCGGAAATCTTTATCATAATTATATGAAGCAACACGGATTCACTGCCAATGAAATAAGCATCATTCGTCAGGTAGCTAAAGAACATGCCGATGAAATTGCCCCGCTTCACGCAAAAGCATTACAAATTATAAGAAAAGGCAGAGAAGAACTCGCCAAAGGAAACTTGCTACCGCCTCCGCCGCCGGAATTGGCAGATTTACAAAAGCAACGGAACGAAATTGTAATTCGCAACAAAAACAAACTACAGAATCTTCTCGGCTCTGGTACAACTCAAAAAGTAAAATTCTTTATGGATAGTATTTCAAAGAGCGTAGAAATTAACCCGTCCGATTTAATGAATTCAAACGGGAGATTAGAAAAATTAAGAGAAAGAAGTAATAAAAATTTAATTCGGCAGGAGGACAACCATAATGATTAGGAAAACATTCATAATTGCCGTATTGATTGTGGGTTTTATAACTATTGGTTCATTCACTAAAACTTACGCCGGTTGCGTGGCTGTGGGAACAACTGTTTTTTTTGATATTGATAATCAAGAAGTCGGCGGTATTTCCGAAACATATTTCACTTACGATATAGCCTACTATTATGATGCAGGGGCAGAGGGTGTGCTTTATTATACAAATCCTACCGATGTAATTGACGGGGACATCGGCGAAGGAATAGATGATACATATGTGGATATTTTGTGTGGAGTTATGTATGGAATCGAAGTTGACTATACAACCAGCGATTACAGACCCAATAAAATACTATGCGCTGATACATTTCATTACGCCCGTTTAATATCCACACCAATTCCTTTTTCCAGCGAACCTTATTACGATCCGTATGGATTTAGTGCAAAATCGCCGGCAACTTACGAGAATTGGAATGTTTCTGAAATATCGGGACCTAAAAATATCTATTCCCCCAATGATATCGAACCTGTAGATTATACATATGCTTGTATCCGCACTCCAACTGTTGGGTCGGTTACGTTTGAAACTATAAACAGTAACATTACAAATGATAATCCGACAGGAGATTTTGGAAACGGCGTTGTCTTTGGCGGAGGACAGAGGATCTTTCCAGATAGGCAAACTCATAATGATACTATTAATCGAAGAACGGTGAGTGTAAAAGCACAGCTTACCAACTCTGGTGGGGAGCCGTCTTTCACCTCTGGTGCCAAAGTTTACTTCAGGAACTTTGATGTAGATGATCCAAGCAACGACACCACGATTGACGATAACGGAAATCTGGGTAAC
>JBBSAX010000293.1:0-5558 GCA_038251885.1 Pyrinomonadales bacterium | reverse complement strand
GACGACTTCGCAACTGCCGTATCGTGTTTCAGACAGCCAAGTTCAAAACCTTTTGACAAACATCGAAACGGATACCGACATTTATAAACGTTCATTAGACCGGGCATTGGACACAAGCAGATTAAATGGAACGAACAGCGAGGACACGGTAAACAATTATGTTTCCGAATTCGAAAATTCGACAGATGCTTTGAAACAAAAATTCGATGCGAAAAACTCAATCAGCAATGACGTTCAGGAAGTTTTAAATCGTGCATATTTTATTGACGGTTTTATGAAGGACAATCGCCTGAATCAGAGAGTTCAGAGAGATTGGACAAGTCTAAAGACTAAACTGAACACTCTGGCAACTTATTATAATGTTGCGTGGAATTGGACGAATGTTCCGGTAAATAGTGGGAATACAGGAAATAACACCGGACGATACTACACTGTTTCGGATCAAACGGTCAGAAGCCTTTTGACAAGTATCGAAACGAAAACGGACGTTTATAAACGAGATTTAAACACGGCTTTAGACGCGAGCATTTTGAATAATTCAAGAAGTGAAGATGCAATCGTCAGTTATGTTACCGAATTTGAGAATGCGACTGACCGTTTGAAGCAGAATTTTGATGCACGCCGTTCGACCTCGCAGGATGTCGAAGATGTGTTGAATCGTGCATATTATATTGACGGTTTTATGCGTGATTATCGCCTTCAAAGTAGTTCGGAAAGGGATTGGAGATTAATCCGCACCGATTTGGAAAAACTGCGTGATTATTACAGCGTAAGTTTTAATTTTGATAATCGCCAGTTTTCACCAATGACAAAATTCGATTCGATGTTGACGGGAACTTACCTTCTGAATTTGAATCAAAGCGATGATGTCAATCAAGTAATTTCAAATTCAATTAGAAATTATCCTTCGGCGCAACGAAATACAATTCAGCAAAATCTCGAACGACGTTTGAATTCGCCGAACGAGTTGGCAATCGAAAAAAGAGATAAAACGGTAACAATTGCTTCGACTAATTCACCGCAAATTTCATTTGATGCGGACGGCGTTGCGAGAAACGAAAATCTACAAAATGGTAGATCCGTAAAAATTACCGCAAACACATATTATGACGGTGTTTCATTAAGTTATGAAGGTGATAGAATTAATGATTTTTACGTTAATTTTATGCCGATAAACAATAATCAATTGAAGGTTATTCGTCGCGTTTATCTCGAAAATAAGAACGAAACAATTACCGTTGCCAGCGTTTATGACAAAACGAATGAAACAGCGCAATTTTCTTCGGTAAATAATAATACGGTTGGAAACAACACTAATATATTTGTTGTGCCGAATAATACGCCGATTATTGCTACATTGGACAATGCGATTTCAACAAAAGCAAGTCAAGACGGCGACAGATTTACGATGACGGTCAATTCGCCTTCGCAATATGACGGAGCAATTATCGAAGGTCGCGTGGCAAGTGCAGATCGTTCGGGTCGTGTTTCGGGAGCGGCGAATATTTCGTTGGAATTTGATACGATTCGCCTTAGAAACGGTCAGACATATCGCTTTGCCGGATACGTTCAGGAAGTCAAGATGCTAAATGGCGACAAAGTTTCCGTTAATAATGAAGGAACGGTTAAAGATGGAAGCCAAACGACGAAGACCATTACTCGTGCAGGCATCGGCGCAGCTTTGGGCGCAATTATCGGCGCAATTGCTAATGGCGGACAAGGTGCGGCAATCGGTGCGGCAATCGGTGCCGGAGCGGGAGCCGGAACCGTTGTCTTGCAAGGTCGTGATAACATTGATCTTCAACCGGGAACTGAATTTACCTTAACGGCATCTGCTCCGAATAACACAGCACTTAATCGTTAAAAAATTATTTGCTTAAATAAAAAAAGAGAGTTTTCCAGCTCTCTTTTTTTTATTGGAATTCATACAAACATAGTGTTTGTTTTTGATGCAATAATGATATTAGGATACAAAAAGGTCAAGAAAATCGAGCGTTTTAGATAAAAATCTATGGCACGATTTTTGAACACAAATATTTAGAAGAAATAAACTGAAAGAATAAACGAGGAGAATGATATGGCAAAAGCAGCAACAAAAAAAAGTATTTCAAAAACTGAAATTAATAAGGAATTGACGGAAAATAATAAACCGAATAGTGCGATAGTAGAAAGTTTGCAAAAACAAGTATCGAACGCCTTTATAGTTTACTTAAATTACAAACATTATCACTGGCAAAGTTTTGGACCTCTTTTCCGTGATTTGCATTTATTGTTTGATGAATTGGCGCAAGAAGTTTATGAAACGGTTGACGAAATGGCGGAAAGAATTCGGATGATCGGACAAAATCCGGTTTCAAGAATTGAAGAGTTTCTTGAAACGGCGACTATCAAATCGGCGGCAAAAAGTTCAGATATGCGCGAAATGATTAAAGAAGCAGATCAAAATGCTAAACAAATAATTGTCGAAATGCGCGAAGCAATAAAAACTGCGGATGATAACGACGATCCGGGAACAGCCGATGTTTTAACAAGATTTGTTCAAATCCACGAAAAGCACGAATGGTGGTTGCGCGATATTTTGGAAGGACAAGACGGTCTGACCGCTTAAATTTTTTAAGAGAAAATAAAAAACAATGAAACAAGAAAGAAAAAAAGATATTTCGAATGTCAGGCGTGAAGGATGGGAAGCGGATAAATTAGTCGAAGAAAGTGCAAATAAAGATTCCGATGAAACTGTCAGACAAATTTTGCGCGGCGATGAAACTAAAGGAAATCCAGATAGTCGCGACATAGTCGGAAGTCCAGAATCAAAAGATACTCCACACGGACGCGAAGAAGAAAAAAAGAAATAAACTACGAGGAAAAAATATGTTGGACAATAAGCTGGCACAAGACGAAGCGCAGAGAACTGCAAATTACGAAGCGATAAAAACGGATGTCAAATCGGAAGTTGGCGGAGAAATTGCCGCCGAAGCGGAACGACCGACTAGAGATGAAGCCGGACAAATTAATAATATCGCGGGAGATATGCGGCAAAAAGCGGTGAACGAAATTGTATCAACCGAAAGGGAAGTGGAGTTAGGAAGAAACCTAGCCCGAGTTTCGCAGGTTATTGATTATGTTTTCTATATCATCTACGGGCTTTTAGCTATCAGATTAATGCTTGCTTTATTTGCCGCAAAAAGTAATGCCGGTTTTGTGCAGTTTATCAGATTAATTACCGATTTTTTTTACGCGCCGTTCAAAGGAATTGTAGCAAGTCCTTCAGTTGACGGATATACACTCGCTTTGCCGATTGTTGTTGCGTTAGTCGTTTATATGCTTTTACATTTTGCAATCATCGGCTTTTTGAGAATATTCGTTCACCGGAAAACTACTGTGTGATACAATAATTTTACGAAACAAATCTGGGAATTACGACGTTTTTCTATTCAAGAAGGAGATAAAACTATGACTATTATATGGCAGTTAATCGTTGGATTAATTATCGGTGCAATTGCAAGATTACTTTTACCCGGAAAAGAAGCGATTGCCAGCGGTGCAATAGGTTGGCTGATAACAGCTTTAATCGGAATGGGCGGCGCATTAATCGGAACATTTGTAGGAAAGGCAATTTGGAAAGAAGAAAACTATGTCGCCGGTTGGATTATGTCAATTCTTGGAGCAATACTACTTTTGATTATTGCAAGAACGATTTTTTAGAATTTTCCATAATTTGTAAAAAAGACGATTCTCAGAACAGAGAATCGTCTTTTTTTTATAAAAAATTATTCGCAAGCCGGATGACCGCAATCGCATTTGATTTCAGTAATGTCTTGATCTACAGCATCCTTACAATGATCACTGCAATACGTAACTTCTCCAGTTACTACACAATCACACATTTCATGAGCGCATTTATTATCATTATCCATTATTCAAAATCATCCCTTAATAATTAAAATTTTTCTCCGTTTTGTAACAACTTGAATTATAAACCAAAAGACTTGATTAACCAATAAAAAGTTGAAAATTTCAGATTAAATGATAGAAAAAAACAAACTGGTAATCTAATAACAAAAAATTGAGTGAGATGTTGCGTTAATTTATATAATTCCGCTAATCAACGTGAATTCGGGCTAAGAAAAATTACCGCCATAATATACCAAAAAGATAAATGAATTTGATGAATATCAAATCAATTTCAAATTCATTTATCTTTTTTCCGTGCCTTTCCCAATAACTGACGTTGACTGTTGATTTCATTTTCTATTCAACTCTGACAAAATCAGTTCCCGATCTGCCGAAGGTTTCGGGATGATATACTTCTTCTGCTTTCGCGGACTTTGTAATACAGCAATGCAGGATTAATTAGAAGATTTTTCCTTTTTACCAAAATTTATCAAGATATTGAAATAAAATCTGTATTTCTTACTTTTAGCGTTTTGCCGTCGGAAAATTTTACTTCAACTTCTTGTCCACTAATTGAAGTAACAACTGCAAATTTCCACGCTTCACTATCGCTTTGCGGTTTGACGATAATATAATTATTGACATTCGGCATCGGATTGGCGGCACTCGGATAAGGTGCGATTTTGTCCTTATCAATCGTCGCATCACTCCATCCATTTTGCCAATCAATATCAATGTTATTTGCATTGACGTGCTTGATAACGGCGACGTGCCAAGAGCCGAATGACCATTGTGCGGCGACTCTTTCGCCGTCTTTCGGTTTCCAATTCTTCGGCAAAACGGGTTTTTTAGTTTTACCCAAATCTTCAAAAGCCTTCGTTTCGATGTTTTGTTTGATGTCGGCGATTCCCTTCGGCGAAACTTTGACGATTTTGTCGTGCGCGACGTTTAATTTTCCGCCCGTCGCCTTTTCCACTTCGATAAGATCGTCGGTTACATTTTTGACTTCGCCGCCTTCCCAGTATTTTTCGTAATTAAAAGCAACGACAATATCGCCGTTTTTCACGTCAATTTTTGATCCCACTTTCGGCAGCGTGTAAATTTCCGAAGCGTCCGGTTTGGCAATCGAATCGTTTAAGCGAATTTCATATTTTCCGCCGTCAATTTTATCAATCTTACCTTCGGCGTAATTGATCGCTCCGTTTTTAAACAACACCGTGTCGCCGACTTGCGGTTTTCCGTTTCCGGTTTCGCCGCCTTTATCGTCGCCCTTGACTTTTTCGCTGATTGCGCCGCAAGCCGTAAAAATCAAGCTCGCACATAATATTAGTAAGAATTTTTTCATTTTTTTATCTCCTGTTTTTCTATTTTGTTATCTTGAAAGTTACCGAATCCGGCTGTGCCGCGTCCACTAATTTTTTGCAGTCGGCGAAAAAACGTGCCGGGTTTTTAGAGAAAATCAAATGCACTTTTATCGTGATTCGTGATTTTATGAATCCTTCAACTTACTCAAAATGCTGATAATTTCGTCCTTTAGTTCAACGTATCTTTCGTCGCCGGATTTCAATTCTTTTTTCCCGACGAGCAAACGAATCAATTCGCCGCCCGCGAAATAAAATCTTTGTTCTTCACTGCTGACGACTTTCGGCGGTTTATCCAGTCCGATT
>JBBSAX010000292.1:0-5566 GCA_038251885.1 Pyrinomonadales bacterium | reverse complement strand
GGCGACGGCAAAGCCGATCCGGCAGTTTATCGCGACGGAGCGCAAAGCTATTTCTTCTATCGCGGAAGTCTGAACAATCCGAATGGCAACACGACTTATATGCCATGGGGAACATCGGGCGATAAACCGATGCGCGGCGATTTTGACGGCGACGGCAGATTGGATGCGGCAATTTTCCGACCGTCGAATACTGCGTGGTATATCCTGCAAAGTTCAAATAATCAACTGCGTGTAGATTATTGGGGACTTGCGACCGATAAATTTGTTGAGGCGGATTATGACGGCGATTCAAAAACCGATCTTGCAGTTTTCCGCGACGGCGTTTGGTATATCAAACAGAGTTCAAACGGACAAGCGATATTTATGAACTGGGGATTAACCACGGATACGCTTGTTCCGGCGGATTACGACGGCGACGGCAAAACCGACATCGCCGTATATCGCGGCGGCATTTGGTATATCCGTATGAGTAGTAGCGGAAGTCTGAACGCGCAAAGTTTCGGTCTGAACAGCGATAATCCGATTCCGAATTCCTTCGTGCAGTAATTTTGCACAAAATTTTAATTTAGCTAAATCCCGAAATTGGGGGAAATTAAACATTAAAAATAAACTTGTCGCCGGACAAATTTTATTCGGCGACAAGTTTCGAGGAAAAGTTAATGAATCAAGAAGTCTTAAAACAGCGTGTTTTATTTTCGGAAATTGAAAAACATCAAAACGTAAAAGTTTCGACTTGGCAATCTTTTATTCCTTTTGCGCTGGCAATTGTCGGCTCGTTTGCCTTGCTTTTGCTGAGAATTAACATCGGCGGCGAACGATTTATTTCCGACGGCGCGTTGATGATACTCGCGCTCGCGGCTTACTGCACGGCGGCGGTTTTTTATCTGACGAATCTTTATGCGCCGTCAAATATCGCTGAAAAACTCGGACTTTGGGGCGCAACGCTCGGCGTACTTTTTAATCTTTCGAGTTGGCTCGTGCGCTGGGCAAATGCCTTTGACCGCGAACTCGAAATTTTCACCCAACAGGGCAAAAATTTATCGGAAATGCCTTGGGTTTTCCGCTATGTGCCGTTCGCAAATTTATATGATCTGAGTCTGGCATTTGCCTTCGGCGCGGGCGTAACTACCCTTCTGGTTATTCGGCGCGATCAGTTCAAATTGATCGCCACGCTTGCGCTTCCGTTGGCAGCGATCATTTTAACTTTGGCGAGATTTATCGGCGGAGAATTTGTTGATCTGCCACCCGTTCTCGATTCGTATTGGCGACCGATTCACGTCGGAATCGCAAGTTTGAGTTACGGCATCGCGCTCGTCTGTTTTGCGGTTGCGGTTCTGTATCTATTGAAAGACGGTTTGAAAGTTCAGGCAATGGCGATCTGGACGAGCATTTTCGCATTGAGTGTTTTTGCGACAATCGGTAAATTCGGCGTGTTTTCGCTTAACACATTTGGCACTTATTCGGCTTCGACGTTTATCGGAGATTCTCGTCAATCGCTGGCTTTGCGGGCTGATATTCCGTATGTCGGCTGGCTGCTTGTCGGCGCGGCGGTACTTCTCGCAGCCGCAAGCATTTCATATTGGATTTATCTGTCCAAAGCCGATGAAAAAGCGAAAATGTTCGGCAATCGCTTGATGCAGATCGCTTTGCTCGTGCAAGGTGCGGGAATCGCGGTTTTGGTCTATGAAATAAAAACGATTCAAAGTGTGATTGATTTCATCAATCCCGCGCAATACGAAAGGTTTGCGACGTGGATGCTCCAACAGGAACAGCTTCCGCAACAGCAAATCAACGCGATGAGTTCGACACAACTTTACGATATTGCAAATCAGTGGATTCAGCAAAACGGCGCACAATTGCATTTGAGTTTAAACGCCAATCCGGTCGAACTTGCCGCGCTAATTACAGCGTTCACGGGAACATTTTTCATCGTTCTTTTCGGCATCAAAACCGAAAAAATCTGCGCTGCACTTCCATCGGCGGAAACGCTCGACGGCTTGATGTATAAACTCGCAGGCGTGGCATTTGCCGGACTCGCTCTGCTTTTGATAACCGGTGCGGTTTGGGCAAATGAATCTTGGGGAAGATATTGGGGATGGGACGCAAAAGAAGTCGGTGCGTTGATCGCTTGGCTGACTTACGCGGGATTTCTGCATTCGAGAATCGCCTACGGTTGGCGCGGTCGCCGTTCGGCATATTTTGCCATCGTCGCATTTTTATTTGTTATTTTTACATATTTAGGCGTGAGCTATCTGCTTCCGGGTTTGCATTCTTACGCTTGATTTTGTCATTAGTCCTTTGTCCTTAGTTCTTAGCAGTTGAATTTAGACTCAAAACTTAAATTAAATCCAATCAGCTAAGGACAGAGGACTAATGACCAATAAACTTATGACCAAAGAAAAATTTTTATTCGGAATTATCGGGCTTCTTTTAGGCTGTATCGTCGGGTTTATGTTTGCCAATTCGATCAATCAAAACGCGATGAAAAATATTGGTCCGGCTGTAAATCCGGCGACGAATTCAGTAGCGGTAGTTGATCCGAACGCGCCGATACCGCCCGGACATCCCGACATTAACGGAGCGAATCCGGGTGGCGGAATGCAGCCGCAGGTGCAAGCGGCGATTGAAAAAGCCAAAGCCGAACCGGACAATTTCGAGGCGCAGATCAAAGCCGCTGAAGTTTATTACCAGATTCAGCGTCTTGACGGCGCAATCGAATATTTGAAAAAGGCGAACAAGATCAAACCCGACGATTACGAAACACTTGTCAATCTCGGCAATACATTTTTTGATTCAAACGGT
This sequence comes from Pyrinomonadales bacterium, assembly GCA_038251885.1. Taxonomy (GTDB): domain Bacteria; phylum Acidobacteriota; class Blastocatellia; order Pyrinomonadales; family Pyrinomonadaceae; genus JAHCHG01. The sequence continues at coordinate 2,764 of JBBSAX010000292.1, read as the reverse complement.
TACGACGAAGCCGAAAAATGGTATTCATCCGCGCTCGCTAAAAAAGCTGATGAGGTTGCCGTCCGCACGGATTTGGGTTTGACGTTTATGTTCCGCGATCCGCCGAATTATGAACGAGCAATTACGGAATTTAACCGCTCGCTCGAAACCGATCCGAATCACGTTCAAACGCTGCAAAATCTGACGGTCGCCTACACGAAAAAGGGCGATGCGGAAAAAGCGAGTGCAACTCTAACGCGGCTCGAAAGCGCGGACGCAAAAAACGATTCGCTTTCAAAATTGCGCGAAGATATTCAAAAAATAAATTCCAGGTAGAATTTTTACGGAGATAAAATTATGGCAAATATTCTGATAATCGGCGGCGGATTCGGCGGACTTGTGGCGGCAGAACATCTCGCCGCGTCAGTTGATTCGTCGCATCAAATTACGCTTGTCGCGCCGAATAAAAAATTCACTTTCTATCCGGCTTTGGTTCAGCTTGCCTTCGATGAATGCGAACCCGAAGAAATTACTTTTGATCTTCGCGCAAAATTGGAAGAATTAAATGTTCGCTTCGTGCAGGGCGAGTTGATTCGTTTAAACACTCAAAGGCAAGTAGCGGAAATTGCAGGCGATGATTTCAGAGGCGAAATAAAATACGATTATCTGATAATTGCCACCGGACGACGGCTTTCGACTGAAAAGATCGGCGGTTTTTTTGAACACGCACATCATCTGCTCGGCACGGGCGCGGCTCTCAAATTCGGCAAAGCCGTCCGTGAATTTAAGGAAGGAACGATCATCGTCGGATTATGTCCGGGCGCACGCTTGCCTGTTCCGGTTTGCGAAACGGCTTTTGCGCTGGCGAGAAAGTTTGAATACAAAATCAGTGAAGGGAAAATCCAGATCAAAGTAATTTTCCCCGAATCGCTCGAAGTTGCATTCGGCGGCGCGAATCTACATAAGGAACTGGAAGCGGCGTTCAAACGGCACAATATCAGTGTTTTGTATGATATTCCGATCAATGAAATCACTTCGGAAGAAGTTTTATCGGCGAAAAAACATCAGATTAAATATGACTTGCTGATGTTATTGCCGCCGTTTCGTGGACAGATGATCTTCAGCCGTCTGGGAATTACGGACAACGAAAATTTCGTCAAAACTGATGGTTTTATGCGCGTTCACAATCTTGAAAACACATATTCAGTCGGCGATATTGTCGCATTTTCCGGTCCGAAATTCGCGCATATGGCAGTGCGTCAAGCGAAGGTTGCCGCTGAAAATGTTCTCTCGGAAATCAAAGGCGAAAAACCGAAAGCGGAATACTATCACGAGATCAACGCGATAATTGATTCCGGCGGCGTGGATTCGATTTATCTTCATTACGGAATTTGGGACGATAATACCTTTAGCTTAAAACGCGGAACTTTCTGGAGTTGGGCAAAAAACATACACGGCGATTTCTGGCGAACCAAACATAAATAAGTTTTGTCCTTTAATCGAAATTTGTGTCAGCCACCCTCTTTATAAATTTTCTTTAAATTTTGTAACCAGCAAGTGAATTTCGGGTTCGGCAATTACTTCGTGTTCGATTTCAGCTTCCAGAGTAATTAAAGTTCCCGATTTCAGTGGTTGTTTTTCTTCCAAATTTTTGCCGGATAGAAAAACACCCTTTCCAGAGAGGCAAAAAACAGTGATCGGTTCAGCGGCTTTGTGTTTTTTCAAAATGCCGTTCTTTACCAATTTTACTTCGACCAATCGGCGGCGAAATCCGTTAAAAAGTTCTCTGACTTGGATGTCTTTTTCCGCTTGAATTTCGCTGCTCAGGTCAAAGTTTTCGATCAATTGAATATTCTTCATAATGTTCTCCGACTCGACATTAAACAAAGGCAGACAGCTAAGATATGATTTCGGTCATATTCAAGATTAAATTTGTTGCTAATAATAAAGCGATATAGAATACGAACATCGAAATCCACTATTTATTAATATAAAATTGAACAGCTATGGGCGAAAAAACAGTTTCTACACAAGTTGACGAAGGGCAAATGAGGTCTTTTACTAAAGCCGTTTTAAATGATTTGCACGCGCTCGAAAAAATGCTCGAAAGCGGTCAGTTGGAAGATGACGTGCGGAGAATCGGCGCGGAACAAGAGATGTTTTTGGTTGATTCGGCGATGCGTCCCGCTCCGGTTGCGATGAAAATTCTCGAAGCGGCGAATGATCATCGTTTGACGACCGAACTCGGACTTTTTAATCTGGAAGCGAATCTTACGCCGCTCGATTTCGGTGGCGATTGTTTGAGCAAACTGGAAAATGAGATCAACGAAATTCTCGGCATCGTGCGCGAAACGGCGAAAAATGTTGATGCCGACATCGTTTTATGCGGAATCTTGCCGACGCTTCAAAAATCTGATTTTGTCGCCGAAAATCTCACGCCACAACCGCGTTATATCGAGATGAACCGAGTTTTAACGGAACTTCACGGCAAACAGAGACAAATTCATATCAAGGGTTTGGACGAACTCCAACTTCGGCTCAACGACACATTTATCGAATTTGCCAATACGAGTTTTCAGGTTCATCTGCAAGTCGGCATCAGCGAATTCGTAAAATACTACAATTGGGCACAAGCGATCACCGCGCCCGTTTTGGCAAGCGCGGTCAATTCGCCGATTCTTTTGGGGCATCGTTTGTGGCATGAAACGCGGCTTGCACTTTTTCAACACGCGACCGACGAACGCTCGCCTGCACATCAGGCGCGAAGCCATCCGTCGCGTGTCAG
>JBBSAX010000291.1:0-5650 GCA_038251885.1 Pyrinomonadales bacterium | reverse complement strand
TAGCGAGAAAGTTTCTGGTGGTGATTTATCATACGTTAAAGAACAGTTGGATATTTACGGATTTTACAAAGTTTGAGAAAGCGGGAAGCTAAATAATTACTTTCTGGAGTGGACTTTTCATCATAGGAGTTCGGGATAAGAGAACAAAGATTGAAAGAAAAGATATTTGCCCACGAAATACACGAAAAATACGAAAAGTAAAATTTTTTCTGCACGTTTTCGGTTTGCTTTTTCTTCATTTTCGTTTAATTTGTGTGTTTCGTGGGCAAATATTCTTATCCCGAACTGACGTTTCTTACGGAAAAAACCGAGTTTTTTTCATCGTTTAGAAAGCGAATTGCGGCAAAACCACTCGCGCCGTTTTCCAAAACTTTCTCGTAATTCGTTTCATCAATTCCGCCGAGTGCGATTACCGGAAAATTTTCCATCTTTTCGCAAACCTCGCGTAACTTTTCCAGACCTTGCGGTGCGCCGTATTTTTCCTTTGAAACCGTCGCAAAAATCGGACTAAAAGTAACGAAATCCGCACCTTCTTTTTTTGCTGTTTGCGCTTCTTTGATTGTATGCGTTGAAACTCCGATCAAAAAATCTTTCGGAAAATTTGCGCGAATAATTTTTGTCGGAATCGAATTTGAAGTCAGATGAACGCCGTCGGATTTTGCCGCAAATGCAATATCGGCACGATCATTGACAAGAATTTTCGTGTTTGATTTTCGGGCGATTTGTGCCGCTTCCGAAGCGAGTTCAAAGACGAAACGAGCCGGCAGATTTTTTTCGCGGATTTGAATTAAACTGATTTTTGCCGAAACAGCGATTTTGATGAGATCGAGAATTTGTAGTTTTTTTTCCGGGAAATTTTGTTGGGTGGATTCGCCTTCGGTAATTAAATAAATTAAAGGAGTTTTCACTTTTCGCTCATTTTCAAACGCTTGGCATTGATTGCCGCGTCGCCTTCTTCGAGCATTTGGACGCTTTGGCTAAAATATGCTATTTCCCAGAATGCAAGAAATAAATTCAAGATTCCTAAACCCGTAACCGCACCGCGAAACCAACCCGACATAACCATTTGTTTGATAAAAAGCCAGCCGGTTTTCTGCGTAATCAGATTTAAAATATAATTGTCGCCCCAATCAACGATGCCGATAAAGTTCACCCAGGGCAAAAGCGTCAAAAAAACTCCGACCATCAGGCAAAGTATAATAAAAAAAATGACCGTAAGTTTTGCAACCATAAATTATCGAGTTCGCGTTATTTTAAACGGCATAAAGTTATAAATTGATAATTTCCGATAAAATAAAATTATCCACAATTTACGGCATTTATCCAAACGCTGTCTAAAAATAAAATGCTTTTCCATTTTATTCGGATTTAATCATCATCAATCGGAGGATCGCAGTTTACGCAATGTTTTTCTACTTTTGAAATTGTTTCGCTAATGTCTTTTGCCATCTGATTGCACGTCGGACAAAACGTATTTCTGTGAAAACACGAGAGATTATATACTCGAATTCCTTCGTATTCAGCCATATATTGAACGGCTGCATCTTTCTTGCAAAATGCACATTTTACAATCGAACCATCTTTTATTACAGACATTGGTTTCTCCTTCTAATAATTTGATTGTGAATTATAACATTTCTTAACAAATATTTATCCAATAAATCGAAAGAAAAAATGACGGCAAGTTTTGCAACCATACCGTCAAATAATATTTTTTTGTTCGCTCCAACCGAATATTAATTAATCATTGTTGATGAAGAATAATTTTCACGGAGATTTTGAATTCTCTGTCCGATGTCGCGGTAATCAACGTCGAGTGCATAGACCTGCTCAAAATGTTGAAAAGCCTTTTCCTTCTCGCCGCTGGCTTCGTAAGCACTCGCAAGTTCGTAATTCAACGCCTGAATTTCGTCGTCATTTAAGTTCGGCGTTTCAAGGGCGCGTTTGAACCAGGTTTGTGCAAGGTTCGGCATTCCCTTCATCATAAAACAATGACCTAAAAGATTCGCACATTGAAAATATCTTCGCGTTTCATCATTGATTTCGACCATACTTATCGCATTCTGAAATTCCTTGATGGAATCTTCCATCAAACCCATTTCTTTGTAGGCAATTGCTGTGTGGTAATGCGTCGAATAATCGCCTTCCTCGTCTTCTTCCGTGTCTTCAAGACCAAGATCACTTCTGAACTGTTCAAAAACATTGACCGCCGGACTAATCACTTCGTCAACCTGAATTTCTTCTTCAATTTGGAATATTTCATCAATCGGCAACTCTTTTAATTCGGTTGCAGTTTGGTCAACTCCGAAAATATTCTGCCGGATTTTATCAAATTCCGGCAATTGTCCGAATTCTGCGACTAAATCGTCCAAACATTTCAAAGCCAAATCTTTATAACCTTGTGTAATGTAAAATTCGATGCTTTCGATTTCCTTTTGAATTTTTAACTCGTCAGAAAGTTTAAGTTCCGAAACCTGACTTAACTTTTGAATTTCCTCAATTTGGGGTTGGGCTTCAAAATAATTTATTTCTAAGTCTTCACCATAAAAGTCGAAATCACGAATATTTTCGCTGTCGTTTTTTTGATTAAAAATATCCGCCGAAAGCAAAGTTTCGCCTTCGTCTGCAAAACTGTAATCACCGTTGTAGTGTTCGAAACTTTCGATTGGTTCCCTGCTTTCATCTTTAAATTCTTCATCATTATTTAAGGCGATAAAGTTTTCAAATTCGGGAACTTTAGATTCTATTTGGATTGCTTCTTCGATGATTTCGACATCTTTAAAACCGTGAATAGTTTTAAGTTCTTGCAAACGCTCTGAATATTCGGTTTGCAGCGGTGTCATAGCCGCCAGTTGGGCGAGCGCATAGCGTTCGTCTTCGACCGATTCGGTCAGACGTGCTGTTTCGGCTAATCTTTCAAGAGACTTTCTGATTTCGACATCGTTTCGATGCCACATATAATAGCGCACCAACAATCTTAAGCCTTCGATATATTCAGGATTTCTCGCTAAAATTTCATTTATCCAACCTAAAAATCCGTCAGAATATCCCGCGCCGAGAATATGTTCATACGAAATCGAAAGCACCCTGACGGATGATTCCAAATCGTTTTCCTTCATATAAACTTCGACGACATCAAGAAATCTCGGATAATTGCCGGGTTCTTGTTGAACTAAAGTAATAACCGTCTGTTCGGCTTTCGCGGCACTGTTCATATCGAGATAACAGTCGAGCAAAAGTAAAAGAATATCGCGGTTATATTGATCTTCTCCGAGAACTTTTTCCAAAGTTTCCGCCGCTTCATCGGCACAACCCAAACCGATTTTCGCTACAACAAACCCTTTGAGTGTTTTTACATTATTTGGCTTAATCTTTAACGCTTTTGAAAACGCAGTAACCGCAGACTCGTAACTTTCCTGTGAATTAAACCTCAAACCGGCTTCAGTAAAAGCATCAACCGCATCATCTTTTTGATTTTCCAATAAACAAGATTCGGCAATCGTCAGATAAACTTCCGTATTATTCGGGTCGAGTTCGGCGATTTGTTTCCAGATTGCCAGAGCCTCGATTTTTTGACCTTTTTTTTGATAATTTTCGGCAAGTCGCGTATATTGCTGACGCGCTTCGGCATACGAACCGCGCATTTCATATAGCTGCGCCAGTCTTGCCGTAACTTCCATTGATTCCGGCTGCAAACGGGCAATTTTGTTGTAAATGGCAATTGCTTTGTTCGCAAAACCTTGTCCGTAATAATGTTCTGCTACGAGCCGGTAACATTGAACTGCCTCATTGTTTTCCGAATTTTTGACATACAAATCTCCCATGATATTCAGCGTGCTGAAATCTTTCTGGTTGTCTTCAACCACTTTTTTGTATTCGTTGATTGCCGCGCGTATTTTTCCTTGCGAAAGGAAACGCTCGGCACTTCTCATTGCCTTTATTTTATCAAAGCTCATTGTGAATTAAATGACTGTTAGAATTTATTTCTAAGTAAATTTGTATGAATTTTGTTGTCGAGGGGAATGTATTTGCAGAAAGACAATTCTGCCAAACCTTCAAGCATTAAATTATCACGATTAACCAAAATATGTCAACAAGTTTTAACAAATTTTGTCATCCTTTACCAAACGCTCTGATAAATTTCTTCACTTTGATTTTTTAACGGTTTTTTTCTAGTCTTGTAATCATAAATTTATAAATTTATAACCAAATTTTATGCAATCAATCATCTTAGCAGGTGGAAAAGGCACACGGCTCAGACCGCTGACAGTTTATACTCCGAAACCGATTGTTCCTTTTGCAAATCGTCCGTTTCTGCTGTATCAAATAGAACTTTTGAGACGCGCCGGAGTCAAGGACATTACGCTTTCTCTGAATTATCAGCCCGATAAAATCGAACATCTGCTCGGTTACGGTTTGGAATATGGTGTTAATCTTCGATACATCACCGAACCCGCACCGATGGGAACGGGCGGCGCGTATAAATTCGCTTCCGAAGGAATCAACGAAACGACAATCGTATTTAACGGAGATATTCTGACCGATGTTGACATCGCAAAAGTCATCGAATTTCACAAAAAAAACAAAGCGGAAGCAACAATTGTATTAACCCCAGTCGAAAATCCTTCGGCTTACGGCTTGGTCGAAAGCGATACGAACGGAAAAGTTTTGCGTTTTTTGGAAAAGCCGAAAGGTGCGGAACTCGAAAATTTAACGACAAATAACATCAATGCCGGAATTTACATTCTCGAACCGGGAGTTTTGGATTTGATTCCGACGGGTGAAAATTATTCGTTTGAATACAATGTTTTTCCCGATTTATTAAAAAATGAAAAACCGTTTTTCGCATTTATTTTGGACAAACATTACTGGCGCGACATCGGCACACCGGAAAGTTATTTAACCGCGCATCTTGATTTATTAAACGGAAAAATCAAAGGTTTTGAAGTCGAAAAATCAGGCAATTCCGAAATTGCGACCGCAGCGCAAATTGATAAATTATCGGTCATCGGAAATGACTGCATCATCAAACCAAACGTCCAAATCATCAATTCGGTCATCGGCGAAGGTGTTCACATCGAGGAAAAAGCCGTCATCGAAAATTCTGTAATTTGGGCGCACACGCGCATCAACTCAGCGGCGGAAATCAAAAACGCCATCATCGGGCGCGGATGCTATATCGGCAGAAATGCAATAATTAGCAAAGGTGTGGTTTTAGGTGATAAAACTTCGCTAACAGATTACACAAAAATTTAATCAACGGAGCGCGAACTAAAGTTCGCGTTCCGTCAAATTACATATAAAAAATGCCTGAATTACCAGAAGTCGAACTCGTCGCTAAAGCATTAAACAAACTCGTCAAAGGACGAAAAATCATCGCCGCCGAACTTTTGCGCGAACGGCTCGCGCCGGAAAATCCGCCCGAAGAATTTGCCGAAAAATTAAAAGATTCGGTAATTAATTCGGTGATAAGACGCGGGAAACATATTCTGTTCGATTTGGACAACGACAAAACTTTGATCGTTCATCTCAGAATGAGCGGACGTTTCAGACTTTTGCCGATTGATGTCGAGTTGCCGAAATTCACACACGCGATTTTTTATTTTGAAGATGAAACGCGCTTGATCTTTACCGATCAAAGACATTTCGG
>JBBSAX010000290.1:0-5655 GCA_038251885.1 Pyrinomonadales bacterium | reverse complement strand
ATTTATGAAGGTGCGGAAGTTTCGATATATTACGATCCGATGATCTCGAAACTCGCCTGCTACGGCAAAACGCGCGAAGAAGCGATTGATCGCCTCAGACGCGCTTTGCAGGAATACGAAGTCGGCGGAATCAAAACGACTCTGCCGTTTTTCCGCGAAATCGTCGAAGACGAAGAATTTATCGCCGGAAAACTCGACACGGGATTTATCGAGCGTTTTAACGAACGCAAAAAAGTAAAGGAATTAGACGAAATTTCACGCCATCTGGCTTTGATCGCAACTGCTTTGGCTTACGGCAAAAGTCAAAAATCCGCAACAAATGAAACAAGGTCAGAACAACCCCCAAGCCGTTGGCTAATCGCCGGACGCGGCGACTTGCATCGAAATCGTTTTTAAAATGTTTGGAGTCCCGCCTTCAGGCGGCAATATTGGAGAAAATAATGGAAGAATTTTTGAAACAGTTAAAAGATAAAAAAGTTGATATTTCCTTCGGCACGAGCGCGACCGAACGCGGAGATATTATTGATGTCAATGGCGGTGTTTTGCATTTGCGCGATGAAAACGAGCGCGTCGCATATATCGCCGTCGAAAAAATCGCGGTTGTTCGTGAAGTAAAAGATTCACAAAGCCGTCCCGGTTTTTTAAGTTGATAAATAATTTTCTGAGTTTTGCGAGTAGGAAAGGTTTGAGAATTTTCAAACCTTTCTTTTTCGAGTAATCAAGTTGTTCGCCGCATTCGCCGTAGTTTTCGCCGGATTATAATGTTTGTCATTTTTGGAAGATGATAAAAACTCATTTTGTTTTTTTTGGAAAGTAATCGGGCTTTGGCTTCGGAATTTCGCCGCCTTTCGGTACAAACCAAAATTCTAATTTTCTTTCGCCGTTGACATAGCCGCCTTCGATTGATTCAATCTGCAAGTCATTAATGCCATTTTTTATAAACTCTTTTTTTGCATTCTGAAACAATTTTTTGCCGAGAGATTTTTTGTCTAAATTTCTTATAATTTTCTCAGATTGTTCTCCGTTTTTATCCTCGTAAGTTGTTTGTTCATTTGTTCCGAGATAGCCAATTATATAAATTTTGCTTTCGGGAGATTTGTCCAAAAGGCTTTTAACTTTTTTCAAAACATTGACGGAATATTCTCCGTTCGACGGACCGATAACATCAATTATTGAATCTTCAAGAGGTAAAAGTTTAATGTCTTTAACATAAAAGTAAACAGAATCGAATAATGCCGAGTTTTTCGGGATTTCCAAAGTTTCCGCACATTTTGGAAGTTCTGTATTATGCGGCAATATATACAACTCGGTTCTCAGTTTTTCTCCGTTTTCGTCGCAATAATCAATCGAGTATTTTTCTTTAGGAAAGTTTCTGGTATTTTTTATGTAAGCATCTACCAAAGAGCCGAAGTTGTAACGACATAAGAAACAATTTTCGTTGCTTCCATAAATTCTTATATGTCCTTTTGCATTTGGATTATTCTGGGAAGTTACAAGAAAATTATCAATCCGCATCATCAAATCTTCTAAATTTATTCTTCCGAATTCATCAACTAATACAGGCTTTTGCTCCTCCGTTTGAGCAGAAACCGAAATTACTAAAACCAAAACTATCAAAATTTGTGAAATAAATCTCTTCATAATTTCACTATTATATCGCAATATTTCCAATCTTCTCCAGCTTTTTATCTAAACTCGGTTTCAAATAAGGCATGTCGGATTGTTCGCGTTTCTCCTGTGAAGCGGACGAATGCACATTAAAATTTAGAGTGTTTTCGGATCAACGGCAATGATGCCGATGCTTGAATAGCGCGTGAAATCGGAAGTGTTAAAAGTTAAAATATGCGTAACCTGATGAACCGTCATTGCCGCGACAATTCGCGCATCGTGAACCTGAACGCCTGAAACGCCGAAATCAAAAACCAATTTGCGCCATTCTTTGTGGACATTTTCGTTGTCGGGCAAAAGCGGAAAAATCTTTTCGACTAGCCTTAAAGAATGATTAGTCTTTTGAACGGAAAGACCGAAACCGTTGCGCGAAGTCGGGCGTGTGCAGACATTCCAAAATTCGACACAAGTTTGCGGCAAAATGTATATTTTGTCGCCGTTGGCTTTTAGTTTTTTGATTGCCGAAAGCACGACCGCGTGTTGCACATCGGCGCGAATCGCAAAGCGTAGTAAATTATTGGTATCGGGAATATAAATCATGGATGGTCTTCGTAAATTCCCTCACGACTCATCGCATAGTCAGAAAGTGGTTTAAAATCAGCGGGCAGATTTTTCTCGAAATAATCAGCGAGTTCATCGGCGAGTTTTTCAAATTCCTCATCGCCCGATTTTTCATCCTTCGCCAATCTCTCAAGCGCGATTTCTTCAATCTTACGCTTTTTCGACTTGGCTTCTTTCAAGATTCCCTGATAAATATTTTCGGGAACTTCCAAAACAATCGAATGTGTCATAACTTTAACCTCTCAAATTCATTTTAACTCAAAAACGAATCAACGCATAAATTTTAATAACTATGTTACTGATAGGCTGTGGACTAATAGGCTACTTTAATTCATTCTGCATTTGTGAGCAAGCAAGAACAGTTTGGAAAAAATGTTAGAAAGTTGCGCGAAGAAAAAGGTTGGTCACAGGAAGGTTTTGCAGAGGCTTCAAATCTTCATCGAACTTACATAAGCGGCATCGAACGTGGTGTAAGAAATCCGACGCTGACAGTTATCTGGCAGATTGCCGATGCGCTCGAAGTTTCGCCTTGCGAATTATTCAAGGAGAAAATCGGATGAACGAAAGTTTGATGTTTTCTTCGCCCGAACAAATTACGAAGTTGGCGGATGTTTTATCAAAATATATTCGACTTCCTTTTTCTACCGATACGATTCCCGGTGCAGTTTTAGAAGGCGCATTAGCTTTTGTTCGTGATGCCGAAGTTTTGAAAACTTATGATTTTGTTGATGTCATCAAACAAGATTCGGGAATTGGTTGGCAGGTAAAATCAACAAAAGCAACCACTCCGGTAACTTGGAAACGAGCCAAAATCCCTAATCAAGAAGAGTTAATGGAAAGCTCTTTTCATTCGGAGGAAGCACGGCAAATTCTCGGAAATACGATTATTGAGTTTTGCAATGAACACGCCGAAGCAAGCCTCAAACTTTATAATTTGTCTGAAATCGGCTATAGCCGACTTGTAGTTTTTGATGATGATAAAGTTTTATATTTTGAAAGATTGCTATGCACACGCGAAAAACCGCGAATATTTAATTCTGACGATTTTGAATGGTATTGGTCAACACCGAAGAAAACTGTAAAAAAAGAACAACTTCCAGCTTTTCACGCTTATCATAAGGAAATTGGTAAAAAATGGTTTGCTTGGCACGGTTTAGGCGAAAATCAATTACATTTTTCGGGTGAAAAAAATTGGTGGTTATCGGCAGACAATTCTCACGCCATTGCTTTTGATTTTCCCAAAGCGGACGAACGGCTTGAATTAGAAAAGTTTATCGAATTGCTTTCTGCTTTAGATATTCCACATTGAGCTAAAATACTTTCCGCAATTTTTCGCGCCAAAAGCGGTGGAACGGCGTTTCCCAATTGTCCGGCGCGTTGCGTATAAGAGCCGATAAATTCAAAATCATCGGGAAAACTTTGAATTCGGGCGATTTCACGAATCGTCAAAAGCCTTTTATCAACCGGATGTCCCCAACGCCCCGAACCCGGATGAAAAACCCATCGAGTAATTGTCGGCGCGACCATTTCTTTCGTCAAACGTCCATACGCGCCGCTATAACCGCTTTTCGTTTGTAAATGTTTTGGTAAATCCCTTAATCCTTGTCCAGCTTCTATTGAAGAAATTCTTTCAAATTGTTTCGGTTGAAGAAAACGCGCAACGTGATTTTTAACAGTCTTGCTACCATTTCGCATCAGCTTTTGAAAGTCGGAAAATGGAGTTTTTTTGTATTCACAAAAGACATCTTCATTTTCAGTATGTTCTTTACTTGGAAGATCGCCGATTGCTTCCCAAACCGTTACATAATTCGGAAGTTCAAATAAACTTTGTTCATCTTTTGAATGTGTCGGTTCAGGCGGTTTGAATTTTATATTCTCCCGATTAGCAATAAAAAATGCGCGTCTTCTTTTTTGCGGAACTCCATAATCGGCGGCGTTTAAAGTCATTGGTGTTATCTTGTAGCCTTTCAACCGCGAAAGAATTTCATCCGTATAGACTTGCTCAAAACCGTTTTTCATTTCCGCGACATTTTCCAAAATAACAAATCGCGGTTGCAATGCCTCGCAATAATCCAAAAAAACTTCGATGAGTTTATTTCGCGGATCATCCGAAAAGCGTTTTTTGCGCGGAACATTTTTTGAAAATCCCTGACACGGCGGACCTCCGACAAGCAAACCTAATTCACCACGATTTATTCCGATTGTTTGCATAAATTCTTTAGGAGATGTTTCCGCTAAATCAATTTGCAAACTTTTAGCGTTCGGAAAATTATGAGAAAAAGTGCAGATATAATTCGGCTCAATATCAACGCCCGCTGAGATTTCAAAACCTGCGTCTTGAAGTCCTTTCGACATTCCGCCGCAACCACAAAATAAATCAATCGCTGTTAGTTTTTGCTTCATTTGTTACTTATAGTATTCAAGTCAAATAAAAATTGCAAATTACTAAATCCTGATATTCCCAATCTTTTCAGGTTTTTTATCTGACGACGATTTCAAATAAGGTGAGTCGGATTGTTCTCGTTTTTCTTGTGAATCGGACGAATGCCGGTTCATTCATTTGGTCGGCGCGTCGAAGGTTTCGCCGTTGTGATGAATTACGGCAAATCATTCCACTCCTCAATCGTGATTTTGCGTTCGATAATTTCTTCGGCTTCGCGGATCATCATTTTTAGTTGCGGAACTGAATATTCTGAATTTGAGGGAACTGTCAGGCGGCATTGTTTGAAAACCATAAACTGATGTTTCGCGCCGGAATACGCGCCTTCAAATCCGAGTGCGCGGAGTTTTTTGATAAAATCGTTTCGCTTACACGGATTCCATTTCATATTCGGGTTTTCTGTTCAAATCCAGATTGTCCAAAACGGGTAGATAATGTCCGAGTTTTAAACCGACTAAAACCCAATCTTCAAGCGTCGAACGTAGTTCGGTTTCACATTCGCGCAAGGTTGCGGCGAAGGCAACAACACCTTTGCAAGTTGGAATGCGTCCGAAAAAAGTGTTGTCTTCGAGTTTGTCGTATTCGGCACTCGCCAGAGCATTTTCCAAATAATCGCTCAAAATATATTGTTTCATCATAACTCTTCCATTATATCCTAATATTTCCAACTTTTTCAGGCTTTTTATCCGATGACGGCTTCAAATAAGGCGCGTTCCGATTATTCATCTTCCAACCACAGCGCATCGTTGCGGTCTTTTGCTCTGCCGGTTGATTTTTTGTTTTTGAGAAGTTGAGTTTTGCCGATGACGGGAATTGTTAAGCCTTCGATCTCGACGGTTTTGTGTTCATTCCAAGCCTCGTCGAATTCAACGCCGTCAATTTGCGAAATGACATCAATGCGGCTCGGAACAAGACCGATTTGAAAAACCATTCCGGGAGTTTTCAAATCTTCGATATTCAGATCAAAAAGCGGTGCGCCGAATATT
>JBBSAX010000289.1:0-5687 GCA_038251885.1 Pyrinomonadales bacterium | reverse complement strand
AGAAGCGGGATTGGAGTTAGTCTCCTTTACGCGGTCAATAAAGCCGCACGAAAAATTTCAGCTTCAAGCCTCTCTACTCCAACTTTCTTTCAAAATCAGAGTATCATCGCCACCGTCCAATTCATCATGCCATCTCCTTTAATGTTCAGAGTAACACCTTTAGGCGTGAAAATATCGTCGCATTTACACGCCTAAAGGCGTTACTCTGAACTAACTAAACCAAACATTTTCAACTTCTTTCCACCAAGCATCAAGCATTTTTTTATCAAGCCGCAAAATGCCTTCGCGCGTTACATTTGCAGGCGGTTTGACGAAACTTGCAAGCACGTCAAAAACCTTTTCGCGTTCTGTTTTCGGCACCCGCGAAAGCAGATGCCAAAGCGTCAGCGAATCGTATAAATTTGCTTCTTTAATAATCGTTTGCAAGGCTTCGTTTCCGCCGTTTTCAAAATCGAATTTATAAAGCGCGTTTTGCAATTCGGCGGAAGAATCGTCGGCAAACGGCGTTCCGATGCCTTTGCCTTTTTTCGTCAAAGCCATCGCACCCGCCGGAACGATTGATTCGCGTCCATCTTTTTCCAGCGCGACAAAACCACTCGTAACGTGCAGTTTTGAATTTCCGTCTTTGTCAACTTCGAGCGTGTATTCGCAACCCAAATCAACCGCCACCGCCGACGGTGTATCAACAATAAAAAGGCGCGGCGGCGCGAGAATTTTCGCTTGCAAAATTCCACGTTCGAGCGAAAGACGATGTTCGTTTGAATTTGAATTGACAAGCTGAACCCGCGAATTCGGCGCGATTTCAACCTGTCCGATATTCGCTACTTCAATTTTTGCACGCGAATTTGCATCGGTTTCTAAGAATTGTCCGACTGCAAGTTTTCCATTTTCAAAAGAATTTCCAACCTTAGGCATTCCCGCCAAAGTTTCGACATTCCACGAAGCCCGATTATTTTGCACAGGTAAAACTTCTTTCGGTTTAATTGGACTGACTTTTGGCAAAATTTTGGGGTTTGAATTCGCAATTTGCGATTGAATCGAAATATTCGAATCAGTATTTGCTGAAACTATCTTGTTTGAATTTTGATTTGTCAAAGTTTCGTTCGATGTTGAAACAACTTGAGGTATTTCAACATTTGCGTTGTAAATCGGCGTTTCGGTTTTGACGGTTTCCATTGTGTCATTTCGTAAAAACACAAGATAAAATGCCGTCGTCAATCCGAAAACAATCAGCAAACCAGTTGCCACAACAAAACTGCGCGAACTGAAAAACGCGAAATTAGGAATCAAAGAAATTTTGGCTTTTTCTTCTTTTCCGTCCAACGTATTTTCAATCTTATTCCACAAATTTTCGGGTGCGTCCGATTGTTTTATTTGACTTGCCAAAGCCGCGCCGAATTTTATTTTGTCGTGTTCCGCACGGCAATCAGCACACACCAAAAGATGTTCGCCAATCATCTGCCGTTCGTCATTCGCCAATTCATGATTGACGAAATTTGAGAGTTTTTCTTTGTAATGCTTTTCGTTCATTTTATTTTGCGTTCAGAGTTACGCCTTTAGGCGTGAAAATTCGCGGCAATTTACGGCTAAAGCCGTAACTCTAAACTAAATCTCACTTTTCAAATGTCCCAATTTTTGCGCGAGCATTTTATGTCCGCGATTCAGACGCGACGAAACCGTGCCGATTGAACAATCCAAAACCTTGGCAATTTCTTCGTAACTCAAATCTTCCGAATATCTCAGCAAAATCGGTAGACGAAATTTCATTTTCAAGGTCGCAATCGCTTTTTGCACTTCATCGGAAACTTCGCGGCGTTCAAATTTTTCGTCCTGCGTTTTACGGGTGCGAAATTCGCCGAAAAAATTCTCGATTGAAAAAAATCGGCGCGTCTTGCGTTGTTCGTCAATGCAAGCATTGACCGTCATTCGATAAATCCACGTTGTAAATTCCGCGTCGCCGCGAAAATCCGCGATTTTATTAAAGATTTTCAAAAAAACCTGTTGCGAAACATCTTCCGCCAGTTCACGATTCCCACCGAAAAAATTTAATGCGACCGAAAAAACTTTTCGCTGATTTGCCAAAAAAAGCGACTCAAACGCCTTGCGGTTGCCGTTTTTGCATTCGGCAAGCAAGTCTTGTTCGGTCATTTTTTCAGTCATTCGGGCGACGCTCTCCATTGCAATTTTCAATTAACTTAACACTAAATTTTCCACAATTGAATGTCGCGTGTGCCGTGCAAAATACCGTCCGCGCCTTTTTCGGTTTTTATAATGGAATTAAAACCGCCTCTGCCCGTCAGTTGTTTTTTCTTGATGTCGGGTGTAATCAAATCGTCACCTTCAAACCAAATGTCATCAATCCAATATTCTTTGAAATCCACGCCTGTCAGCGTGAAATGAATATGCGCGGGC
The DNA here is from genome assembly GCA_038251885.1 of Pyrinomonadales bacterium. Lineage (GTDB taxonomy): Bacteria > Acidobacteriota > Blastocatellia > Pyrinomonadales > Pyrinomonadaceae > JAHCHG01. The sequence goes on along the minus strand of JBBSAX010000289.1, from coordinate 3,275 downwards.
GTATCACGAAGCGGATACGGCGCGGGTTTTATTGTCCGAAATTCGTAACGACCTTGCTTATCTGTCAACATCCAACCGTGATGTTTGCCGTGCGGATGTTCGCCTTTTCCGCGACCGTAAAAGCCTTTCGCGTTGGTTTGATAAGCGTAGATCAAAATATTCGGCGCGGGCGTTTTGCCGTTAATTTGAAAGACCGTTCCCGAAATTTTCAGCGGTTCGCCTTCGTCTTTTTCATCGGCTAAAACCGCTTTCCACGAAACATCGTCAGGTGCTTCGTGCGCCGAACCGCACCAATTGCCGCAATCTTCGCGCAGATCGGCGTTTTTCCGCATCAAAGTTAAAATGTTTTCGTCGGACTTTTGCGCCAATGTGTTATTTTTACAATTAAGCAGAAACGGAAAGGCAATTGATGCCAATGAAATTCGTTTCAAAAAATCTCTGCGGTTTTCGTCTTTTTTGTTCATAATTTTTCCTTTTTTCTGAAGATTTTAATTTTTAGACGAAACTGCAAATGTTTTTCTTCCATTTTTTTCTGAAATAAAATGATTTAATTTAGAAATTACTTTTTTATGCTGGAAACAAACAGATTATTTTTACGCCATTTTACAGATGATGATGTGGACGCAGTTTTTGCGATGCGAAGCGATGCGGAAATTATGCGTTTTATTCGTGAACCGCAGAAAAAACGGGATGAAACACTTAATTGGCTGCGATTGATTTCAGGGAAATGGGAAGATGAAAAGATCGGATTTTGCGCCGTCGTCGAAAAAAAATCAGGTAATTTAATCGGTTGGTGCGGACTCTGGCGTTTAAAGGAAACCGATGAGATCGAGGTCGGTTATGCGATTGCGAGAGAATTTCAGGGCAAAGGATTTGCGCCGGAAGCCGCTAAAGCGTGTTTGAAATACGGTTTTGACGAATTAAGTCTTGATAAAATTGTCGCGGTTGCTTTTCCCGAAAATCTCGCTTCGCAAAATGTAATGAAAAAACTCGGAATGAATTACGATTATACGGACGAATTTTACGGGCGTGATCTGGTTCACTATTCGATTACCAAAGTTAATTGGGAAAATAGGAAAAATGAAGCGTCGGGAGTTTTCTGACCGCTAAAGACTAATTATGATTGAAACCGAAAGACTCATTATCCGAAAATTTACGCCGGAAGATTTGCCGCAACTGATCGAACAGCGAACCGACCCGGAAGTCAATAAATATCTTGGCGGCGGTCTTCTGCAAAATCCGCAGACAATCGAAAAACGCTTGCGGTTTTATATTGATTGTTACGATAAATACGGCTTCGGATTGTGCGCGATGATCTGGAAAGAAACAGGTGAAATGTTCGGCTGGAGCGGTTTGCAGCCACTCGAAGAAACCGGAGAAATCGAACTCGGTTACGGAATGACAAAAGAATTTTGGCGCAAAGGTATCGGCTTTGAATGCGCTAAAGCGTGGTTGGAATTCGGTTTTAGAGAAAAGAATTTACAAAGAATCGTCGCCGTTGCCGATCCTGAAAACACGGCTTCTTGGCGCATTATGGAAAAACTCGGAATGGTGCGCGAGAAAACCGAAGAACATTATGGAATCCTCTGTTTTCTTTATGCAATATCGGAAGATGAATTTTTCAAGCAAAAATTTTAGTTCAAAGAGTTTTGATAATACGCTATAATCTGAGAGTTACGGCTTGTCCACCGTGATGATTTCCACAAAAAAATCTGCTTAAAACTCTTATTATGCAAATCAATTATCCAAAACTTATCTTTGCAATTATCGCTTCCGTTTATTTTCTTTCAATTGCTTACGCGCCGCTTAACGGCAGTTTGCTTGACATTGTTGATCTGCCGATTCACGAAACCGGACATCTTTTGTTCCGACCGTTCGGCGAATTTATGTCGGTTGCAGGCGGTTCACTTTTTCAAATAATAATGCCGGCGATCTTTGTCGGATATTTCGTTTATCACGAAAAATATTATTCGGCGGCGTTTGTTTTATTCTGGGTTGGACAGAGCATTTTGAATGTGTTCGTCTATGCTGCCGATGCGGTCATAATGCAATTGGTTTTGCTCGGCGGTTTGACGGGAAGCGAAGGCAGTTTTCACGATTGGAATTATCTTTTAACGGAAACGGGTTTGATCGGCTCAACGCCGAAAGTTGCCGGATTTATAAGATTTTTGGGAACATTTGTTATAATTGCGGCATCTGCTTTATCAATTAAATTTTCATTCGATTCGGGGGAAAGTAAAATAAATGAAAGCAACAGTTATAACGGGAGCGTCAGGCGGCATCGGTGAAGCGTTTGCGCGAAAATTGGCAAGCGAAAAACATAATCTTGTTTTAGTTGCGCGAACCGAAGACAAACTCGCCGCCCTGTGCGACGAATTGATGTCTGAACACAAAATTATGGCGCATTACGTCGCCGTTGATCTGACCGAATTTCAAGCTGACACGCGCCTTTTTGAAGAAACCGAAAAACACGGACTCGAAGTAAATTGGCTGATAAACAATGCCGGATTCGGTGCGATGGGCGATTTTCTAAAACTCGATCTGGAAAATCAACTGCGAATGATAACTCTGAATATTATGACGCTGGTTGCGTTGACGCATCGCTATCTGGAAAAAATGCGCGAACGAAAAGACGGCGTAATAATCAATGTTTCCTCAACCGCAAGTTTCCAACCGATTCCGTTTATGTCAACTTACGCCGCGACCAAAGCCTTCGTCACATCTTTTAGCGAAGCGATTGCCGAAGAAAATCGTCTGCACAGTATCCAAATCTTGAATCTCTGTCCCGGACCGACCGACACCGGATTTTTTGAAGCGGCAAATATTGATTCGAGCGTAAAAAATTCAATGGCGCAAAAGGGAATTCAAACCCCGGAAGAAGTTGTCGAAACGGCTTTAAGCGCAATTAAAAGCGGAAAAACGACCGTCGTTTCAGGTTGGCTCAACTATATCATTTCTATTTTTGGAAATACCGCACCCGATTGGCTCGTAACCCGTGCGATGGCAAGCCAATTGCGCTCGAAATTTGAAGATAAAAAGTAAAATCTTTTGAAGAACTAAATAAAGCTAGTTTGTCATAACAGGTGCTTGCGCCGACGCTCAGCAAATTATGAAATTGCTTGAGAAAGTGTAAATAACGTCAGTTCGGGATAAGAATATTTGCCCACGAAACACACAAATTAAACGAAAATGAAGAAAAAGCAAACCGAAAACGCGCAGAAAAAAATTTTACTTTTCGTATTTTTCGTGTATTTCGTGGGCAAATATCTTTTCTT
>JBBSAX010000288.1:0-5738 GCA_038251885.1 Pyrinomonadales bacterium | reverse complement strand
GCCGGAGATCACTGTTAATAAACTCATAAACGGTAATATCAAATTTAATTTTTTCATTCTTTTCATCTCAATATCCTACAAACTCAGTCAATTTCGGCAATCAAATCAACTGTCGGACATATTTGAACCGAATAAAAAGTGTTGATCCAATAGCGGTCGAAAACCATTTCAGATTGTAGTTTTCCCTCAACCGGAGATTGCGGAATAATCCACAAAAATCGTTTTTCCGAATAAATTCCGTCCACCGGCTCACCGCTTTCGGAGACAAATTTTATCCGCTTTGAAACAGGCATTTGCACGAAAGCATTTGAAATTATCATCGTCCATTCATTTTTTGGACAAACTATTTTTTTTACACCAAACATTCCCATATTTTTATCTAAAATAAACTTTAAACGGACGCGAATCGTCCAAAAAAATTTGATTTCGGTCTAAATAAATTAACATTCGACCCGGAAAATTCAAACGATATGCCAACTGATATTCATATTCGAGCAATTCGCGAATCTGAAAACCTTTGGCAAGAAATTCGTCCAACGGAAATTTTATTTCCGTAATCGCTTTGCTCGCCGCTTCAACTTCTTTCAAACTCAGATTTAACGATTCGGCGTGATCTTGCAGCGACAAACTCGGATTACTTTTCGTGTCGTGATAATTGCGAATCATCGAATCGGTCAAATTTATAATATCGCGGCTTTTGTTGTAATATTTCGCCGCCATTTTTTCCAAAAACTGCTCAATCGAAAATCTCCGGGATTCAGTTTTCGCTTCAATTTCGAGCGGCAAATCTTTTTTTATTTCAACAGCTTTTTCCTTCATTTTATTTATAAGCCGAAATATTATTTGCAGCCAAGAAAAATCCCGTTCATAATCTTCGGCGAGATTTTTCATACGCCCGCAAATCAAAACAACTGCCGTCACTTAATTTTTCGCAGTGATACAGTTTTTCCGTGTTCAAAACGAAAAAATCTTTCGCCTTTTATGAAAAATCTGCTTCATTTTTGCCGGTAAATTTAATAGCTTTCCGCTCGAATTCTGCGCTCACGGTTTCGGGCGAAAACGCGGCGGCGAGATAATAATCAGTTCTTATTTACCTTGAATTTCCACTGCTGATCATTGATTGAATTTACCATTCGCACCAGTAAAACTGCACATTTTCCGCCTCCGCCGTTTGCAGATTTCCGTGCCTGAGATACACTTTTTGATTATTGAATTTTTCAAAAATTAGTGCCGGATTTTCAGTTATCGGAAGCAGCCAATGCGTTTCATAAAACTGCGCCGTCAAATTGTTGTTTTGTTTATTTTTCATAGCGAGAACGGCAATTAAAACCACAATGCCAAACAGTATAAATAAACCGATGAAGCCTGTCATAATTTTCTTCCGTCGCCTTTTATCATCACAATTTAACAATTTTTATCGAATTAAGTTCATATTGACAGCCCAAACCGTTTCGTGAATCTAAAACTTTGTCCGCCAAAGGTTCGAGCAGTTTCCAAACTTCCGTTTACGATGGTTCATTTTCGGCTCCGCTAATTGTCGAAATTTCGCAGATTAAACGCACATCGGGACATAAAAGCCACGCACTTATTTTGTATTTGTTCGTCCACATTCTACATATCAGCAACCTGCCAGTATTTGTAGGTATTTCATCTTGTTAAATTTATTTTCGCTTCGCCAATTCGATGCCGAGTTTGCCGTCGCCAATTATGCCCCACGCGGCTTCGAGTGTGTCGCCTTTAACTTGATAGACAACGTAACCGCATTGTTTGACACCCATTCCCGCGCCGAAATAATCGTCAACCTTGATTCCGGTGCCGACGTATTTGGCGGTACCTTTTTCGGCGTAGGCAAATTGATAAACGTCCGATTTGCTGGTAGCTACGAACAGTTCGCCTTCATAATCCGAGTCGTCAGTGTCCGTTCCGCTGACCGTGTAGATGCCACCTTCTTTACTTTGTTTAAGCAAAATCGCGGTTTGTTTGCCGACGCTGTTGTAGCCCCAGCCGCCTAATTTGCCCTCGAGCATTTTGTCGCCGATTTTGTAAATCGCCGCGCCGCAGCCTTTGCCATTGTCGCCCGCGCCGTAACCGACGGCAATTAAATTGTCTTCGCGCACGCCCACGCCATCGTAAGCCGAACCGCCGACGCTCCAGCTAAATTGATAAACCTGATCCTGTTTTTTAATCGTCAAATCGCCCTGATATGCCTGACCCGACGGATTTTTTCCGGTGATGCTGTAACTGCCTTCAACATCATCTTTCGAAGTTGGTGAAGTTGACGTATTTGAATTAGATTTGCCGTCGTTTGAACTGCTGTTGGAAGTCGTATTGGAAGTGTTCGCCGAATTATTGTCAGAGTTTGAACAGCCCAAAACTATCATTACCAAAATCGCGATTGCGATAATGCCGGTCGTTAGATTTTTCATAATTTTCTCGTGCTTATGTAATAATATTTTGATTCTTTGAATCTTTGTGTTGTTAAAAACTTCAACTTATGAAGGCATCAACAATCGTTTCCCACCAATCGCCGTATTCCGCTCCCGATTTATTTGCTTTTTGAAAATCCGCGCTTTTGACGGGCATTCCGGCGAGATTACTGTTGGTAAATCCGGTGCGATATTCGACGACCAATAAATACCAACCGCACAAAAGCAATAATTCTTTAACTTTTTCATCGAGATTTTCGGCACTCAAAACTGCAACGGTTTTTTCCGCGTCATTTTCCAAATCAAGAAACATAACGGCATTTTTATCGCTGTTCGTCCAGATTTTCGACGAGCCGATTGATTTCCATTCGTAATTTCCTGACGCGGTTTCGAGCGTTCCACCGTCCATAAATCCGAGTTTGACTGTTCCGATTTGCGTAATAATTTCCGCACCCGAAAACACTTTCACGCTTTTGCTGAAAACGCCTTCTTCATATTCAAAAACGTAACGATTATTTTCGACGTTTCCGGCAAAACCAATGCCGCGCTTTTTGCCGTTAATCACAACTCCGCCAAACAATTGACCGTCATTGCGGCGAATTTCATAAGCTCCCGATTTATCTTTTACTGCGTTCCATTTCATCATTTCTTATCTCTCAACTTTTTCCAATAACTGCGGCACAACTAATTTATCTCTGCCGTTCGCGTCTTTTTTCCAAACAAATTTTTTCCAAGTTTCCGGCGGCGGAATAAAATCTTTTTCGGGCGACCATTCTTTGCCGTCAACGTAAAATTGGCTATGCACGCTTCGGTAAATTGAAGTCGTTTTGGTATGAATCGAAGTCGCGCTGATAACAAATTTCAGTCTGCCGCGTTCCACTTTTCGCACGTTCGGATCATCGCCGTCAGGCGAAATCGCGCCCGACGAATCGCCGCAGCCGAACACGAAAATTAATCCGGCGACGAAAGTAACAATTGAATTCAAAGTGTTTTTCATTGATAAAAATTACCGTCTGCCGCAAAGTTTTCGCGGCGAAAAATCTTTTTATGTGAACGCAAAATATCCGGCGACCAGCGGCACGCCGAGCGCAATGATGAAAATCAAAATCGAACTCACGAGCGCGTAAAGCCAAGCTGTTTTGCCCGTTTGCATTTTTAGAATTCCCAGAAAAATACGCTTGCAAATTATCAGCAACACAGGCGTTAGAAAAGTGGCGAAAATCAACATCGCAATCGCTGCCGGTCCGCCAACCGCAGAATCAAATATCCGTTGAGTCGTGCCGTCCAGCGAAAACATCAAAAATAATCCAAACACGATGAAAAATGTGAATAATCCGATTCCAAAGCCAATGAAATTCGACAAAGCCGAAAAAACGAACGACTTGCCAAAACTCGCCCAACCTTTTCTGCTCAACCAAAAGGCTTCGGCAAACATTGCGCCGACAACAAGCAGAAAAAACCCCAGAATAACCAGCCACTGCAATAAATTCGTATAAGTTTCAGACATAATTAATTTCCTCTAATCCAAACAATCTCGACCTCGAAAAACAAGCGCAATTTTTATAAAACTCACTTTGGAGCTACAAGCTGATCTTTCCCGTTTTTGTCCTTTTCCCAAACGAGCATCTTCTTGAAATTGCTTTCACGGCTTCCAGCGGGAATATCTATTCCGCGTTTCAGCGACGGATATTTTTCTTCCTTCATTTCGAGAATTTTCACGTCGCCGGTTTTCGCATCAACCAGCCAGTAAGCAGCAACGCCTTTATAAATGCCGCCCTCGTAATGTTTTTTGCATCGTTCGTCCAGCAATTTATTCGGTAACTTTTCCCTGGTTTCAAAATCATAGAAACCCATCAAACAGTTTTCTTCATAAATAATCGTTTCCAAATCGGGCGAAGCCGCCATAAAATTATCTTTCGGATAAGCGGGCAAACCTCTAATCTCTTTGCGCTCGAAGGTTTCGACATTTAAATAAAAATCTTTGAATAACAGCCAATGACCGTCGCCGACCCAAATGCCGGAATCGGAAGCACCGCCCGTGCTGGAAATCGGCAGCCAATCGGGTTGATCGTTTTTCATTCGCAAAACGTAATTGCGCTGTTTTAAATGAACGTAGCTGTAACATTCCAACGCTTCAACCGCCTCGTTCGGACTCTTAATACAGTTGCCGATGTCCTTCGTTTCAACTCCGTCGGGCGACCAACTTTTATCGTTGACAAAAAATTCGCGCTCACCAACATACCAACCCTGACTGCCGTGAGTGCCGACGCTTCCGTATCGAAGCGTTTCGACATATTTCAGTCTGCCGCTTTTTACCTCATCGGTTTTCGATTCACCGCCGCAGCCCAAAACTATCAGCAGTAAAATCGTCAACGGCACTATTAAATGCAAGATTTTCATTAATTGCACTCCACTTTCAGAGCTCTTAATGTTGCTTTCGGAATTGATTTGACATCCGCGCATTGATAATCCGTTTCGTTGAGCGCGATTCTTTTCCAATTAGTATCGGTTAATTTCAAAATCTGCCCTGCGCCTTGTGAGGTTTCCTTTTTGCTTTTGTTCAAAAGATAGATGCTAACTTCGGCATAAACGCCGCTGAAACCGCCGCTCGGATTTGCCGATTTATTTTGACTAACAACCTTGCCGGATTTGAGTTCGGCGATATAATCCGTTTTTCCAATCGTCACGAGAAGATAAAAATCGTCCGCCGAATGTGAATCAGGCTGATTCGCTTCTTTGACCAGATGCGAAATCAGAGATGTTTCTTTATTCTTCTGCGCGTCCGCCGTTTGAAAACTCAGCGTCAGCATAAAAATTAAACCCGTAATAATAGTTGATAATTGGAATTTCATAATTTTCCCTTTATTTTCTCTTGGTTTTTTAACTTTTATGCTTGTTTGAATATGTCTTTATTTTCTTCTTCGATCTTTTTCGCTTTGGTGCCAATTTCTTCGGCATCTTTGAAAAGACGGTCGGATTTGGCGTTGTTTTCGTCAAATTTGCTCAACATCGTCTTTGAATCGTCAATCTCCATAAATGCTAGCGCGTTGCCTTTACGAATATTTACGGCTTCGGCGCGTTTGACGAATTCGTCCGATTTGAGCTTGGCGTAATCTTTATATTTTTCGTCCAAATTTAACCGTGAAACATCGTCATATTTTCTTGAAATATCCTTTAACATCTCGACCACTTTTTCGTAATCGGCGACGATTGACTTTGCTTCGCTGCTTTTGTTGGCTTTGTAAAGCTGAAGCTGTTGAACGGTTTGCACATTTGCGCTGAATAATGCTTTGTTGCGATCTTCGGTTTTGG